>JAGTRL010000409.1 GCA_018261815.1 Pseudomonadota bacterium
GGATCCAGGAGTCGCAACTCGCGGGCCTGAGCCAGGACAAGCAGGCCATGATCAAGCGTTTTGCCAGCCTGTAGGCCGGCCCCAGCCTATACCGTCATGCCGCCCGACACCTCGATCACCGCACCGTTGATGTAGCTGGCCTCGTCGCTGGACAGGAAGGCGTAGACATTGGCGATTTCCTCCGGCTTGCCCAGGCGGTGCAGCGGCACCTGTTCGCGCATCTGCTGCAGCACCTTGTCGGGGATGGTGGCCAGGATCGGCGTCTCGACGAAGCCCGGCGCCACCGCGTTGACGCGGATGCCCTTGGGCCCGAGCTCGCGGCTCCAGGTCTTGGTGAAGCCGATGACGCCGAACTTGCTGGCCGCGTAGTTGGTCTGGCCGAAGTTGCCGTAGATGCCGACCACGCTGCTGGCATTGAGGATCACGCCCGAGCCCTGCGCCAGCATCACCGGCAGCACCGCCTGCGCGCAATGGAAAACGCCGCGCAGGTTGACGTCGATCACCGCATCGAACTGCGCCAGCGTCATCTTCTGCAGCCGCGCGTCCTTGGTGATGCCGGCGTTGTTGACCAGCACGTCGATGCTGCCGAAACGTTCCTTCACCGCCGCGACCATGTGGTCCAGCGCCTCGCGGTCGGTGACGTTGAGCGCGAAGCCCAGCACCTGCGCGCCGCGGGCGCGCACCAGCGCCACCGCGGCGTCCACGCCCTCGGGCTTGAGGTCGGCGACGACGACGTTGGCACCTTCTTCGGCGAACTTCAAGGCGGTGGCCAGGCCGATGCCTTGCGCGGCGCCGGTGACGATGCAGGTCTTGTGTTTCAGTCGCATGGTTGCAGGAACTTCAGGATGTGGGGAAGGTGATCATCGAAATCGCTCAAGGCATGGTCGCTGCCTTCGAGCAGCCGCAGGTTCACGCCCGGGTAGCGCGCCGTCATCTCGCGCCAGTCGAGCACCTCGTCGCCCTTGGCGATGATGGCGTAGTAGCGCTCGGGCCGGCTGATCTGCCCGGGCGTCATGGCGCGCAGTTCATCAATGTAGTCGGCGCGGAAGAAGAAGCGCTCCTCGGGCGCGTGGAAGGCGCTGAGCTCACCGACGTAAGGACCCAGGTCGCGCGCCGGGTCCACGGCCGGGTTCATCAGCACCGCCGGCCAGCCGGTGGCCTCGGCCACCACGGTGGCATAGAAGCCGCCCAGCGAGCTGCCGAGCACGGCCGAGGTCGCGGCCGGCCAGCCGGCGGTGCCTTCGCGCACCAGCGCCATCGCCTCGCGCGGCGACGGCGGCAGCTGCGGGCACCACCAGCGCACGTTGCGGTGGTGCTCGGCCAGCCAGGCCTGCAGCCGCTGCGCCTTGAAGGACTTCGGCGACGAGCGGAAGCCGTGCAGATACAGCAGATGGGTCGCGGCCATCAGCCCTTCGCCTTCAGCGCAGCGAGCAGCTTGCCGTGGATGCCGCCGAACCCGCCGTTGCTCATGCACAGCACATGGTCGCCGGGCCGGGCTGCGCGCACCACTTCGGCAACCAGCCGGTCCACCGAATCGGTCACCATCGCCTGCGGGCCCAGCGGCGCCAGCGCCTCGGCCGCGCTCCAGCCGTAGTCTCCCTGCAGGCAGAAGCTCAGGTCGGCTTCTTCCAGCGCCCAGGGCAGCTGGGCCTTCATCGCGCCCAGCTTCATGGTGTTGGAGCGCGGCTCGAACACCGCCAGGATGCGCTCCAGCCCGACCTTGCGGCGCAGCCCGTTGACGGTGCTGCGCATCGCGGTCAGCAGCGGCCAGTCGACGCGGGCGATCTTCAGGCTGCCGCGCAGCACGTCGAAGGCATGCGGCTCGCCGCGCGCGCGCAAGCCGCCCGGTTCCTCCTTGCGCGTGCCGAAGCGCTGCACCTCGCTCCAGCAGCCGCGCGCCAGCACGCGCTGCAGCGCCTCGTCGCGCGCGTTCACCACCAGCCGGCCCGAGGCCGGCACGGTGCGCACCAGGTGGTGGAACTGCGTCTCGATGGCGGCCAGGTCCGGAAAGATGTCGGCGTGGTCCAGTTCCAGGTTGTTCAGGATCGCCGTGCGCGGCCGGTAGTGCACGAACTTGCTGCGCTTGTCGAAGAAGGCGGTGTCGTACTCGTCGGCTTCGATGACGAAGCACTTGCCCCGGCCCAGCCGCGCCGACACGCCGAAGTTCAGCGGCACGCCACCCACCAGGAAGCCGGGCTGCAGGCCGGCCGATTCCAGCATCCAGGCGAGCATCGAGGTGGTGGTGGTCTTGCCGTGCGTGCCGGCCACGGCCAGCACGTGGCGGCCGGGCAGCACCTGCTCGGCCAGCCATTGCGGGCCGCTGGTGTAGGCCGCGCCGGCGTCGAGGATGGCTTCCATCAACGGGTTGCCGCGCGTGACCACGTTGCCGATAACGAAGACGTCGGGCCTGAAGGCCAGCTGCTCGGCGCCGAAGCCTTCGACCAGCTCGATGCCCAGCGCCTCGAGCTGATCGCTCATCGGCGGGTAGACGTTGGCATCGCAGCCGGTGACGCGGTGGCCGGCTTCACGCGCCAGTGCCGCCAGCCCGCCCATGAAGGTGCCGCAGATGCCCAGGATGTGGATGTGCATGCGCTCGATTCTAGGAGGCCGGGTGCGCGCGAAAATGCGCCGCATGTTTGCCTGGATCGTCTCTCACCCCTGGGCCTACCCGGCGCTGGAGGTCGTGCACATCGTCGGCATTGCGCTGCTGCTGGGCAACCTGGTGCTGTTCGAAATGCGGGTCTGGGGCTTCGGCCCCGAACTGCCGGTGCAGCCGCTGGCCCGCCTGGCGCTGGGCCTGTCGCTGCTGGGCTTTGCGCTCATTGGCGCCAGCGGCCTGTTGATGTTTGCGGGCCAGCCGGCCGAACTGTTGGCCAACCGCATCTTCGTCATCAAGATGGGCCTGGTGATGCTGGCCGGGTTGAACGCCGCCTGGTTCCACGCGCGCGGCAGCCTGCAGCTGCTGGACCGCGAGGCACGGGTTCAGACCGTGGTGTCGACGGGGCTTTGGCTGGCTGTCATCATTTGCGGTCGCTGGATTGCCTACGCCTGAGGAGAGCCGCATGCAACGCCGAACATTCATTGCCACCGCCCTGGCCGCGCCGCTGGCCGCCCGCGCTCACCATGGCTGGAGCAGCTTCGACCAGAACCGGCCGATCTATTTGGAAGGGCGCGCCACCAAGGTGGCCTGGCGCAACCCGCATGCCGAGCTGTCGCTGGAGCTGCCGTCCAACCTGAAGCTGCCGAGCGACCTGGCCAGCCGCAAGCTGCCGGCGCAGTCTGCCGGCGTCGATGGCGCGGCGCTGCTTAGGTCAGCCCAGCTGCCGACGCGCAAGGACCGCGTCTGGGAGATCGAACTGGCGCCGCTGACGCGCATGGACGCGTGGAAGGTGCCCGAGATCAAGGTGGGCGACACGGTCGGCGTGCTGGGCTTCACCTTCACCGGCGAGAAGGGCGATGCGGTGCTGCGCGCCGAGTACCTGTTCATCGGCGGCCAGGTCTACGGCCTGCGCTCGAGCCCGGCCTGAACGCGCACCCGGCGGCGCCCGCGCCAGGTCAGTCGATGACGTGATCGGCCTGAAGCAGCAGCGCCTGCGGTATCACGAGGCCGAGAGTTCTGGCCGTCGTCAGGTTGATCGCCATTTCGTAGCGGCTGGGCTGTTCGACCGGCAGATCACCGGGCCTGGCGCCGCGCAGGATCCTGTCGATCTGCCTGGCGACCTGGCGGTCGAGATGCGCTGGCGTCGTGCCGTAGGCGATCAGGCCGCCTTCGCGCGCATTGCGGACCTCGCCGTGCATGGCGGGCACGCCGATGCGGGCGGCCGCTTCGATGATCGGCTTGCTGTCACGCGCAAAAAGCGGGCTGGACATGACCAGCAGCGCCTGGCACCGCGAGCGGGCGATGGCATCGAAGGCTTCGCTGTAATTGACGCTGCTGTCGCGCGTGTCGAGCGTGTCGAAGATCTCCAGGTTGAGCCCCGCCTTCCTGGCGACCTCGCGCACTGGCGGCATCTGCGGCTCGTAGTCTTTCCGGTTGTGGATGAGCACGGCGACCTTCGTCGCCTTGGGCACCGCCTGGCGCAGCACGTCGAGGCGCTTCGCGTCGAGCGCGGACAGCAGCATGTCCACGCCGGTGACGTTGCCGCCCGGCCGCGCGTAGCTGCCGATGAGTCCGGCTTCGACCAGGTCGGGGCCGCCCCACCAGGCCATGACGATCGGCACTTCGCTCGTGGCCTGCATGGTCGCGCGGATCGCGGTTGGCGCCACGGCGACGATGATCTCGACCTGGGCCGCGACGAGTTCCTTGGCGAATGGAAGAAACCGTTCGCGCTGGCCCTCGGTGTAGCGGACTTCGAAGGCGATATTCCGGCCTTCGACCCAGCCCAGTTGACGCAAAGGCTCGCTCAGCGTCGGTCGCACCACGCTGTG
>JAGTRL010000073.1 GCA_018261815.1 Pseudomonadota bacterium
AACTGCACGTCCTCGCGGCCGTGCAGGTCGCGCGCCTCCTCGATGCTGTAGGTGGTGATGGCGGCGGTGGCCTCGTCGACCATCGACTTCACGGTCTTCTTCATGTGGTTCTCCAGAATGCGTCGGAAAGGGTTCAGAACGGCCCCTGCGCCAGCCAGCGCTCGATCTGCGCCTTGCGGTCGTTGCCCCAGAAGGGCTCGCCATCGACCACGAAGAAGGGTGCGCCGAACACGCCTGCGGCCAACGCCTCGTCGTTGGCACGCTTCAGGCGCGCCTTCCAAAGCGGGTCGCCCCAGGCAGCCTCGGCCTGTTGCGCGTCCAGCCCGCTGGAGGCAGCCAGCGCCTTGAGCGGCTCGGGCTGGCTGAGCATGACGCCGCGGGTGAAATAGGCGCGCAGCCCGGCACGGGCCCAAGCGGTGGCCTGGCTCGGACCCTGGCTGTCGTGGAGCCACCAGAACACGCGCGCCGCGTTCAGCGTGGGGATCGGCAACTCGTCGGGCTGGGTGTAGGGCAGGCCTTCGAAGCGCGCCGAACGGCGGACGTCGCGCAGGGTGTATTCGCGCTTGATTGGGTAGGCCACCGGGCTCTTCAGCCCCGCGGCCTGGAACGTGACGCCCAGCAGGATGGCCTGCCAGCGCACGGTGCGCCCGTGCCGCGCGGCCAGCGCCTCCACCCATTCGGACGCGATGTACGAATAGGGCGAGCTGAAGTCGAAGAAGAAATCGATCGGCGTTTTCACTGGAGTGCACCTTAATCGTTGTCACCAAGCTCGTCCATGGCCGCGCGGCCCGCCCTCAGCGAATGCAGCGTGGCGACCACGCCGCGCCGCCAGGCCCGCCAGCAGCAGCACCGCGCACGGCACCCAGCCCTGGGCCGAGCCCATGGTCCACAAGGTCGCGGCGCTCAGCATGCACCAGGCCAGCGGCAGCGCCCATAGGGCGCGCATCGGCCCGCGCGGGCCGCGCAACAGCAGCAGCAGGCCCAGCGTGGCGATGACCGTCGGGTCGGCTGCCAGGCCGCCGAACTCGGCCTGGGTCCAAGGGCGCCCCGACAGGCCGGCGAGCAGCGGGTGCAGCAGCAGCGCCCACAGCAACAGCGCCAGACCGGCCACGCGGCGTAGCCGGTCGTGATGGCCCTGCACCGCGCCGTGCACCGCCAACGCCAGCAGCGCGGCGGCCTGCAGCAGGAACAGCGGTGCGATGTAGCCGGCCAGCCAGTGGATCGGTGCCAGGCGATGCCACAGAAAGGCCCAGCCCGTGAGCGCCCAGCCCAGCGCCAGGGCGGACAGTGCAGAGCGCGCGGCGCTGCGGCCGGGCGTGCCGCCGTCGCGCCACACCCAGCCCAGCCAGGCCAGGCCGGCCAGCACGATGCCGGCCTGCAGCGGCCAGAACGCCAGGTTCAGCGATTCGAAGAGCCGCCAATAGATGCGTGGCGAGAACATCAGGAAGTCCGACGGCCTGTAGCTCAACCAGTCGGTCCACCCTTCGCTCACCTTGGGCTCACAGCGCGGCCACGTCGCGGGCCATGCGGCTGCGCAGCGCCGCGTCGGGCAGCGGTCCGCGCGCGGCGGCCATGTTCTGCCGCAGGTGCGCCACCTGGCTGGTAGCCGGGATCGCGCAGGTCACGGCCGGGTGGCTGACGACGAACTTCAACGCCACCTGCGCCCAATGCTCGCAGTCGATCTCCGCGGCCCAGCCCGGCAGGCGGTGGCGCGCCAGCTGGCGCAGCAGCGCGCCTTCGCGGAAGGGCCGGTTGACGATGACGGCAATGCCGCGCTGCTGCGCCAGCGGCAGCAGGCGCTGCTCGGCCTCGCGGTCGAGCAGGTTGTAGCTGAGCTGCACGAAGTCGATCGGCTGGCTGCGCATCACGTGTTCAATCTCGGCATGGCGCCGGCCCTCGGAGGTGGTGATGCCCACATAGCGCAGCCGGCCGGCCGCCTTCATGTCGAACAGCCGTGGCAGGTGCTCCTGCCAGGCCAGCAGGTTGTGCACCTGCATCAGGTCGAAGCGCGACACGCCCCAGTAGGCGCGCGAGGCTTCCATCTGCGCCGGCCCGCGCGCGCCGTCGCCGACCCACACCTTCTCGGCCGAGAACAGCGCCGCCGGCCGGCCGATCTGCGCCAGCGCGAAGCCGATGGTCGGCTGCGACGAACCATACATCGGTGACGAATCGATCATGCGCCCGCCCTCGGCGAAGAAAGCGCGCACCACCTCCACACAGGCCGCGCGCGCGGCCTCGTCGCCGCCGACGTTGAAGGTGATCCAGCTGCCCAGGCCGACCACTGGCAACGCCTCGCCGCTGGAGGGAATGCGCCGCGTCAGCGGCGCGGTGGCCTGGGCACCAGCCTGTCCGCTGCCGAACCAGGGCAACGTCAGGCCCGCCACGGCCTGGCCCAGGACCTCGCGACGGGTGAATGCGCAGGCTCTCGGCGGCAAGGGTTCGCGGTGCATGGAACGCGTCAGAGGTGTCGCGCCGGGCTTCGGTTCCACCGCGTCAGCCGGAGTGCGGCATCGGCGACTGCGGGTACAACTGCTCCAGGGTGGCGCGCAGCAGCCGGTCGATCACCGGCCGCAGCCGCGGTGCGAGCTCGGCCACGACCTCGTCGCCGCTGGCCGGCGCGCCGCGGCCCGCCCACACAGCCGCCAGCGTGGCGGCCTCGGCAGCCAGCGCGGCCTCGACCACCGGCTTCCAGTGCGCCGGGGTTTCGGCGCGCTCCCACTCACCACGGCCGCGGCCGAAATGCGCCACCGCCAGGTAGCGCAGCAGCGCGGCTTCGAGCAGTGTGTCCAGCGCCTCGGCGTTCCAGGCGATCCAGGAAGTGTCGGTGCCGCGCACCAGGTTGACGGCGCGCGCCAGGCCGGCCGCGCCCAGCGCGCCGAGCAGGCCGCCGGCGAGCAGCCCGCCGCCCAGCGTCAGCCCGCCGGCGGCGATGTCGGCCTTCAGCCCGACCAGAGCCCCGGTGAGCGCGCCGCCGATCAGCGCCGCCTTGCTTTCGTCCATGCGCAGCGTCAGCTGGTAGTGGCTGGCCATGCGCTGCAGGATCTCGCCCTGCGCCTGCCCCGACAGACCATGCAGCTCGATCAGCTGCGTAGTGCTGGCGCGCACTTCGGCGTCGAGCTGTTCGGCCAGCGCCGCCTGGGCCAGCAGCGCCGGGTTGCGCTCGTCGGCGCGCAGGCCCAGCGCGGCACCCAGCCTGCGCAGGCCGGCTCGCAGCCCGGGCGCATCGGCCAGCTCCTGCCGCGCTGCGGCCAGCCGCGCCATGCTCTGGGCCAGCGCATCGACTGAAGCCTGGTACAGCGCCAGTCGGCTGTCACGCCAGGCGGCAGCCAGTCGCTGCATCAGCGCGCGTTGCTCGTCCTGCAGGCAGTGCTCGATGGCCTGCAGCAGCACGCCCTCCTGCACCCAGCAGCGCGCAAAGGCATCCATCGGCAGCACCTGCGCCACCGGCTCGAAGGGCGCCAGATGCTCGCGCCAGCGCTGCACCTCGGCCTGCTCGAGCGCGTGCTCGCGCGGCATGCCCAGCTGGTTGAGCAGCACGATCACCGGCTTGCCGACCCAGCGCAGCAGCGCCATCTCGCTGGTCACGTAGGCGGCGGCCTGCGGCTCCTCGGCGGCGCTGACCAGGTACAGCACCACGTCGGTGGTCTCGGCCACGTGGCGCAGCGCCTGCTGGCTGGCCCAGAAGGGGCGGTCGAGCCAGCGGTCCCAGACCTGGCCGAGGAACCAGCCGAGCGGGTTGCCGGCTTGTTGCATGCGGCGCAGCAGGCGCACGCTGTCGCCGAAGCCCGGCGTGTCCCACAGGCGCAGCGTCTCGCCCTGCGGCGTGCGCAGCATCTCGTAGGCGTCGGCGAATTCGGTGACATGCGGGGCGTCGCGCACCTCGCCGACATCGCGGCCCAGCAACGTGCGCGCCAGCGTGGTCTTGCCCACGTTGGTGTGCGACACCAGACTCAGCTGCAGGCTCTGCGGCGCGTCGCTCACTGGACTACCCTTTGCGCTGCGCGCTCCGATATGAGCGCTCGGTAATGGCCCAGCGCGCTCATGCGCCGGCGGTCGCTTGCAGGGCGCGGGCCAGCGCGTCCTCGGCCGCCGTCAGATTGCCCGAGCGCAGTTCGACGAACACCGCCGTGCTGCCCGAGGCACGGGCCAGTTCGGTCCAGGCCTGGCGGCGTTCGGCGCGGCGCGGCGAGGTCGCGCCGAAGCGCTGCGCGAAGGCGGATTCATCGACCAGCGCCAGCGGCGGCTGCATCCCGGCTGCGCCCAGCGCCTGCAGCAGCCGGCCCTGGCTTTCGGGCTCGGGCGTGGCCGCCAGGTCGAACAGCGCCAGGCGCCAAGCGCCGTCGCTGCGCAACTCGGCCGGCGCTTCCTCGCTGCCATAGGCCACGGTGGGCGCGAGCTGCAGCTGCACCCCGTCGCCGAGCACGCGCGCCAGCAGCGAGCGCAGCGCCGCCTGCGCCGCAGCATCGGGTGCGCGCGCATGCGGCCAGACCCGCACCGGCGTGTGGCCACCGCGCTGCTGGCGCAGCAGCCGCTGGAAGTAGGGTTCGGCCAGGGGCAGCGGCAGCTGCGCCTGCAGGCGGCGCGCGCGCAGGCCGGCCCACAGCGCCAGCAGCAGCCGCGGCAGCAGCACCAGCAGCAGCAGCTGCAGCGCATACAGGTGGATCCACGGCGCCGCCGAAGCTGGCACCGCCGCGCCGGCCTGCGGCAGGCGCAGCGCCTGCAGCGCGGCGATGTCGGGCAGGGTCTGGCCCGACAGCGCCAGCGCCGGTGCCAGCAGCGTGGACAACCACGCATGCACCGTGGCCGCATCGAGGAAGGTGCTCTGCCAGCCGACGCGGTAGTCGAGCACCAGGCCGCGCAGGTACAGGCCGGCCATCAGGCCCAGGCCGACGGCAGCGGCAGCCAAGTGCAGCAGCGCCGCGAAGCGCGCGCTGTACAGCGGCTGGCTGCAGGCGGCCCAGTCACCGGCGAACTGCGTCCAGGCCGCGGCGCTGTCGCCCGCCGGCGGCAGGCTGCGCGCGCGCCAGCGCTGCCACAGCGAACCCAGCAGCTGGCTCAGCATCCCGGGCGTGGCCGAGCCCAGCACGCGGCGCAGCAGCAGGATCGCATAGACCGCCAGGTTCCAGGCAATCAGCGCCCACACCGGCGGGGCCAGCAGGTTGATCAGCTGCGCGCTGCCGATGCGGTCGACCGCCACGCCCAGCAGCAGCCCGAGGCCGACCGCCAGCCACGCCCATTCGCCGCGCCACGGCCGCAAGGCGCTCCAGCGCGGCAACAGCGGATCCAGCGGCTCCAGCCGGCGCAGCCCGGCCTGGGCGCGCGCCGCCAGGAACGCCTCGGCCGGGGCCTCGGTGCCGACCGCCTGCAGCGCGCTGCGGCTGGCCCAGGCGCGGTCCTCGTCGGTCCAGCGCGCGAAGCCGGTGGTTTCGAAGGCGCGCAGCAGCAGCACCTGGCCTGCGGCCTGCTCGTTCATGTGCCGAGTTGCCGCGCCAGGTCGAGAAAGTCGCCGGCCACCAGGTCGAAGCCTTCGGGCCGTGCCGGTCGCGGCGGTGCATCGGGGCCGAATTCCAGCGCGCGGTGCACATAGGCCGTGCGCAGCCCGCAGGCCTGGGCACCGCGCAGGTCGCTGGGATGGGCGGCCACCAGCATCAGCTCGTGCGGCGCACAGCCCAGCAGCCGCGCGGCCATCAGGTAGACCTCGGGATCCGGCTTGTACCTGTGGATCAGTTCGCCGGAGAGCACGCAGTCCCAGGGCAGGCCGGCGTTGCGCGCCATGTCCACCAGCAGCGAGACGTTGCCGTTGGACAGCGTGCTGATCGGGTAACGGCCGCGCAGCCGGTTCAGGCCGCCGACGCTGTCGGGCCAGGGCATCAGCCGGTGCCACACCCGGTTGAGCTGCACCAGTTCGGCCTCGGACAGGGCGCCCAGTCCGAAGCGCGGCACCAGCTCATCGAGGATCTGCCGGTGCAGCGTGTCGATGTCGGCCCAGACATCGCCGGCGCCGCGGGTGCGGTCCATCGCCGGCGCGTAGCCGGCACGCCAGGCGTCGGCGAAGGCCGGCCAGTCGACCTGCAGGCCCTTGGCGGCCGACAGCATCCGGCCTTCGCGGATGATCGAGGAGCGCCAGTCGACCACGGTGCCGAAGACGTCGAAGGCCAGGGCACGCAAGTTCGTCGGGTCGAAGGAGATCGTCATGGTGGGCGCTGAGGAAGTCTGCCCGGATTCTGCCCCTGCACCGCGGTCCTGCAGCGCGCCGTTCGATCCCCCGCAGACCCTGGGTCGCCACATTGAGATGTAATAGATATTTCTTCTCTTGTAGCATATGATTCATTCATGTGGTCCCTCCTCCTGGTCACCCTGCCGACGCAGCCGAATGCCGTGCGGCTGCGCATTTGGCGCGCGCTCAAGGCGCTGGGCTGCGCGGCACTGCGCGATGGCGCCTACCTGTTGCCGGCGGCTCAGGGCGACGGGTTCGAGCCGCTCGCCGCCGAGGTGCGCGAGCACGGCGGCACGGCGCTGGTGCTGGAGCTCTCGCCGCGGGACGATGCCCAGCGCGATCAATTGCTGGCGTTGTTCGACCGCGGCGAGGCCTACGCCCGGTGGCACGCCAGCGCCGCTGCGCTGCAGGCCGAACTGCCAGGCTTGGCCGAGACCGACGCGCGGCGCCGGCTGCGCGCGGTGGCCGACGCGCTGCAGGCGCTGCGCCGCATCGACTACTACCCCGCAGCGGCCGCCGCGCAGGCGCAATCGGCCTGCGACGGCCTGCGCCAGGCGCTGGACGCGCGCTTTTCCAAAGGCGAGCCTCAGGCCCGGCGCGAGCAGGGCATCGCGCGGCTGGACATCGCGCAGTTCCAGGGCAAGCGCTGGGCCACGCGCGAGCGGCCCTGGGTCGACCGGCTGGCTTGCGCCTGGTTGATCCGCCGCTTCATCGACCCGCGCGCACGTTTCGTCTGGCTCGCCGATCCGGCACGCGCGCCGCGCGGCGTGCTGGGTTTCGACTACGACGGCGCGCGCTTCACGCATGTGGGCACGCGCGTGAGCTTCGAAGTGCTGTTGGCGAGCTTCGGCCTGGAAGGCGTTCCCCGGCTGCAGCGCCTGGCCGCGGCGGTGCGCTACCTGGATGCCGGCGGCATCCCGGTGGCCGAGGCCGCCGGCCTGGAGAGCGTGCTCGCCGGCCTGCGCGAACTGCATGCCGACGACGACGAACTGGTGGCCGCCGCGTCCGCCGTGTTCGATGCGTTGCACGCGGCGCCGGATGCCGCCACGCGCACCGACCGAGGACTCCCGAAGTGACAGCCACTGCGCCTCCCGTCGCCGACGCCGGCAGGGCGCCCGAAGCCGTGCGCTTCGGCGAGGCGCTGCGCTTCTGGCTGAAGCTGGGGTTCATCAGCTTCGGCGGCCCGGCCGGGCAGATCGCCATCATGCACAGCGAACTGGTCGAGCGCCGCCGCTGGATCAGCGAGCAGCGCTTCCTGCACGCGCTGAACTACTGCATGCTGCTGCCCGGCCCCGAGGCACAGCAGTTGGCCACCTACATTGGCTGGTTGATGCACCGCACCTGGGGCGGCCTCGTCGCCGGCGCACTGTTCGTGCTGCCCTCGCTGTTCATCCTGATCGCCCTGAGCTGGATCTACCTGCGCTTTGGCGACGTGCCGTGGGTGGCCGGCATCTTCTATGGCATCAAGCCGGCCGTGACGGCGCTGGTGCTGCACGCCGCGCACCGCATTGGCACGCGGGCGCTGAAGAACCGCTGGATGTGGGGCATCGCGGCTGCAGCCTTCGTTGCCATCTTCGCCTTCGACACCCCGTTCCCGGCCATCGTGGCGGCGGCGGCGCTGATCGGGCACTTCGGCGCGCGGCATGCGCCGCAGGTCTTCAGCCTGGGCGGCGGGCATGCCGGCGCGGCCGCGAGCCACGGCCCGGCGCTGATCGACGACCACACGCCGACCCCGGCGCATGCGCGGTTCTCGCGCCGGCACCTGGCCAAGGTGTTGGCCGCGGGGCTGGGCCTGTGGCTGCTGGGCATGGGGGCGCTGGTGTTGTTGCAAGGCCTGCACGGCACGCTGACGCAGATGGGCTGGTTCTTCACCAAGGCCGCGCTGCTGACCTTCGGCGGCGCCTACGCGGTGCTGCCCTATGTCTACCAAGGCGCGGTGGAGACGCATCAGTGGCTCGACGCGACGCAGATGATCGACGGCCTGGCGCTGGGCGAGACCACGCCCGGCCCGCTGATCATGGTGGTGGCCTTCGTCGGCTTCGTCGGCGGCTGGGCCAGGCAGGTGCTGGGGCCGGAGGCGCTGTTCCTGGGCGGCGCGCTGGCCGCCACGGTGGTGACCTTCTTCACCTTCCTGCCGTCCTTCGTGTTCATCCTGGCCGGCGGGCCGCTGGTCGAATCGACGCACGGCCGCCTGGGCTTCACCGCGCCACTGTCGGCGATCACCGCCGCGGTGGTCGGCGTGATCCTGAACCTGGCGCTGTTCTTCGCCTACCACGTGCTGTGGCCGCAGGGCTTTGGCGGGCGTTTCGACGGTCCCTCGGCGCTGATCGGCCTGGCCGCCGCATTGGCGCTGTTCCGCTTCAAGGTGGGCGTACTGCCCTTGTTGGCGGCCTGTGCCGTCGTCGGGCTGGTCTTCAGACTGGCCCTTGCGGGAGTCTGAACATGAGCCATATCACCGCGAAGGAGCTGGCGCTGTGGCAGGCGCAGGACTTCGATTTCGAGCTGCTCGACGTGCGCCGTGCCGGTGCGCGCGCCGAGCATGGCGCGCAGATCGAAGGCGCGCAGTGGCACGACCCGGCCGCGTGGCTGGATTGGAAGGACGGCATCGGCACGCAGCGTCCAGCCGCGCTGTACTGCGCCAAGGGCCACGAGATCGGCCAAGGCTTGACGACCGCGTTGCGCGTGCTGGGCGTGGACGCGCGCTACCTGGTCGGCGGCATGCAGGGCTGGCTGGACGACGGGCGCCCGACCCAGCCGCTGAACGGCAGCGGGGTGCCGTCATGAAGTGGGTGACGCGCGAGCGCCCCAAGATCGACCGCATCGCCTGCCCTTGGCTCATCCAGCGCTTCATCGACCCCGAAGCCGAATTCCTGTACGTGCCCGCCGCGCAGGTGCTGGCGGTGGCTCGGGCCAGCGCAGCCGTCGCCTACGACATCCCCGGCGTGGAGATGAGCCATGTCGGCGATCTGTGCAGCTTCGATGCCTTCCTGGCGAAGTACCGGCTGGCCGATCCGGCGCTGCAGCAGCTGGCGCTCATCGTGCGCGGCGCCGACACCTCGCGTCTGGACCTGACACCGCAATCGGCCGGCCTGTATGCCGTGTCGCTGGGCCTGTCGCAGTTGTTTGCCGACGACCATCAGATGCTGCGCCACGGCATGGTGCTGTACGACGCGCTGTACGCGTGGTGCCGATCGTGCCAAGGCGAAAGCCACGCCTGGCCGCCCACCATGGCCTGAACTATGAGCGGATGTAGTTCTCGAGCTGCTCGATCGTCGACTCGTGGTCGGCAATGATGTCGTCCATGATGTCGCGGATGGAGATCATGCCCAGCACCGTGCTGCCGTCCAGCACCGGCAGGTGGCGGATCTTCTTCTCGCTCATCAACGCCATGCATTCGCGTGTGCCGGTATCGGGCGTCACGTAGAGCACGTCGCGCGTCATGATGTCGCGCACGCGGGTTTCCTTGGAATTTCGTCCCTGCAGCGCGATCTTGCGCGTGTAGTCGCGCTCGGAGATCACGCCGACCAGCTTGCCCTGGTCCATGACCATCAGCGCGCCGACCTCGTAGTCGGCCAGCAGCTGCAGCGCCTCGAACACCGTGTCGTCGGCCCGCGCATGCCACAGCGTGCCTTCACGGCCCTTGAGCAGTTCGGATACGGGTTTCATCGCGGCCTCCGGTCGTGTCAGGTACAAAGCCTACACAATTGTGGGGTCAAACGCCATGCCCGCTTGCCGGCACGCCCCAAGTTCACAGGAATCCGATCGAGGAGACCCCCGCAATGAGCCCTTCGCCCACTCAGGCCTTCCGCGAGGCGCGCGACTTCCTGCTGGCACAGCGCGGCCGGCACGACGCCGCCGTGGCGGGTTTCCGCTGGCCGCAGCTGCAGCACTTCAACTGGGCGCTGGACTGGTTCGACGTGCTGGCGCGCGACAACCCGGCCATCGCGCTGTGGGTGGTCAACGAGGACGGCAGCGAACAGCGGCTGAGCTTTGCGCAGATGGCCGAGCGTTCGAACCGCGTTGCCCACTGGCTGCGCTCGCGCGGCGTGAAGCGCGGCGACCGCATGCTGCTGATGCTGGGCAACGTGGTGCCGCTGTGGGAGCTGACGCTGGCCGCCATCAAGCTGGGCGCGGTGGTCAGCCCGGCGACCACGCTGCTGTCGGCCGCCGACCTGGCCGACCGCGTGATGCGCGGGCAGATGCGCCATGTGGTGGCCGATGCCGCCGGCGCGGCGCGTTTTGCCGAGGTGCCGGGCGACTACACGCGCACCCTCGTCGGCGGCTCCTTGCCGGGCTGGACCGACTATGCGCTGGCCGACGCCGCGCCGGCCGAATTCGAGCCCGACGGGCCGACACGCGCCGACGACCCGCTGCTGCTGTACTTCACCAGCGGCACCACGGCCCAGCCGAAGATGGTGCTGCACACCCAGCAAAGCTACCCGGTAGGCCACCTGACGACGATGTACTGGCTGGGCCTGCGCCCTGGCGACGTGCACCTGAACATCAGCTCGCCCGGCTGGGGCAAACATGCGTGGAGCAGCTTCTACGCGCCGTGGAATGCCGGTGCGACCATCTTCGTGCTCAACCAGGCACGCTTCGACGCCAGGTTCACGCTCGACACCCTCGTACGCTGTGGCGTGACCTCGCTGTGCGCGCCGCCCACGGTCTGGCGCGTGTTGATCCTGGAAGACCTGGCGCAGTGGCCGGTGAAGCTGAACGAGGTGATCGGCGCCGGCGAGCCGCTGAACCCGGAAGTGATCGAGCGCGTGCGCGCCGGCTGGGGGTTGACCTTGCGCGACGGCTACGGCCAGACCGAAAGCACCTGCATGGTCGGCAACCCACCGGGGCTGGCGGTGCGCGCCGGCTCGATGGGTCAGCCGATGCCGGGCTACGGCATGGTGCTGCTCGATACCGAGGACCGCGAATGCGACGAGGGCGAACTCGCGGTCAGGCTGCAGCCCGCGCCCACCGGGCTGATGGCGGGATATGCCGGCGACGAGCAAAAGACACAGGCCGCGCTGGGCGGCGCCTACTACCGCACCAGCGACGTCGCCCGGCGCGATGTCGACGGCTACCTGTGGTACGTGGGCCGCGCCGACGACGTGTTCAAGGCCAGCGACTACCGCATCAGCCCCTTCGAGCTGGAAAGCGCGCTGCTCGAGCACCCGCTGGTGGCCGAAGCCGCGGTGGTGCCCAGCCCGGACGCGATCAAGCTGGCGGTGCCCAAGGCCTTCGTGGTGCTGAAGCCGGGCCACGAACCCACGCGCGACGCGGCGCTGGACATCCTGCGCTTCCTGCGCGGACGGCTCAGCGCCTACAAGCGGGTGCGCCGCATCGAGTTTGCCGAACTGCCAAAGACCATTTCCGGCAAGATCCGCCGCGTGCAGTTGCGCCAGGCCGAGGACGAGCGCCGCGCGCGCGAGGAACGCGGGGAGCTGGAGTTCTGGGAAGAGGATTTCGGCGAATTGAAGTGAGGGCCGCGCTCAGGCCGGCGTGCGCCGCTGCGGCGCAGACTTGGCGGACTTGGGTGCCTTCGGTGCCTTGGCTGGCAGGGCCCGCGCGAAGGCATAGGCCTGGGCCACCCAGCCGGCCAGGTCGCGGTCGGCCATCTCCAGCGCATCGTGGAACAGCGCGTATTCCTTCATCGTGCGGCCCATCATCACGCAGGGATGTTTGCCTGCCATGGCCGGCAGCCTCACCATCAGCCGGTCCTCGTGCAGGCCGGCGAAGAGGTTGCCGTTGACGAAGGCCGCGGGGCAGCCGAACATCTTGCGCCGCTGCACATCGGCCACCACCGGCAGCGCGGCGTCGAAGCGTGCGGCCAGTTCGGCGGGGACTTTCTTCCACGTGGCCATCAGTTCGTCATCTGGCTCTCAGCCGGCATAGGCGTCCCGCGCGTTGCGCACGACCTCGTCGCGAAAGTACGGGCTCAGATCGAACGCGGCCCTCAGGTCGACCTTGTGCCCTAGGACATGCTCCAGCTCGATCTCGATCGTGCTCATGCCAATGAGTCCCGGCGTGCGGCCGGGCACGAAATCGACCAGCAAGTCCACGTCGATGTCAGGCCTTGCAGTGCCCTTGAGGCGCGAGCCGAACAGCGACAGCCGGCTTATGCCGTGCGCGCGACAGATGCGCGCCACCGCCTCACTCTCGAGTATTTTCGAATCCATGCAACGGGCTCCCGTAAGCCGCTCCTCATTCTGCAGCACCCATCGAGCGGTTGAATGGGTCAAACCGAACCTTCGCTCGGCCCGTCGAAATCGCGGCTGGCGCCGCGGTGCCGCGCATAGAGCCGCCGCGTCCAGGCGACAGCCGGGTGCGCCTCGAAGCGCCCAAGCAGCGCCGCGAAGGCCGCGCCGTAGGGCTTGGGGCCGGCCATGGGCGAAGCCGGCGGCTGGGCGAGCACGGCCAGCGTGGAGCCGGCCGTCAGGTCGCCCAGGCCGAATCGACCACCGACCAGGAAGCCGTTCGCGCCAGCGCGCTCGGCGACGAAGTCCAGCGCCTGCTGCGCCGCGCGCAGGCCATCCTCGACGCTGGCCTCACCGGCGATGCCGTTGCCCTTTCGCACCAGCGGTGCGGCCAGCGGCACGGCAATGGCATAGGCCAGACGCTGCAGCGGCGGCCGGCCCTCACCGAAGACGCCGGCAAAGGCGGTGGGCTGGCGCAGCAGCGCATCCAATACCGCGCGGCGGATGCGCGGCGTCAGGTCCTCGTCGAACCAGTGCTGGATGCGCAGCGCCTCGGCGCGATCGGTGGCGTCGGTGGGGAAGAGCGCCGGCTGCGGCCAGCGCGCTTCGATCCATTCCAGAATGCGCGCCGAGCCGTCGATGGCATGGCCCTCGGCGACGATCACCGGCGTTTGCGTGCGGCCGGTAAGCCTGCGCAACGTGGCCACGTGCGGCCCGGGCAGCAGGCTGTGGCGCCGATGCGGCACGCGCTTGAGGTCCAGCGCCCAGCGCACCTTCTCGTTGTAGGGCGAGTGGCGGAACTGCAGCAGCTCGATCATCGTGGTGCCCCGAGGCACTTCATCATAGGCGGCCGACAATGGCGCCCACCCCCGCTGATGGAGACACGATGAAGCCCTGGATCACCGCCTTGCTGCTGGGCTTGTGCCTGCAGGCCCAGGCCTTCGACCTGCAGGGCCACCGCGGCGCGCGCGGGCTGGCCCCGGAAAACACGATGGTCGGTTTCGAACGCACGCTGGCCATCGGCGTGACCACGCTGGAAACCGACATCGCCATCACCCGCGACGGCGTGCTCGTGATCTCGCACGACCCGGCGCTGAACCCGGACATCACGCGCGGACCGGACGGCCAGTTTCTCGGCGGCCGCGGGCCGGTGATCTGGCACACCGACTTTGCCGAGCTGCAGCGCTACGACGTCGGCCGCCTGAAGCCCGGCACACGCTATGCCGCGCAGTTCCCGGACCAAACGCCGCACGACGGCGCGCGGCTGCCGAAGCTGGAAGAGCTTTTCGCGCTGGTGAAGAAACCGGGCAACACCCAGGTGCGGCTGGCGCTGGAAACGAAGGTCACCCCCACGGCGCCCGACGAAACGATGGCACCGGAGCCCTTCGCACGCGCGTTGGTCAAGGCGGTGCGCGACGCCGGCCTGGCCGAGCGCACGACGATCCTGTCCTTCGACTGGCGCACGCTGCAGGTGGTGCAGAAGGAGGCACCGGAGATCGGCACCGTCTACCTGTCGATCCAGCGCCCCAACTTCGACAATATCGGCGCCGGCAAGCCCGGCGGGTCGCCGTGGACCGCGGGTTTCAGCCACGCAGAGCATGGCTCGGTGCCAAAGATGATCAAGGCCGCGGGCGGGCGCATCTGGTCCAGCCTGCATGCGGAACTCGACGCCGCCAAGGTCAAGGAGGCGCAGGCGCTGGGCCTGACGGTGCTGGCCTGGACGGTGAACGAGCCGGCACGCATCGCGCAGGTCATGGACATGGGCGTCGACGGCATCGTCAGCGACCGGCCCGATCTGGTGCGCGAGGAAATGCGCCGCCGCGGCATGCCGCTGCCGGCCGCGACGCCGGTGAGGCCGTAGCGGCGCGTCAGCCGACAGCGCCGGCCGGACCGACCGAGGCGTGCGCCTCGCGCAGCACCTGGGCCGAATGTTCCAGCGCGGCGCGCTCGGCCTCGTCCATGGCCGGCGCCACCACGCGGGTGCCGCCCTGCCGGCCGACGACGGTGGGCAACGACAAGGCCACGTCGCGCAGGCCGAGCACGCCCTCCTGCACGCGCGACACGGTCAGCACGCGCTGATCACCACGCAACATGCTGCGCAGCAGCTGCGCGGTGACCAAGCCGATGGCATGGTTGGTGAAGCCCTTGCGCTGGATCACCTGGTAGGCCGCGCCGCGCACCTGCTGCGCCAGCGCCGGCTCCTGCGTGCGGCGCCACCCCGGCCAGTTGCGCAGCGGCACGCCGCCGACATCGGCGCTGGACCACAGCAGCACCGACGAATCGCCATGTTCGCCCAACACCTGGGCATGCACCGAACTCGACGCCAGGTGCAGCTTGTGACCCAGCATCTGGCGTAAGCGCGAGGTGTCGAGCATCGTGCCGGTGCCGAGCACACGCTGCGGCGGCAGCCCGCTGGCTTCGACCAGCACCCGCACCAACACATCGACCGGGTTGCTGACCACCACCACCGTGCCGGCAAAGCCGGCCAGCGTGCGGCCGATGTCGCGGGCCACGCGGGCGTTGTCGCGCAGCAGGTCGAGCCGGGTTTCGTCCGGCCGGCCGCCGCGGCCTGCCGCCACCACCACCACCTGGGCGTTGCGCATCTCCTCGACGCTGGCGGTGCGCACCTTGCAGGCCGGATAGAACCAGGCGCCGTGGGCCAGGTCCATGGCCTCGCCCTCGGCACGGGCAGGATTCAGGTCCTGCAGCCACAGCTCGTCGGCCGCGCCCGAGTGCAAGGTGGAGATCGCGACACTGGCGCCGACCGATCCGACGCCGATGATGCCTACCCGGTTGTGCATGCGGCGCACCTGTGTGAAGTGCGCCGATTCTGCATCGGCCGCGCCGGCGGCTCAGGCAGCGCTCAGATTTCGCTGAACTCGCCGCGGGACCAGCCCTCACGCAGCTTGAACTTCTGGATCTTGCCCGAGCCGGTGAGCGGGAAGACCTCCAGCTCGAACCAGTAGCGCGGCGTCTTGTGCGGCGACAGGTGCTGGCGCATGTAGTCGACCAGTTCGTCCTTGATGATGCGCTGGCCGGGCTTGGGCCGCAGGAAGGCGGCAACCTGCTCGCCCCACTTGGCATCGGGCAGGCCCACCACCGCCACCTCGCCGACGCTCGGGTGCTTGAACAGCAGCTCTTCCAGCTCGCGCGGGTAGATGTTCTCGCCGCCGCGGATGATCATGTCCTTCAGCCGCCCTTGCACCGTGCAGTAGCCGCGCGCGTCCATCGCGCACAGGTCGCCGGTGTGCAGCCAGCCGTCGGCGTCGATGGCCGCGGCCGTGGCCTCGGGGTTCTCGAAGTAGCCGTGCATCACGTGGTAGCCGCGCGTGCAGTATTCGCCCACCTGGCCCACCGGCAGCGTGGCACCGCTGGCCGGGTCGATGATCTTGACCTCGACATGCGGCATCGGCGTGCCGATGGTGCCGGCCTTGTCCTCGACGCTGTCGTCGGGCCGGGTCATCGACGCCACCGGCGAACATTCGGTCTGGCCGAA
>JAGTRL010000410.1 GCA_018261815.1 Pseudomonadota bacterium
GACGCTGCTGCGTGCGCCCCGCTGCGCCAGGTGGTCGGCGAGCTCGGCCTGCCCGCGCTGTCGCGCGGCGTGCCGGCACTGGCCGAGCAGGTGCTGCGCACCCTGCTGTGGCACCTGGACCGCATCGTCGACCTGCAGCCCGCGCTGTCGCGCGCGCAGGCGGTCGAACAGGTGGCACAGGACTTCCGCGCCGCCTGGACGGTGCAGACGGCCGGGCTGGAGGACGACCTGACGCTGCTGCGCGATCTGGCCGACGGCGCGCACCTGGACTGGGACCAGATGCGCGGCCAGTTGCGCTCGCGCGAGTGGCAGGCCGCGCGCCGCGCCGCCGAGCGGCTGGCGACGATGCCGGAGCTGATGGCGTTGCTGCAGCGGCTGGGCCGGCGCGAGTGGAGCGTGCAGCGCCCGCCGCAGAGCGCGCCGCAAACCCGCGCCGTCACGCAGCGGGCGCCGCTGCGCGCGCTGACGACGACCCTGCCTGGGGCGCCGGGCGAGATCACCGGCATCCGCTTCGGCTCGCGGCTGGAGCAGCTGTTGCCCAGCGAGGCGCTGCTGCTGCGCCACCGGCTGCTGAAGAAGCTGTGGCGCGCGCGCCAGGCCGAGGGCCGGCTGCTCGCGCACGACACCGCGGCGGTAGTCGTCGACTGGCGGCCGGACCCGGCTGCCAGCGCGGCCGCGGTCGGAGCACCTGAAGCGCAGCCGCTGGAACGCGGGCCGATCGTGCTGTGCCTGGACACCTCGGGCTCGATGCGCGGCGCGCCGGAGAACATCGCGCGCGCGGTGGTCATTGCCGCGCTGCGCCTGGCGCAGGCCTCGCGCCGGGCCTGCAGGCTGCTGGCCTTCGGCGGCCCCGGTGAATTGGTGGAGCATGAGCTCGGCGCCGGCGCGGACGGGCTGCAGGCCACGCTGGCGCTGATGGGCCAGGCCTTCGACGGCGGCACCGACGTGCAGGCGCCGATCGAACGCGCTGTCGAACGCGTGCGCGAAGCCGGCTGGTCCGGCGCCGACCTGCTGATCGTCAGCGACGGCGAGTTCGGCTGCGTGCGCTCCACCGTCGAGGCACTGGACCGAGCGCGCGCCGAACTCGGCGTGTTCGTGCAGGGCGTGCTGGTCGGCGACCGCGAAACGATGGGCATGCTCGAGGTCTGCGACGCCATTTACTGGGTGCACGACTGGCGCCGCCACGCCGACGCGGCCGAAGGCAAGGGCCTGGCGACGCGGGCCAGCGCGCCGCCGGTGCACAGCCGCAGCCTGACGGCGATGTACTTTCCGAACGCGCTGTCGCCGCAGGCTGCGCGGCACCACGGCGGCCGGCGCTGAAGGTCAGGCGGGGGTGGCGAACGCCACGCGCAGGCGCGCCGCCTTACTCCGGCCCGCCTGGCCTGTGGGCCTGCGCTGACACGCCGGCGAGTTGGCCGAGCCAAAGGCGCCTGGCCGCGCGATCGCGGCCGAGCCTCAGTCGCTTTCTTCGCAGGCCGGGCCCAGCAGGTGCTCGGCATCGTCGGCGCGTCCGTGGCGCTGCAGTTCCTCGCGCAGGCCTTCTTCGGACAGGTCGATCGGCCGCGAGTGGCTCCAGTCGTGCAGCGCCGCCAGCTGCAGCGGCTTGATGACGGCGGCATCGTCGGTCTCGAGGGCCAGTTCACGGCGCCGGTCCAGGCTGGCCGGGCTGAAATTGACCGAACCGACCAGCGCACGCGCACCGTCGGCCAGCAGCATGTTGCCGTGCAGCCGCAGGTGCTTCAGGCGCCGTACCTGCACGCCCAGGTCGTCCAGCATGCGCAGGCCACCGACGTCGGTGGTGATCTCCTTGGCTTCCATGCGGTGCACCGCATGCGCCATCAGCTGCAGCGTCACGCCACGGCGCTGCGCGCGCACCAGGCGCTCGATCATCACCGGGTCCTGGTAGCGCGCGTTCTGCACCACCAGCGTGTGGCGTGCGGCGTCGATGAACTCGGCCACGCGCTGGCGCGCGTTCAGCGGCCCCCACACCAGGCGCAGCGGGCCATGGCCGTGCGGCTTGAAGCTCTGGCGCGCCCAGTCGGCATCGAAGCAGGCGGCGATCTCGTCGACCTCATGGCGGTGCGTGCTCAGCAGCGCATAGTCGCGCGCCTCGCTCAGGCCGGCGGCCGTCCAGTCGCAGGACATGACCAGCGACTTCTCGTCGTCGATGACCAGCGACTTCTCGTGCACCACCGACAGCTTGTGCGGCGCATCGACCACCTCGACGCCGGCCGCGTGCAAGGCGGCGCGTGCCGCGGCGTTGTCGGACACACCAGCGCGCCCGGCCTTGTTGAAGAGCACGCGCACGTTGACGCCGCGCCGCGCCGGTGCGGCCACTGCCTCGATCAGCTCCGGATGGTCGAACTCGACGATCTTCAGCCGCAGCGTGGCCTGCGCCGACTGCAGCAACGCGACGAACGGCGCCACGCCGGCGTCGGGCAGGACGATGGCGCTGCGCGACACCGCCTCAGGCCTGCTGCGGCGGCGCGGCCGGCGGGTCGCTGCACAAGCTGCCGCCGACTGCCCAGTCGCTGCGCTCGACGTCGTAGAACAGCACCTCGACCGAGCCGGCCGGCACGCCCAGCGCGCGCACGGTGGCCTCGGTCAGCTCGCGCGCCAGCGCGCGCTTCTGTTCCACCGTGCGGCCGGCAAACATCTCCACTCGCAGGGTCGGCATGGTCGGCTCCGGCTCAGGCCGTGGGCAGCTTGTGGTCCTTGAACATCTCGCGCAGCTTGTTCTTCTGCATCTTGCCGGTCGCCCCCAGGGGGATGGCCTCGGTGAAGACCACGTCGTCCGGCGTCCACCACTTGGCGATCTTGCCGTCGAAGAACTTCAGCATCTCGTCGCGCGTGACTTCGGCGCCGGGCTTCTTCACCACCACCAGCAGCGGCCGCTCGTCCCACTTGGGGTGGAAGGC
>JAGTRL010000411.1 GCA_018261815.1 Pseudomonadota bacterium
CTGCGCGCCGACCCCGGCGGCGCGCCCGGGGTGTGGCAGCTGACGCGACTTCAGGACGGTCTGGTGCGCAGCATCGCCAGCGGCGACGTGTTCGACGGCCTGCGCATCGACATCGGCCCGGGCTTGCCTGCCGCCACCGACCGCTACCTGCTGCAGCCGGTGACGCGTGCGGCCAACGGCATGCAGCGTGTGCTCGACGACATGCGCGGCCTGGCCGCCGCCTCGCCGCTGAGCGCATCCACCCCGGCCACCAATGCCGGTACCGGCAGCGTGGCGGCCTTGCGTGTGGTCAGCCCCAGCGCCGACCCCGACCTGACGGCCACCCTGAGCTTCACCAGCGACACCGGCGACTACAGCTGGGAGCTGCGCGACCGCGTCACCAACGCACTGCAGTCCAGCGGCGTCGGCACCTGGACGGCGGGCACGCCGATATCGCTGAACGGTTTCGAGCTCGAGCTGAACGGCGTGCCGCGCAGTGGCGATGTCTTCAGCGTCGGCAAGACGCTGTACCCGGCGTCGAACAACGGCAACGCGCTGGCCTTCACCGGCCTGCGCGACGCCGAACTGGTGGGACGCCGGCCGCTGTCTGCCGGCGGTGTCGGCGGCGGCAGCTCCATCACCGACGCCTATGCGGCGGCCATGGCCAACATCGGCGTGCGCGTGCAGGGTGCGCAGTCCACCGCCGACATCTCTGGCGCAGTCGCTGCGCAGGCCGAGGCCTCGCGCAGCGCCAAGAGCGGCGTCAACCTCGACGAGGAGGCGGCGCGGCTGATCCAGTACCAGCAGAGCTACCAGGCGGCGGCCAAGATCCTGCAGATTGCGCAGAGCATCTTCGACGCGCTGCTCGACGCCGCCGGCTGAACGAGTACCCATGCGCATCACCACCGCCAATTCCTTCGCCGCCGCCGTCGACAACCTGCAGCAGCGGCAGCAAGGCCTGCAGCTGGCTCAGGAGCGGCTGACCAGCGGCAAACGCGTGGCCCGCGCCAGCGACGACCCGACCGCCGCGGCGCGTGTCGAGCGGGCCCTGGCCACCAGCGCGCGTGCCGTGGCCGACCAGCGCGGGCTGGAAGCCAGCCGCAATGCGATGCAGCAGGTCGAAGGCGCGCTGGGCAGCGCCACCGAGGCCATGCAGCAGGCACGAGAGCTTTTGGTCGCGGCCGGCAACGGCAGCTACACCGATGCCGAGCGCGCCAACCTCGGTGCGCGCATCCGCGGCCTGCGCGAGCAGCTGTTTTCCATCGCCAACCGCGGCGACGGCGCCGGCGGTTACCTGTTCGGCGGCCAGGGCTCGGCGCAGCCCCCCTTCGTCGACGGCAGCGGCGGCGTGGCGTTCCGCGGCGCCGGCGGCCAGACCGAGGTGCAGGGCGGCGACCTGCTGCCGATGACCCACGACGGTGCCGCCACCTGGCTGGGCGCGCGCAGCGGCAACGGCGTCTTCGTCACCCGCCCGGCCGCCACCAACGGCAGCGGCGCGTGGGTCGATGCCGGCTCGGTGGTGGACCCCTCGGCGCTGACGGGTGCCGACTACCGCGTCGACTTCACGGTCGCCGCGGGCGTGACCAGCTACTCGGTGCTGAAGAACGGTGCGGCCACCGCGCTGGTCAACCTGCCCTACGTGTCGGGCCAGGCGATCGAGTTCGACGGCATGGCCGTTACCGTGCAGGGCACGCCGTCCCACGGTGACCAGTTCGATCTCGCGCCATCGGCGCCGGATCTGTCGCTGTTCGATGCGCTCGACCGCGTCGCCGGCGAACTGCAGGCCGGCGGGCGCAGCCCGGCGCAGGTGGCGCAGACCGTGGCCAGCGGGCTGCGCGACATCGATGCCGCCTTCGGCAACCTGCAGTTGCAGCGCGCGATGGCCGGCGAGAGCCTCAACCGTCTCGATTCGGTCGAAGGCCGCCTGGCCGAGATCCAGCTCGACGCTCGCACCGAGCGCTCGCTGGCCGAGGACCTGGACATGGTCGAGGCGCTGTCGGACTTCCAGAACAAGCAGAGCGGCTACGAGGCCGCGCTGAGCACCTATTCGCTGGTGCAGCGCATGTCGCTGTTCCAGTATTTGACGTGAACCACCCCCGCAGCGCCTGCGGCGCTCCCCCTCAAGGGGGGCGAGTCGGACGAGGAACAGTCCCTGCGGACTGTTCCTCGCCTACGAGCGCCAGCAGCATCTTCGCTGCTGGCGACGCCAGTGGACAACCGATATGAACGAACACTCGATCCTGGGACAGGTGGTGTTGGGCTACAGCCCGATGATCGACCGCCAGCGCAGCGTCACGGCGACGCGGCTGACGGTCTTTCCAGTGCGGCCCGAACTGGCGCCGGACGCGGCGGCGCTGCTGCAGACGCTGGCCGAGGCCTGGCCTGTCGACAGCAAGGATTCGCTGGTGCTCAACCTGGCCAGCGAAGGCCTGCTGCGCGACAGCCTGGCCGGGGAGCCGCCGTTGAACTTCGCGCTGGAGGTGCCGGCCTTCATGGCCGGCGATGCGCAGCACGAGGCCGCGTTGGCGGCGCTGCATGCACGCGGCAGCACGCTGTACCTGAAGGGCCGCCCCAGCGCCGAACTGCCGCGCAGCGTCCTGGCCTGCTTCAAGCATTCGATCATCGAGTTCGCCGGCGACCGGCGCAGCGCAGCCGAGGCGCCGGGCGGCGCGCCGCGCAGCGTGGGCTTCGTGCAGTCGGGCGTGACCCGCGCCTCCGAGGTCGAGGAAAGTTTCCAGCGCGGCGCAGTCGCGGTGCTGGGCTGGCCGATCGAGGAGGCGGTGGGCAAGGGCAACGGCAAGACCGTGGCGCCGGACCTGAAGGTCATCGTCGAGCTGATGAACCGGGTCGACCGGCAGGAATCGATCGACCGGCTCGAGGCGGTGCTGAAGAACGACCCGACGCTGGCCTTCCGCCTGGTGCGCTACATCAACTCGGC
>JAGTRL010000412.1 GCA_018261815.1 Pseudomonadota bacterium
CTCGTCGAGTTCATGGCGCACGTCGAACCAGGTCAGCACCGCGGTGCCCAACCACACCACCGTCACCAGGCCCAGCACCAGGGCCAGCAGCCGGCGCTGCAGCGACGGCGCCCGGGCCTTCATGTGGCTGTCCTGCGCGCTGCGCGCTCCGGAATGAGCGCTTGGGAGCGGCCCGGCGCGCTCATGTGGCCTGGCTCTCGCGCGGCAGCAGGTAGCCCACCCCACGCACCGTCTGGATGACGTTGCTGCCCAATTTTCGCCGCAGGTGGTGCACATGCACCTCGACCGCATTGCTCTCCACCTCGTGGCCCCAGCTGTACAGGTGCTGCTCGAGCTGCTCGCGCGACATCACCCGGCCGGCATTCAGCATCAGCGCCTGCAGCAGGTCGAACTCGCGCGTGGACAGCGGCACGACATTGCCGGCCTGCAGCACCCCGCGCGCGGCCGCGTCGAGCACCAGGTCCTGCGCCCGCAGATGCTCCTGCGGCTGCCCGTGGGCCCGGCGCACCAGCGCGCGCAGCCGCGCGGCCAGCTCCTGCAGGTCCACCGGCTTGAGCACGTAGTCGTCGGCGCCCAGGTCGAGGCCGCGGATGCGGTCGGGCACCGCGTCGCGGGCCGTCAGCACCAGCACCGGCAGCGTCACGCCGGCGCGGCGCACCGAGGCCAGCACGTCCATGCCATCCATCAAGGGCAGGCCCAGGTCGAGCACCGCCGCCGCGTAGGGCTCGGCACGCAACTCGCGTTCGGCCGCGGCGCCGTCGCGCACCCAGTCGACCTGGAAGCCCTGCTGGCGCAAGCCGGCGCGCAGGCCGTCGCCCAGCAGCGTGTCGTCTTCGGCCAGCAGGATGCGCATGCGGCGATTGTCAGTCGTCGTGGTCCTTGGCCGTGGCTGCGGGCCGATCGGAGACGGCAGGTGCGGACTGCCATTGCAGCCACCAGAAGCCCAGCAC
This sequence comes from Pseudomonadota bacterium, assembly GCA_018261815.1. Taxonomy (GTDB): domain Bacteria; phylum Pseudomonadota; class Gammaproteobacteria; order Burkholderiales; family Burkholderiaceae_C; genus Rubrivivax. The sequence continues at coordinate 951 of JAGTRL010000412.1, forward strand.
CGCCACCAGCATCAGCACGGCCACGCTGCGCCAAGCGCTGCGCACGCCTTCCTCGGGGGGCGCTGCCTTGCGCCCGTCGATCATCGCGCCGCTCAGGTTCTCATGGTGCATCCAGCTGGCCAGCAGCACACCGGCGATGTGCACGCCGACGAGGGCCAGCATCAGGTTGGCGGCGAACTCGTGCACCTCTTCCAGCCAGTCGCCGCCGATCTCGTTGTAGACCGACCAGCCCGACGCGGCGATGGCCAGCGTCAGGACCAGCATACCGACGATGGCCAGCGCGCCGGCCGGGTTGTGGCCGACATGGTGCTCGGGCTGGCCGCGCAGGATCGCCAGCAGATAGCGCTTCACTGCGGCCGGGCCGCGCACGAAGCTGGCAAAGCGTGCATGGCGCGTACCCACAAGCCCCCACAGGATGCGAAAGCCCACCAGCCCCGCCATGGTGTAGCCCAGCGTCACGTGCAGCAATCGCCAGCGCTCGCTCTCGGCCGTGATGTAGGCGCCGGCAAAGCTCAGCACCATCAGCCAGTGAAAGACGCGCACCGGCGCGTCCCAGATCAGGGTCTTGCGTTCGCCGGCGGCGGCCGGTAGTTCAGCGGGGGATGCGGATGTTGCGCTCACGGAAATCTCCTTGTTCGGCTTGGGTATGGCAGGCGCTGCAGTTGGCCGGGCTCTTCACGGCCGGCAGCTTCCAGGTGGAGGCAGGTACCTCGTCGTGCTCGCGCACGAACCACGCGGCGCGTGTGATGCGGTCTTCGGGCGGTTGCTCGCGGGCGCGCTTGCTGGTGCCGGCATGGGCTTCGAGCCAGGCTGCGAGCTTGCGCGTCAGTGCCGGGTCGAGCGAGGCATCGGTGCCGTAGTGGCGCGGCAGGTTGTCCATGATCCGCCGCCACGATGCCGCCGGCAGCAGGCCGGGCGGGAAGGCCAGGTGGCAGGACGCACATTCCTGGGTGTACTCGGGCAGTGGCGGCACACGGCTCGCGCGCTGGTCGTCGGCCCAGGCGGCATGGGTCGCGCCGAGGGTGGCGACCGACGCGCACAGCAGGGCGAGCCGCCACCTTGCTTTCAGCCGCGCGCTCATGGCTTGAGCCCGATCAGCCAGCTCATGACATCGGCCTTCTCGGTGGCACTGCATTCGCGGCCGAGCACGTCGTTGCAGTTGCGGCGGAACCACTTCTCCACCTTGGCCGTGTCGCTGAAGCGCTGTGCATTGGCCGACGGCGCCAGCGCGCCGATGGGCTTGCCGGTGGACGCATGCTTGCCGCCCTGCGTGGGCGCCGTGCCGTGGCACGAGGTGCAACTCCACTCCTTGCCGTGCGTGGCGTTGAAGAGCTGCTCGCCGCGTTGCGCCGAGGCGGCGATGCCGGCCTGTGTGCTGTAGCCCGCCAGCAGTTCGGCGGGTGTTGCCGCCTGCACCTGGGACCACAGCATGGCTGCCATGGTCAGCAGGGCCGCGATCCCGTAGGATCTCTTCGATGGTTTCATGTCCGCTCCTTTGCGGCCATGTTGTGGGCTTGCCCTTAGGGATTTCTTAAGGGTCACGGCAGTGAGAGGCGTCGTGGCTCACGCGGCGACGCTGCCGGGTCGATGGGCGAACCGTCGATGAACGCCTCGTGCCGGAGTCGGTTGCAGGGTTGGGTTGGGCTGCAACTCGAGAGCGCCCGCCCTCGAGCAGCGAGGGCGGGCCGACCCATCCGGTGCAGCCGATGGCTGCGCTGCCCGAGCCGCAACGCGGGATCCTGATGTTCGTTGGGCTGGCGGGTATTGCGGCAGTGCGTCGGCGCCCACGGCGCGCGGCCGTCGACATCCAGCGGCGTGATGCTGTGGGCCAGGGCACTACCGGCTAATCTGCCCTTAAGGCACGGCGGCGAGCATGCCGCCCCATGGTCGCATCGAGGAATCCGCTCACCCTGGCCGTGGTCATCAGCCTGTGGCTCGCCAGTGTGGGCAACTGGCCGCTGTGGC
>JAGTRL010000413.1 GCA_018261815.1 Pseudomonadota bacterium
AGTCGTCGGTGCCGTGCCTGGAGTGGCCAAGCACCTCGACTTCAAGCCCCACCCGCGGGTGGAATGGATAGTTGATGCGAAACAGCTCTACACGCTGTTCGCGGGCAGTATGTGACTGCTTCGCCCGGCACCGGCAAGAGCCATGTTGCGAAGGCCGTGGCCTACCAAGCCACGCTGCAGGGCTTCGACGTGCGCTACGTCGAGGCCGACACCGAGTTCGCGCGCTACGCCCTGGGCAGCACTGCCGAGCAGGCCGCGCTGCTGCGCAGCTTCGTCGAGCCCGACCTGGTCGTGCTCGACGATCTGTTCCTGGCCAGGCGTATCTCCGAGGCCAGCGCCGAGTTGCTGCAGACCGTCGTGCACCGGCGCTACAAGCTGCGCCGCAGCATCGTCGTGACGTCAAACCGCGTCGTGCAGGACTGGGGCAAGTACCTTGGCGACGCCACCATGGCCACCACCATCCTGGATCGCCTCATGCACCGCGCGGCCATGCTCGAGTTCGAGGGCAAGAGCTACCGCCTCAAGGAGGCAGCCTCGCGCATCGCGATGAATGCCGCCGAGAGCCCCTGAGCAGGCGCCCTGGCCGCTCAGGTAGCCCCCGCAGCCTTGGCCTGGCAGGGCCCCGACAACCCTCGATCCAGGCCAGGCAGCTCGCGCCCGCCGTGGACAAGCCACCCGCCCACAGGACAACCCTGTGGACGGCCCCTGCGGGGTCCGTGGCTTGCCCACCGCTCCCCGGCCGATGCCTACGGCCTGACGCGCTTCGCTTGCCCGAACAGCCGATTGAAACAGGCAACCAAACCACTTCCGATGGCCAACGCCCCGCACCAGGCCAAAGGGCGACTGAAGCCCGCTCAGGCAGCTCCCAGCATCGGCACCCTCGCGATCAACTCACACAGCGTCTAGGAAACCCATAATCCGACCGTCCTGCCTGGGGGAGTTTGAGTGGCCACAGGTGGGGGAATTTGAAGTGGCCATCCGGGGGAGAGACGGCTGTCAAGGCTCGACCCTATCCGGTCCTTCCGCAGTTCGGATAGGTCGCCGCAAAGCAGCCTCACAGTTGCTCAATCGAACGGCAGCCTTTGTTGGATCAGCGGATCAGCATGATCGCGCGGCGTACCAACCCTGAGCCCGCTGTGCGACGGCCCGACGTTCGCCTGCTCAAACGATCGTCATTGCAGCCAGCCACGCGAGAGAAAAGGCCTTCTTGAAAACCGTGCATTGCGGTGAGCGCCAAACGCTCATGAACAAGAAGATGTTGTAGGCGATAGGTGCAAAGTGCAAAGCAACTGCAACTCGCAGATCCACGCCCTGTGAAGCCAGGATCAAGGCCATGAAGCTGGCCAGCAGGTTGATGAATGTCGCGATGCCCAGCATGTCACGCCAGAACACGACCTGCAGCGGGACCTCGCCCCGCCAGCGACGGGCGAAAAAGCCGGTCTGACCAAACATACCCCGCACTTGCTCCCAGCTGTTGAAATTCGTTGTCTTGCTGAATCGACGACGGGTAAGCACTGTTCGCCGATCAGCCCGCCGATGAAAGCCTTTCGCCGCGGCAGTCGCGCTTGAGCAGCTTCAGCAGCAGGCTGCCTTGCTGGGCCGCCAAGCGATCAGCGCCGGCCAGCACGCGCACGGGTGCCGCGGCGCTATCGCCGGCCAGTTCCAGGTAGTGCGAATCTTCCACCTTGTCGTAGCCGGTTTCGATGGATGTCTCATCGAGCCGGTAACTCGTCGTTGCCCAGCCGGCACCCGCGGGCCGATGACTGACGCTCAACACACATCCGGCCTCGATGGCATAGCGCCACCTCTGCCTATTTCGTCCCTGAGCACCCAGCGCGTTCAAGGCCTCGATACGCTGCAGCTGGGTCATCTCGTAGGGACTGACGGTAACCACATTCTCTGTGGGGTAGCTATCGACGCACCCGGTGCACAGCGCCGCCACGGCCAGTAGAACCGCGCAGTGCCAAGATGTCGCGACAGCCGGCGTGCTGTGCGCGACTGCAAGGACAGGAGAAGACGCCATCACCCCGTCTCAGCGTCGCCGTCGCTTGTCGGCGGTTCCGGCAGGCGCGTGGCCAGCACCTTGTCGATGGTCTTGCCGTCCATGTCGACGATCTCGAGGCGCCAGCGTTCCCAGTCCGCGGTATCGGCCACCTTGGGCAGGCGGCCGGTCAGCAGCATCAACATGCCGCTGAGCGTGTGGTAGCGCCCGCGGTCCTCCTCGGGCACGGCATCCAGGCCCAGCCGGTCCTTGAGTTCCGGCACGGGGATGCGCCCGTCGAGCAGCCAGCTGCCGTCCGCGCGCTGCACGGCCCAAGAGGTTTCGGGGTCGCGGGGATGAAACTCGCCGGTGATGGCCTCGATCAGGTCCTGCAGCGTGACGATGCCCTGAACCTCGCCGTATTCGTCGATCACGAAGGCCATGTTCACGTCGGACGAGCGGAAGTTGTCCAGCAGTTCCATGCCGGTCAGCGTCTCCGGCACGTACAGCGGTGTCTTCATTGGCTGCTTCACGAGATCGTGGTCGGGGTTGCGCAGCGCGTGCGACAGCCACTGCCGCGCGTTGACCACGCCCACCACATCGTTGAGGCCGCCGCGCACCACCGGGAAGCGCGCATGGTCCGATGCCTCGACGCGCGCCAGGTTCTGCTCGAAGGGCAGATCGACATCGAGGACCACCACGTCGCTGCGTGGCACCATCAGCGAGCCGATCTGCCGGTCGTCAAGACGGAAGACATTGCGCACCATGGCGTGCTCGTGCGATTCGATCACGCCGGCGTGGGTGCCTTCGGCCAACATCGCGTGGATCTCGTCTTCGGTGACGGCATTGCCGGCACCGTCCTTCACGCGCAGCAGGCGCAGCAGCAACTGTGTCGACACCGACAACAGGCGCACGAAGGGCTTGGTGGCAAT
>JAGTRL010000074.1 GCA_018261815.1 Pseudomonadota bacterium
AAACGGAGTGCCACTTCGCTGGCAACACGTCCGAGCACCTTGTCGGTGGCGTCAATCACAAACCACTCGTGCTTCACTTCGGCCGGCTTGGCGCTGAAGGTCTTCATGAGGGACTCGCTGGAAGATCGGCGCACCGCCCAAAGAGGCTGGTCGGTGCACCCTGACACGGCTGTTCGGAAGAAACCGCCGCCTTCGGCGCCGCTTGTGCAGGCGGCCTCTCGGGTCGATCCGGTATAACGCTGCAGTGCCTCACGGCCCCGAACGCCCTCCACCCCGCCGTCAACGGGAAAGCCTGCAAGTATACATCGCCAAGACCAGCCCCCAACTTCGCCGCGCTGCGACGGCACCTGCGGTTGGAGTGGCTTCCCTAGGGTGAGCCTGTAGTATGAGGGTTAACACTGATCTATGGAGTCTCCATGGACCCCCTCTTCCACCGGGAAGAACGCGTGAATGCTTCTGAGGACTGCCCGTCGAATTCCGAGAAAACGGCTCCGAAGCCAGCCTTCGGTTTCAGGTGGATCCCGATCCGCTCGCTTGCGACCCGGCACCGGCCACGCATCCTGAGCCATTTGCTGGCGTTGAGCGAGCGCGACAGGTACCTGCGCTTCGGCTACGCCGCCAGCGACGCGCAGATTTCCCGCTACGTGGACCAGCTGGACTTCGAACATGACGAGGTCTTCGGTATCTTCAATCGACGCCTGGAGCTGGTGGCCATGGCCCATCTCGCCTATCTGACGCCCGGCCCGTCGCCGCGGCGGGCGGCCGAGTTCGGCGTCTCCGTGGCCCACGGGGCACGTGGGCGTGGCTACGGCGACCGTCTATTCGACCATGCGGCCCTGCACGCGCGCAACCGCGGCATCGACAGCCTGCTGGTTCATGCCCTCAGCGAGAACACTGCCATGCTGCGCATCTGCCGCAATGCAGGCGCGCGCATCGAGCGTGACGGGCCCGAATCCCAGGCCTGGGTCAAGCTGGCACCGGAAAACTTCGTGTCGCATGTCGAAGCGTTGGTCGAGGACACCGCGGCCGACCTGGATTACCGGCTTAAGCGCCAAGCGCACCGAGTCGACGAGTTGCTGTCAGGTCGACCGAAGGACTGACTGCCCGACACGTAACAGGTCTGTTACGGGTTTCACCTCCCGCGAATTGGGGCGTTCTCCCGTACTCGCGGGGGCTGCGCAATGCGTCCGGGTTGTAGCATCGTCAGCAAAGACATCGCCTGTCGCCCTGGGTGGGGCAGCGGTGCATCCGCACCTCTACCATGGATTTGCCGCAGCTCATTCTTTGGATCATCGCTCTGGCGACACTGGCGCTGTGCGCCGGTCTGCTGGCGTGGTGGTGGGCGCGCGCGCGTACCCAGCGGCCCCTACCGCTGCCTGCCGATTGGACCTTGACAGCAAGGCCGGTGTTCAGTACCGACGAGCGTCGTGTGTACAGACAGCTGCGTGAAGCGCTGCCGCATCACATCGTGCTGTCGAAGCTGCCGCTGGTGCGCTTCTCGCAGCCCACCGACCCGGAACAGGTGCGCTACTGGTACGAGTTGCTGGGCGCGATCCACGTGACGTTCGCCATCTGCAGCGCCAACGGCCGCGTGCTCGCTGCCATCGACCTGGACACCGACCGCGGCAACTCTCGGCGCGTGCTGCAGATCAAGCAATCGGTGCTGGCGGCCTGCCGCGTACGCTACTTGCGCTGCCCGGTCGACCACCTGCCTTCGATTCCGGAGCTGCAGCTGCTGGTGCCGCAAAGCACGGTCGCAGCCCGCGGCCCCCAGGCCGCGCCGCGCGTCGACACGGCGCGCGACCCGCTGTCCACCACCGGGACCTCGCGGCGCCGCGAACGTTCGGCGCTGTGGCAGGACTCCGGTTTCTTTCAGGATTCCTTCTTTGGCGCCGAAGGCCGCTCCGATGCCGGCACGGGCAGCGAGTTCGGCTCTATCGGCAGCATTCTGCGCGGCGGCGTCTCGGTGCGCGAGGTGGCCACGCCCGCAGCCGGCGACGACACTTCCGACGGCGGCAGCCCGCGCAGGCACCACTGACCGGCGTGGCGGATACACGGCAGCGCGCGCGTAGCATGAGGCCATGCCCAATCCCGCACACGAAGCGCCACGCAGCTATGCGGACCTGACGCCCTCTGGCGTGCTGGACGCGCTGGACGCAGTCGGTTTCCGCGGAGACGGCCGCATCCTGCAGCTCAACTCCTACGAGAACCGCGTCTTCCAGGTCATGCTGGAGGACGGCGGTGCGGTGGTGGCCAAGTTCTACCGCCGCGCGCGCTGGACCGATGCCCAGATCACCGAAGAGCACAGCTTCGCCCTGGAGCTGGCCGGCGCCGAAGTGCCGGTGGTGGCCCCCTGCATCCTCCACGACGCGGCATCCGACGTGCGGCTGTTGCCTGAGCCCGGGCCGGCCACGCTAGCGCTGCGCCCGGGGCCCGAGGGCCTGCACCGCTACTCGGTATCACCACGCCAGGCCGGCAGGTCGCCGGAGCTGGAGGACGACGCCGTGCTGGAGCGTTTGGGCGGCTTCATCGGCCGGCTGCATGCGGTCGGTGCGCGCCGGCCCTTCGCGCACCGGCGCACACTGGACGCGCCGCACGATGCGCGCGAGGCCGCGGCCCTGCTGCAGAGCGGGGGCTTCGTCAGCGACAACCAGCAAGGGCCCTGGGCCGAGGCCTGCGCGGCGGCCATCGACTGCATCGACACCGCCTTCGCCGCGCACGTGCCCAGGCCGATCCGCCTGCATGGCGACTGCCACCCGGGCAACCTGCTGTGGCGCGATGCCGGCGCGCATGTGGTGGACCTGGATGACGCCTGCATGGGCCCGGCCGTGCAGGACCTGTGGATGCTGCTGTCGGGCGAGCCTGAGGCCATGGCCTGGCAGCTGCGGCTGCTGCTGCGCGGCTACGCGCCGTTCATGGACTTCGACCGCGCCGAGCTCGGGCTGATCGAGCCGTTGCGGCTGCTGCGCATGATCCGCCACAACGCCTGGGTGGCGCAGCGCTGGCAGGACCCGGCCTTTCCCGCTGCCTTCCCGGACTTCGGCAGCTCGGGCTACTGGGGCCAGCAGGCGCTGCAGCTGCGCGAACAGCTGCGCGTGGCCGCCGAGACACCCAGCCTGGCCACGCTGCTTTGAGGTTCAGGCCGCCAGCAATCGATTGACGCGCTGCACGTAGGCGGCAGGATCCTCGAGCTGGCCGCCTTCGGCCAGCAACGCCTGGTCGAAGATGATCTGCGCCAGATCGTCGAAGCGCTCGTCGCTCTCCAGGCGCTTGACCAGGGCGTGCGCGGCGTTCACCTCCAGCGTCGGCAGCGACTTCGGCGCGTCCTGGCCGGCCTGCTTCAGCAGCCGCGCCAGATGGCCGCTCATGTCGCCTTCGTCCACCACGATGCAGGCGGCCGAGTCGACCAGCCGCGTCGTCACGCGCACGTCCTTGGCTCGGTCCTTCAGCGCGGTCTTCAGCCGCTCCAGCACCGGCTTGAATTCGACGGCTGCCTCCTCGGCCTGTTTCTTCTCTTGCTCATCCTGCAGCTTGCCCAGGTCGAAGGCGCCCTTGGCCACGCTTTGCAGCGGCTTGCCCTCGAATTCGTACAAGTGGCTCAGCATCCACTCGTCGACCCGATCCACCAGCAGCAGCACCTCGATGCCCTTCTTGCGGAAGATCTCCAACTGCGGGCTGCTCCTGGCCGTGGCCAGGTTGTCGGCTGTGATGTAGTAGATGGCCTCCTGGCCTTCCTTCATGCGCTTGACGTAGTCGCTGAACGAAACATTCTGGGACACGCCCGAATCGGCCTGTGTGCTGCCAAAGCGCAGCAGCTTGGCCAGCCGCTCCTGATTGGCATGGTCCTCGCCAATGCCCTCCTTCAGCACCGCGCCGAAGTCCTTCCAGAAGGCCGCGTACTTGTCGCGCTCGGCCGCGTCCTCGCTGTCGGCCAGCGATTCGAGCATGCCGAGCACGCGCTTGGTCGAGCCCTCGCGGATGGCCTTGACGTCGCGGCTTTCCTGCAGCAACTCGCGTGACACGTTCAGCGGCAGGTCGGCCGAATCGATCACGCCCTTGACGAAGCGCAGGTACACCGGCATCAGTGCCTCGGCGTCGTCCATGATGAACACGCGCTTGACATAGAGCTTGACGCCGCCGCGCTTGTCGCGGTTCCACAAGTCGAACGGCGCCTTGCTCGGGATGTACAGCAGCTGCGTGTATTCGGTGCGGCCCTCGACGCGGTTGTGCGTGTAGGCCAGCGGCGCCGCCTGGTCGTAGCTGATCTGCTTGTAGAACTCCTGGTACTCGCTGTCGGTGATGTCGCTCTTGGCGCGCGACCACAGCGCGGCCGCCTTGTTCACCGTCTCCCACTCGTCCTTCAGCACCTGCTCCTTCTTCTCCTCGTCCCACGCCTCCTTCTTCATCAGGATCGGCAGCGAGATGTGGTCGGAGTACTTACCGATGATCGACTTCAGCTTCCAGGTGGACAGGAACTCCTCCTCGCCTTCGCGCAGGTGCAGGATCACGTCGGTGCCGCGCTCGGGCTTGTCGATGGCCTCGACCTCGAACTCGCCCGCGCCTTCGCTGCTCCAGCGCACGCCTTCTGCAGCTGACGCCCCGGCACGCCGCGACAACACGGTGATGCGGTCGGCGACGATGAAGCCGGAATAGAAGCCCACGCCGAACTGGCCGATCAGGTTGGCATCCTTCTTCTTCTCGCCTTCGAGCCGCGCCAGGAATTCGCGCGTGCCGCTCTTGGCGATGGTGCCCAGGTGCGCCACCGCCTCCTCTGCGCTCATGCCGATACCGTTGTCGCGGATGGTCAATGTCTTCGCCTCCTTGTCGAAGAACACCCGCACCTCGAGATTCGGCGCGTCTTCCCACAAGGCACTGTTGTCCAGCGCTTCGAAGCGCAGCTTGTCGCACGCGTCGGACGCGTTGGACACCAGCTCGCGCAGGAAGATCTCCTTGTTCGAGTACAGCGAATGGGTGACGAGGTGCAGGATCTGCTTGACCTCGGCCTGGAATGAAAGAGTCTGTTTGCTCATCGGGATGTGTCTGAAGATGGTGCATGAGGCCGGAACCGCCGAGCATATGGGGTAAGCTTCGCGCCCTTTCAAGGGTCGGGCATGAGCTCCTGCCGCAGCGCAGCAGGAACTTTAAGCGCCGCACCGCCGTCCGACCTTGCCCGTGCCATCGCCGCAGAGCGGTGCGCGACTGACCCACAGCCGCCACAGGAGGGCATCGCCGCAATGACGACGACCGGCACAACAGGCATTCTGCCCCAGGCGCCTGCGTTCAACTGGCCCGACCTGCATCAGCTCGACCCGGTGCTGGGTCTGGCCGCGGTCATGCTGATCGCCGTGGTCGCGGCCAGCATCCTGCACCGGTTGCTGAAACTGCCGCGGCTGACGGGCTACATGCTGGTCGGCGCGCTGGCCAGTCCGCTGGGCCTGGGCCTGCTGCGTCCGGACGACCTCACCGGCTGGAAGCCGATCATCGACCTGGCCATTGCTGCGCTGGTATTCGAGCTGGGCAGCCGACTGCGCCCGCGTTGGCTGATCGACAACCCCTGGCTGGCCGCCAGCTGTGTGCTCGAAGGCCTGTGCGCCGCGCTGGCCGTGGGCGCGGTGCTGGTGTGGCTGGGTGCGCCGCTGCTGTCGGCCGTGCTGGCCGCGACGGTGGCCGCGTCCACCTCGCCGATCATCGTCATGGCCGCGGTGCACGAGCTGCGGCCGCGCGGCCAGGTCGGCGAGCGGCTGCTGATGATGTGCGCCATCAACAGCCTGCTGGCGATGCTGGTGCTGAAGCTGTGGCCGCTGCTGGCCATGGCCGGGCAGGAATCGCTGGCCAGCGACGCCATGACCTGGGTGGCGAGCGCCCTGTTCGTGATCTGCGGCTCCTTCCTGCTCGGCCTGCTGGGCGGCTGGATTCTCGATCGCGCCACACGCCTGAGCGACCAGCGCTCGGGGACGCCGGTGCTGCAGATCGCGCTGGTCATGCTGGCCTCCACCCTGGCCTCCAACTGGGGACTGTCGCCGCTGCTGACGCTGCTCGTCGCCGGCATGACGGCACGCGCGCTGATGGGCCACCGCCTCACGGTCGAGCCCTACCTGGGCAGCGCCGGCGCGGCGCTGACGGTGCTGCTGTTCATCAGCCTGGGCGTGCTCTTCACGCTCGAAGGCGTGCACATGGTGTGGCCGTGGGTGATTGCGCTGATTGCCGCACGCCTGGTCGGCAAGGGCGTGGGCGTGGCGCTGCTGGCGCGGCCCAGCGGCTTGGGCTGGCGCCAGGCGGCGGGCCTGACACTGGCGCTGCAGCCGATGGGCAGCCTGGCTGTGCTGCTGGTGGCCGACAACTTCCGCTGGAGCGAGCAACTGCCCGGCTTCGACCTGGGCGTGATGCAGGCGCTGCTGGTGGCCGCCGCGGTCATGCAACTGACCGGCCCGTTGTGGCTGAACTTGGGCCTGCGGCGCGTGGCCGGCGAATGCCAGGAGGAGACGGCCCATGCCGCTTGAAAGCTTTAGCGTGTCCGAGCCGTTGACGATGGGCGTCGAGCTCGAGCTGCAACTGCTGGACACCCTAGAATTCGACCTCGCGCCGCGCGCCCAGGACCTGCTGCGCGCGCTGGACAAGCACCCCGGCGCCTGGGACGTCAAACCCGAGATCACGCGCAGCATGATCGAGATCGGCACGTCGATCCAGCGCGAACACGCCTCGCTGCGCGACGAGTTGCACGACCTGTGCCGGCAGCTGTCGCGCGGCGCGCGCAAGCTCAACATCGGCATCGGCGGCGGCGGCACGCATGCCTTCCAGCACTGGAGCGAGCAGCAGATCTACCCGACCGAGCGCTTCCACTACATCAGCGAGCTCTACGGCTACCTGGCCAAGCAGTTCACCGTGTTCGGCCAGCATGTGCACATCGGTGTGCCGAGCGGCGACGACGCGCTGTGGCTGCTGCACGCGCTGTCGCGCTACGTGCCGCACTTCATCGCGCTGAGCGCGTCGTCGCCCTTCGTGCAGGGCGTGGACACCGGTTTCCATTCGGCTCGGTTGAATTCGGTGTTCGCCTTCCCTCTGTCTGGGCGCGCGCCCTTCGTGCTGACCTGGGACGAGTTCGGCCAGTACTTCGAGAAGATGACCAGCACCGGCGTCGTGCAGTCGATGAAGGACTTCTACTGGGACATCCGGCCGAAGCCCGAGTTCGGCACCATCGAGCTGCGCGTGTGCGACACGCCGCTGACCGTCGACAAGGCCGCGGCGCTGGCCTGCTACCTGCAGAGCCTGTGCCGTTACCTGCGCGAAGAGCGGCCCTTCGAGCCGGCCGAGGACGACTACCTGGTCTACACCTACAACCGCTTTCAGGCCTGCCGCTTCGGCCTGGACGGCGAGATCGTCGATCCCAAGACCAAGCAGCGCCAGAAGCTGCGCGACGACATCATCCGCACGCTGGCGCGGGTGGCCGAGCATGCGCTGGATCTGCGCTCGCTGGACGCCAACAACCAGATCCGCGATTCGCTGTTCGAAGGCAACGACGCCACTTGGCTGCGCTCGCTGCGGCAGAGCGGCGCGCCGCTGCCGGCCATGGTGGAAGCCGCCAGCGCGCGCTGGATGATGAAGTAGCCGCTCAGCCGGTGCGCACGCGCACCGGCAGCGCCGTCATGCCGCGGAACACCAGCGAATTCAGCCACTCCTGGGTGGCCGCGGCGGGCTCGATCTGCGCATAGCGCCGAAGCACCGCCGGAAAGGCCACCTGGCCTTCGGTGCGCGCCAGCGGGAAACCCAGGCAGATGTGCGCTCCATAGCCGAAGGTGAGATGCGCCGGTCCGTCGCGCTCGATGTCCAGGCGGTCAGGGTCTGCATAGGCGCGTGGGTCGCGGTTGGCCGCATTGAGCATCATGAACAGCCGGTCGCCGGCCTTCAAGGTCTTGCCGTGGCGCTGGTGCTCCGTCCGCACGATGCGCACCTGCGCGCCCGACGGGCCTTCGTGGCGCAGCAGCTCCTCGACCGCGGCATGGGTCAGCGACGGGTCGTCGCGCAGTTTGCGCATCTCGCCCGGGAACTGCATCAGCGACAGCAGCCCGTTGGCGATGTGGTTGGTGGTGGTCTCGTGGCCAGCGAAGAGCAGCAGGATGCAGGTGGCCACCAGCTCGTCTTCGCTTAGGCGATCGTCGCCGTCGCGCAGGTGGACCAGCTCGCCGAGCAGGTCGGCGCGCGGCGCTGCACGGCGCGCGTCAATCTGCGCGCGGAAGTACTCGGCCATGGCGTGCGTGGCGGCCTGCGCGGTGTCGTACTTCTCGGGCGACACGCGCGACGAGCCGATGAACAGTGCCATGTCGTCGGACAGCTGCTTCATCAGGCCCAGGTCCTCGCGCGGCACGCCGAGAAGGGCCATGATCACCAGGCAGGGCAGCGGGCCGGCGAACTCGGCGATGAAGTCGAACTGCTCCTTGCCGCGCATCCCGTCCAGCAGCCACTCGGCGATCTCTTCCACCTGCGGCCGCATGCCCTGCATGGACTTGACATGCAGCACGCGCGAGGTCAGCCGGCGCAGCCGCGTGTGCTCGGGCGGGTCCTTGAACACCATCCACAGCGACAAGTAGCGGATGATGTCGCCGATCTTCCGCACCTCGTCACTGGGCATGCTGGCAAAGAAGGGCTGCAGCCGGTTCGACGACATGCTGCCGTCCTGCGTGACGGCCTTGACGTCGTCGTAGCGCGTCAGCACCCAGCTCTTCAGCCGCGGGCTCCAGTGGCAGGGGTCCTCGTCGCGCAGCTGGTTGAACAGCGGGTACGGGTTGGCCAGCGTGGCCGGGTCTTCGGGGCGGTAGTCGATGCTCATGAGGACTTTTCGAGAATGTGGATCGCACAGGCCGCTTCGTCGAAACCCATCACGCCGCCGCCGTTTTCGATCAGCCCCAGCGACGCGCCCTTCACCTGGCGCGCGCCGGCCTCGCCGCGCAGCTGCTGGCAGACCTCGTAGACCATCGACAGCCCCGTGGCACCCACCGGGTGACCCTTGGACACCAGCCCGCCGGAGACATTCACAGGCAACCGCCCGCCCAGCGCCGTGGCGCCCGATTCGACGAAACGCCCGCCTTGGCCTTCTGCGCACAGGCGCAGCATCTCCAGCTGGTAGATCTCGCAGAAGGACGTGGCGTCGTGCACCTCGGCCAGATGCATCTCAGCGGGCTTCAGGCCGGTCCGTGCATAGGCCTTGTCGGCGGCGATGCGCGACAGCCCCGGCTCGTCGAGCTTGCGGTACTTGCCGCCGGACAGCTGACTGGTGCGCACGAGCACTGCGCGTGCCTGCACCTCGCGCGGGAAGTGGGCCAGTGCGTCCTGTGAGCACAGCAGCGCCGCCGACGCGCCGTCACCCAGCGGCGAGCACATCGCGCGCGTCAGCGGAAAGCTGATCTCACGGTCGGCCAGCACTTCGTCCACCGTCAGCTCAAAGCGGTACTGCGCCTTCGGGTTCAGGCTGCCGTGGTGGTGGTTCTTCGACGCACCCACGGCGATCTGCCGCTGCGTGGTGCCATAGGCCCGCATGTGCCATGCAGCCTGCATCGCGTAGGTGTCCATGAACACGGTGCGGCCCGGGCCGGTCTCGAAGGGCTTGCCGGCCTGCGCGCCTGCCGCGGCGTAGTAGTCGAGCCACTTCTGCCTGTCGAGCTGGTCGATGCCGGTAGCGAAGATCGCGGCGGTGCGCCCGGGGTCGTCGCGGCTGACCAGCTTTTCCACGCCGATCGCCAGGCTGACCTCGGCCTGGCCCGAGAGCACGTCCTTCCAGGCGCCGTGGAAGGCGAAGGACGCGGTGGCGCAGCCGCCTTCCACGTTGATCATCGGCACGCGCTCGGGGAACAGCCCTTCTTCGACCAGCGGCGTGAAGGCCACCTGGCCGCGGATGCCGCCCTGCCCCCACTGGCCCATGCCGCAGTTACCGAACCAGGCCTGCTCGATCAATCGCGCGCCTTGCGCATCGAGGCCACAGTCGAGCAGCAGATCGCCATAGGCCCAGCGAGCCAGGTCCTGGAAGGACTTGTCCTCGTGCTTGCCGAAAGGCGTGCACGCGGTGCCGATGACGTAGACCTTGCGCATGGCGTCGTGTCCCCAGAAGTGCGGACCCGCAGTATCGGGGAATCGCGGCCGCCATTCGGCGTTAAGCTGCGCTCCGCACCAACGCACCGCGACACCCATGAACTATCCCGACACCCGACTCTTCATCGATGGCCAGTGGTGCGACGCCGCAAGCGGCCGGACCCTGGCCGTGCTGAACCCGGCCACCGGCCAGGAGATCGGCCGCGTGGCGCACGCCGATATCGCCGACCTCGACCGCGCCCTCGAAGCCGCGCAGCGTGGCTTCGAGCTGTGGCGCGACACGCCGGCGCTGGAGCGCAGCGCGGTCATGCGCCGCGCCGCCGCGCTGATGCGCGAACGCGCCGCCGACATCGGCGCGCTGATGACGATGGAGCAGGGCAAGCCGCTGGCCGAAGCCAAGGCCGAAGCGACGATGTCGGCCGAGATCATCGAATGGTTTGCCGAAGAGGGCCGCCGTGTCTACGGCCGCGTGGTGCCGTCGCGCTCGCTCGCTGTGCAACAGACGGTGCTGCGCAGCCCGGTCGGGCCGGTGGCAGCCTTCACGCCGTGGAACTTCCCGATCAACCAGGTGGTGCGCAAGCTGTCGGCGGCGCTGGCCACCGGCTGCTCGATGATCGTCAAGGCGCCCGAAGAAACGCCGGCCTCGCCGGCGGCGCTGATCCAGGCCTTCGTCGATGCCGGCGTGCCGGCCGGCGTGATCGGCCTGGTCTATGGCAACCCGGCCGAGATCTCGGCCTACCTGATCGCGCACCCGGTGATCCGCAAGATCACCTTCACCGGCTCCACACCGGTGGGCAAGCAGTTGGCCGCGCTGGCCGGCACGCACATGAAACGCGCGACCATGGAGCTGGGCGGCCACGCGCCGGTGATCGTGGCCGAGGACGCGCAGATCGACCTGGCCATCAAGTGCGCCGGTGCCGCCAAGTTCCGCAACGCCGGGCAGGTGTGCATCTCGCCGACGCGCTTCCTGGTGCACAACAGCATCCGCGCCGAATTTGCGCAGAAGCTGGCCAGGCACGCGCAGTCGTTGAAGGTCGGCGACGGGCTGGCCGAAGGCACGGCCATGGGCCCGCTAGCCAATGCGAGGCGCCTGACGGCGATGGCCCAGTTCGTCGACGACGCGCGCGCCAAGGGTGCGCAGATCGCGGCCGGCGGCGAGCGCATCGGCTCGGCCGGCAACTTCTTCGCCCCCACCGTGCTGGACGAGGTGCCGCTGGAGGCCGCGGTGTTCAATCAGGAACCCTTCGGCCCGCTGGCCGCGATCCGCGGTTTCGACCGGCTCGAAGACGCCATCGCCGAAGCCAACCGCCTGCCCTACGGCCTGGCCGGTTATGCCTACACGCGCTCGCTGAAGAACGCCCATCTGCTGGCGCAGCGACTGGAGCTGGGCATGCTGTGGATCAACCAGCCGGCGCTGCCCTGGGCCGAGATGCCCTTCGGCGGCATCAAGGATTCGGGCTACGGCTCCGAAGGGGGCAGCGAGGCGCTGGAGGCCTACCTGAACACCAAGGCGGTGTCGATCCTCTGCGCCTGAGTCCACGATGCACGCGCGCCCCAACCTGATCTTCATCGTCGCCGACGACCTGGGTTATGCCGACCTGGGCTGCTACGGCGGCCGCGATGCCGAGTTCGGTCCGGTGTCGCCGGTGCTCGATGGCATGGCGGCCCACGGCCTGCGCTTCACGCAGGGCTATTCGAACTCGCCGGTGTGCTCGCCGACGCGCTTCGCGCTGATGACTGCGCGCTACCAGTACCGGCTGCGAGGCGCAGCCGAAGAGCCGATCAACAGCCGAAGCCGCGGCAGCCCCACGCTCGGCCTGCCTCCGGAACACCCGACGCTGCCCTCGCTGCTGCGCCATGCCGGCTACCGCACCGCGCTGATCGGCAAATGGCACCTGGGATACCCGCCGGCATTCGGGCCGCTGGCCTCGGGCTACGAGGAATTCTTCGGCCCGATGAGCGGCGGCGTCGACTACTTCACCCATGCCGACTCCGCAGGCCGGCACGACCTGTACGAAGGCACGGCCGAGCGGGCCACCGACGGCTATCTGACCGACCTGATCACGCAGCGCGCGCTGGACTGGGTGCAGCGCATGGCGAAGGGCAACGCGCCGTTCTTCCTGAGCCTGCACTACACCGCGCCGCACTGGCCCTGGGAGACGCGCGACGACCGCGAGCTGGCGCACAACCTGAAGGGCAGCCTGTTCCACCTGGCCGGCGGCAACATCCACACCTACCGGCGCATGATCCACCACATGGACGAGGGTATCGGCCAGCTGCTCGACACGCTGCACCAGCTCGGCCAGATGGACAACACGCTGCTGGTCTTTACCAGTGATAACGGCGGCGAGCGCTTCTCCGACAACTGGCCGCTGGTCGGCGGCAAGATGGACCTGACCGAAGGCGGCATCCGCGTGCCCTACATCGCGCACTGGCCCGCGGTCATCCCGGCCGGCGCCGTCAGCGCGCAGCATTGCCTGACGATGGACTGGTCGGCGACGCTGCTCGACGCGGCTGGCGTGATGGCGCATGCCGACCACCCGCTGGACGGCGTGTCTGTGCTGCCGGTGCTGCGCGAGCCGGCAACTCACTTCGCGCGGCCGATGCACTGGCGCATGAACCACCGCAGCCAGCGCGCCCATCGCGACGGCGACTGGAAGTACCTGCGCGTGGATGGCAACGACTACCTGTTCAACATTGCCGAAGACGAGCGCGAGCGCGCCAACCGTGCCGTCCTGGAGCCCGAACGCCTGGAGCGCCTGCGCGCCGCCTGGCAGGCCTGGAACGACTCGATGCCGCCGATCCCCGAAGATGCCACGGTCAGCTTGGGCTACTCGGTCAAGGACATGCCGCAGCGCTGATGCGTGGCAGCCTGCCCGACCGGGCAGGCCGGTGGGCCGTCAACAAACTAGTGGTTGACCTCCGGCGCACGGCGCAGCAACACTGCGCCGTGACGGCGCGTGCCGCCCTGCTGCGGGGCCTCAAGGTATGAACAGCGACCGCGATGTGCCCAGGGAGGACAGCTCCCATTGGTCGGCCGACCATCCGGCTGTGTGGTGCGACACCTCGAGCGCCGGCGGCGCGGCGCCGTGGTCGGTGACGCTGCGCCACCCGGGCTATCCGCTGGCCGAAGTCGTGGTGCGCTCCGGCGGCATCGGCGCGATACGCGACCTGGCCAACAAGTACTTGACGCTGGTTCAGCAACGCGCAGCGATCGGGAACGAGGTGTTGCAGGCGCTGATCAATGACGACCGACCAGAGTTCGGCTGGCTGCCGCTCACCTGGGGCCCGGGCAAGCTGGAACAAGCGTCACCCAACCCGCGCGGCTCCTTCCGGGTGGCGCGCGAGATTCGCGGTGCTGGCCCTGACCACACGCTGGTCATGCTCGCCGGCTACCGAATGAAGGACAAGACCAGTGCCGGCGGCGAAGTCGGCCTGCGCGTGTCGATGCACGTGCGCGCAGGCCCGGACAACAGCCGCTGGACGGTGCTTGTCACCGGCATGAGCGCCTGCCGTTTGCCGCTGGGGTTCAAGGCATCGAAGCCGCTCGATCCAATGGACGCGAACCTGAAAGACCGCATCCTGGCACTGGCGACCACGCTGAATTTTCCGCGATGGGCCGTCGACGGCATGGCCTATGTCGATCCGACGCGAGACGGGAGCATGCGCGTGTTCATGTCCTGCGGCAGGCCATGGCGCGGTGGCACATCGCTGCGCAACTTCAGGGTGGTGGCCGATTTCCCGTCAAGCGGCGCCGATCCGGTCGTGCTGGAGCGCAGCGAACGCATCAGCCACGCCAATGCGAAGGCCTTCGAACGCGACCCGGCTTCGTGCTCGCCAACCCCGGCGGAAATCGAAACGCGCCGACCTACGCGCAAGGAGCCTGTTCTGGCGCCGCTGCGCATCACCACGTCGCGAATGCGCTCGAATCTCAAGCGTTCCGGCGGTGCCATGGAAGTGCGTCAGACCCGCCTGGGCAGCGTGGAGGGAGACCCGGCCAAAGTGCAGGTCATCACGCCGTCAAACCTGCCGCTGCGCTCTGACGCGCAGGCCGCCGCACACGCTTACCTGCGTGGCGATGAACTGATACGCCGGCTGCTGGCCTATGGCTTGAATCCGGACCACTACTTCAAGCTCGTCAAGCAGCCTTTGCTGCTGCGCCACCGGGCGCCCCTGGCCGGAGCCGGCGATGGCATCGCGGTGAATGCCCAGGTGTCGCCCGTGGGCGTCGGCTCGGGCGTGTACCCGCAGATCACTGCCCAGCCCATCCCGGGCTTGATGGCCGAACTCGAAGTCAACTTCGGCTGGTGCGACCTGTCGCATCGCAGCCGACGTCCCAACGACGCCGGGCGTGAGCGCGCCCAGCCGCTCGGACTGGCGGCAGACGCACGCTGGGCCTGGCACGAGTTCTGCCACGTGCTCATCTTCGCCAACCTCGGTGAACTCGAATTCCCGTTTGCGCACAGCGCCGGCGACGCGCTGGCGGCGATCATCGCCGACCCCGATGCAAAGCAGGTGCGCCACGCTGCCGAACGCTTCATCACGTTCCCGTGGGTGTTCACGCCGCGCCGCCACGACCGCAGCGTCATGACCGGCTGGTGCTGGTGCGGCCGGCGCAACCTGTCGCGGCTGGCGCGGACCAGTGCGAATGCGCCGCGCGAGCGGCGCCTGGGATACTTCGAGGAGCAGTTGATGTCGACCTCGCTGTTCCGCCTGTACCGCTGCATTGGCGGCGACAGCGACCCTGCCGCCTGCCGCAGCGCCTCGGACTACACGGTCTACCTGGTGATGAGCGCGATCCAGCTGCTAGGCCTGCAACAGGCCGCACCGGCCGGCACCATCGACCAGTTCGTGAACGCGCTGATCCATGCCGACCTGTCTGCCGGCGCCTGGACCATCTCCGCCGACTGGCCCGAAGCCCAATCGCCACGCCAGGTGAAGCGCGACGGCGGCTGCGTTCACAAGGTCATCCTCTGGGCCTTCGAGCAGCAGGGGCTGAATGCCACGACCGTCTCGTCCGAGACGGTCGAGGGCCCCGGTTTGCCCCCCAACGTCGACATCTACATTGCCGACCGCCGCAGCGCGGGCGAGGGCGGCTATTGGCCGGTGCCGCTGACGGTGGCGCCAGGGCAAACGCCCGACTGGCACGCCGCCGACACGGGCATCGCGCTAGAGCAGGGCAAAGTGGTGGTCAGGGTACGCAACCGCGGCCAGGTGGCCGCTATGGGCGTGCAGGTGATGTGTTGGGTGTTGCCAGCCGGCAATGCAAATGCCGACAATCCCGCGCCGTGGCTGCCCCTGCCAGCGTCAACCGGCGCGCCGCCGACCACGGTCAACCTGAACTCGGCGACAGACTTTCACTTCGACCCGGTGGTCGGCGCAGCGCCGCTGACAGGCGCCTATCTGGTCAAGGCATCGGCCACCTGCCCAGCCGATCGTTCGAACCTCGACCCGATGACGACCACGCCACTGACCCACGTCGTCACACCTCTGGCCGACCTGGTGGCCAACGACAACAACATCGGACTGCGGGTCGTGACCTTCTGATGGCGCATCAAGCCCATTCGGCCCGTGCTCGGGCCAGCACACGCCGCAAGGTTGGCACTTCGATGTGGGTCGCTGCGCCCGGCTGGTCGAAAATGCTGCTCCAGATGCCCCCGGCCAGCC
>JAGTRL010000414.1 GCA_018261815.1 Pseudomonadota bacterium
GTCGACTGCGAGGCCCCACCCCATTCCTTAGCCGTGTCCTCGGCCTTCGCGGTCAGTCACTGCATCCGTCTGTGGGTGGGAGGCGTCCACACCATCTCCGGTGGCTGCGGGGGTGTCCCAAGGGTGCCACAAGCCGGGCGACACCCTCGCGGACAATCCTGTCATGAGCTCTTTCGACGACGATACCCGCGTCACAACGCTCGGCACGATGGGCGACGCGGCGGGCAGCGCGGTGGCCTTTGCCGGCCAGGTGAGCCCGGCCTGGGACATCGGCACCAACCCCAACGGCGGCTACCTGCTGGCGCTGGCGGCGCAGGCCATGCGCCAGCGCACGCCGGCGCAGCCCGACCCGCTGAGCATCAACGTGCACTACCTGCGCCCCGGCCTGTCGGGGCAGGCCTGCCTGATCGACACCCAGCTGCTGCGCAGCGGCCGCACGCTCAGCACCGTGCGCGGCACGCTGGCGCAGGACGGCCAGCCGCGGCTCGAGCTGCTGGCGGCCATGGGCCGACTGGACGAGCCCGCCGCTGCCGCCGCGCCGCTGCTGACGCTGCCGCCGCCAGACATGCCTCCGCCCGAGGCCTGCCCGGGCCGCTCGGCCCCGGCACAGGGCGTGGGGCTGCCGATCCTGCAGCGCCTGGACGTGCGCCTGCATCCCGACGACGCCGTGCCCGGCGCCGCCGGCCGGGCCGAGCTGCGCGGCTGGATCCGCTTCACCGATGAGCGTCCGCCTGACGCGCTGGCCTGCCTGCTGATGGCCGACGCCTTTCCGCCGGCGGTGTTCGGCCTGCTCGGCCTGGTCGGCTGGGTGCCGACGATCGAACTCACCGTGCACCTGCGCCGCCGGCCGGTGCCCGGCTGGCTGCTCGGCCGCTTCTGGTCGCAGGACCTGAGCGACGGCCGGGTCATCGAAGACGGCGCGCTGTGGGACGCCAGCGGCCAGCTGGTGGTGCAGTCGCGCCAGCTGGCGCTGGTGCGCCAGGCATAGAACCGACCACAAGAATGGAGACCATGAGCACATCCGCCAAGCTGTCCGATCCCTTGAAACTGGCGCGCGGGCCGGCCTGGGCCAACCGCATCACGCTGGCCCCGCTGACCAACTGGCAAAGCCATGCCGACGGCACGCTGGGCGAAGACGAATACCGCTGGCTGACGATGCGCGGCCGCGGCGGCTTCGGCATGACCATGACCTGCGCCGCGCACGTGCAGCGCGGCGGCCAGGGCTTTCCGGGACAGCTGGGCGTGTGGTCCGACGCGCACCTTCCCGGCCTGACTCGGCTGGCTGCCGGCATCCATGCCGGCGGCAGCGTGTCCTGCCTGCAGCTGCAGCATTCGGGCCGGCGCGCCGAGCCCGAGCTGACGGGCGAGCCGCGCATCGCGCCCTGGGACGATGCCGAGACTGGTGCGCGCGCGCTCAGCACGGCCGAGGTCGAGCAGCTGGTGCGCGACTTCATCGCCGCAGCGTGCCGCGCCGAACAGGCCGGCTTCCAGGGCGTGGAGCTGCACGGCGCGCACGGCTACCTGCTGGCGCAGTTCCTGGATGCCGAGCACAACCAGCGCAGCGACCGCTACGGCGGCAGCTTCGACAACCGCACCCGCGTGCTGTTCGAGGTGATCGCCGGCATCCGCGCCACCACCGCGCCGGGCTTCCAGCTCGGGCTGCGGCTGTCGCCCGAACGCTTCGACATCCGCATGAGCGAGGCGCTGGCGCTGGCGCAGCAGGTGATGGCCGGCGGCCAGATCGACTACCTGGACATGTCGCTGTGGGACTGTTTCAAACCGCCGCAGGACCCGGACTACGCCGACCGGCCGCTGATCGCACACTTCGCGGCGTTGCCGCGCCACGGCACCAAGCTCGGCGTGGCCGGCAAGATCATGGATGCCGCCACCGCGCAGCGCTGCCTGGACGCCGGCGCCGACTTCGTGCTGATCGGCCGCGGAGCGATGCTGCACCATGACTTCGCGCGCCGCGCGCTGGCCGACCTGGCCTTCCGCTGCATCGAGCGGCCGGTCAGCCGCGCGCACCTCGAAGCCGAGGGACTGGGCCCGCAGTTCATCCAGTACGTGAGCAGCACCTGGCCGCGCTTCGTGGCCGAAGCTTGAACACAACCGCCGCCAGCGCCAGGCGCGCGCTGTGGTCCGGCACGCTAGCCTACCTGGCGTCGTGCCTGCTCTTCGGCCTGAACCTGCCGCTGTCGGCCGAACTGCTGAAGCACTTCGACCCGTTCTGGGTCTCGCCGCTGCGCTACCTGGTGTCGGCCGTCATGTTGGGCGGCATGCTGCTGGTATCGGTGGGCCCGCGCCAGCTGCGCTCGCCGATCCCGCTGTGGCGCGTGGCGGTGCTGAGCCTGTGCGTGGCCGCCTTCCTGGTGCTCTACAACCTGGGCCTGTACCGCAGCGGGCCGCTGACCGTGGCCGCCATCTCGGCCGGCTCGCCGGTGTACGTGGCGGTGGTCTCGCGGCTGATGACGGGTGCGCGGCTCGAACGCGGCTTCTGGGGCGCCACCGTGCTGACGCTGCTGGGTGCGGGCATCGCCATCTCCGGCCGGGCGCGCGCCGTCACGCCCGACGGCGTGCAGGTGGCCTTCAGCCTGCAGGGCGGCGAGATCCTGGTGGTGCTGGGCATCTGCAGCTGGACCGCCTATTCGATCCTGGCGCAGCGCTGGTTCGAGCCCGGCACGCCGCAACTGCGCCGCACCTTCCTGACCACCGTCGGCGCCCTGCCCTGGCTGCTGCTGTTCTGGGCCGGCGCGCGTGCCATCGGCCTGGTCGGCCCGCCCAACCTGAACCCGGCGCCGGTGCAAGTGGCGCAACTGCTGGTGGCTGCGGTGTTCTGCACCGGGCTGGCCACCGTGGCCTGGAACATCGGCGTCAACCGCCTGGGCATCCAGACCGGCGG
>JAGTRL010000415.1 GCA_018261815.1 Pseudomonadota bacterium
GCATGATCGGGCACCTCCCTGCGGACCAGTGTACTGACGCCGAACCGGGCTGCGCAATGTCATCGGGATCGTGAGGCGCCTCTGGCCTCGACACGGGGCTGTGTTCGACATGCCGCCGCGCGGCAGAAAGGAACTCGAGATGAGCAAGCTTGCCATGGGACTGTGTGGCGCACTGCTGGCCGGCGCTGCGCTGGTGGGATGGGCGCAGCAAGGTCGGATCGACGTGCGCACGGCGGTCACGCCGATGGGGACTTCATCGTCCAACGGGGTTTCATTCGCCTGGTTCTACGACGCCACCGATCGCTCCGTCTACGTGTGCCGCACCGCGCCTACCCCCGGGGAAAGCATCGACTGCAAGGCCAAGGCGCAGCTGCCATAGCCGACCGCCGCGGCGCGGCCGAGCGCACAGCCCTCACGCGCGCCACTGCCTGGCCATGAACGACCAGGCCAGCCGCGAGGCATCGGGGCCCTTGCTGTCGCTGAACGGATGGCCCGCCGCACCGCCGCTCCAGGCGTGGCCCAGACGGCCGACCTCGACCAACTGCGCCGCCGTGCGCCGGCCCTGGCGGAAGTCGGTCACGGCCATCTCGTAGCGCTTGCCGCGCTGCACGCGGCGCGCTGGGCCCGCGACGGCGCCGGCCGCGTCGGCCCACACCTGTGCGGCGGCCTGCCCGTTGCGGACCGAGACCACGCTGTCGGCGCCGCCGTGGATCACCAGCAGCGGCGGCCAATAGGCCGCACCGCCCACGGGAGGCGTCGCGGGCTGCGCCGCGGTCCGCCGGCCGCGCATCGCGCCCAGCGCCGAGAGCGGCGAATGGGCGGTGCCGGGCGGGATGCCCGAGTGCATCACCACGGCCTTGAAGCGCCCGGGGTGCTGCGTGGCCAGCAAGGCGGCCATGCTGGCGCCGGCCGAAAGCCCGGCCACGGCGACCCGTGCCCGATCGACCCGGTAGAACAGACAGACCTGGTCGATCGCCTTCATGATCAGCCCGGCTTCACCGAAGGCCCGGCCGGAATCGGTATCGAACCAGTTCCAGCAGCCGTTCACGTTGGCCAGCCGATCCTGCTCGGGGTAGAGCACGACGAAGCGCTCGCGCGCCGCGATCAGGTTCATGCGCGTGACCGTGGCGAAGCTCTTCGCGTCCTGCCCGCAGCCGTGCAACATCACCAGCATCGGCACGCGCTCGCCGATGCCCAGACCCGCGGGCCGGAACAGCCGGTAGCGCCGCACGCCGTGGGGGCCCATGACTACGCCGGCCAGCCAATCGCCCGCGCCGGGCGGCGGCCGCATCGCGTCGGCGCCCACCTTCACCGCATGGACGACGGCGCGCCGGCCTGCGCGGGCGGCCGGGCCCGTCATGGCCTGCAGGCTCTTCTGGAAGAGGCGGCTCCACCCGGCCGTACGGACGCGTTTGGCCATCAGCGCGTCGGGTCAGCCGAAATGTCGATGGACGTCGAGCGTCGAGTGCCGTCCGACCGACGCTGCGTGCTGCGACAACCAGGCGGCCCCGCGTTCGTGTCCCTGCGCGCGCAGCCGCTCCAGGAACGGGCCGTAGGCCAGCAGCTTGGTCTGCGTGCGCTGCATGCTGGCCAGGTTGTCGGCATCGACCATGTGAAAGCGCATCCGCTGCAGCCGCCTTTCGAGCCGGCCGCCCGGCAGCACCCGCGGTCCGGCGAAGGCGGCGGCCTGGGCGAACATGCGCATCTCGCGCATGAAGTGGGCGCTGAAGGCCAGTTCGGCGATGCGCTGGTCGATCTCCTCGACCGTGCGCGGCGTGCCGTCGCGCACCAGCGGGGCCAGCAGCACCAGCAGCACGTCGCGCGCGTCGCAGTCGTAGCACAACGGAAACACCGCGGGATTGGCGGAGTAGCCGCCATCCCAGTACGCCTCGCCGTCGATCCGTACCGGGTGGTGAATCTTCGGCAGGCAGGCCGATGCCAGCAACACGTCGACGCTGAGTTCATGCTCGCGGAACACGCGCAGCTTGCCGCTGCTGGCCTGCGTGGCGCCGATGAACAGCTTGAACGGGCTGGTCTTGCGCAGCCGCTCGAAGTCGATCAGGCGCTCGAGCAAGGCGCGCAGGGGGTTGAGGTCGAAGGGGTTGAGCTGCGACGGCGAGAAGTAAGCGGCCCAGTTCGCCAGCAGCTTGCTGGCCGGCGCAAGGTCGATGGCATCACTTTCGCCCTGGGTCACCATCGCCGAAGGCAGTTGTTTGCCCACGGCCGTCCAGAAGTCAGCCAGCGATTGGCGCGCGCCCTCGCGCCCGCCTTTCGACCAGCCGTCGGCCAGCAGCACCGCATTCATCGCGCCGGCACTGCTGCCGCTCAGGCCCTCGAAGTGGATGCGCGAATCGTCGAGCAGCGCATCGAGCACGCCCCAGGTGAAGGCGCCGTGGGCGCCGCCGCCCTGCAGCGCGAGGCTGAGCCGCGCCGGCGGCTGGCGCAGGCCCGCCCACCAGCGGGCGAAGGCACTGGGACCTGGGCCGCTGCTCGTCGCTCGAGTCAGATGCTCGCGCCCGAGCAGGGCTGTGTTGTCGTTCAATCGAGTCCTTCCAGCAGGCCGGATGTTCCGGCCGAAGGCGACGACTATAGGGTTTTCCCTTAAGCCTGATTGCTGCTGACCCCAGATCGGCTGGGGGATTGGCTCGTCGGCCACGTCGGTGCGCCTCAGCGGCCAGGGCTCGACCGTCTCGCCGCAGCGCTTGAACTCCAGCGCCCTGCGATCAGCTCGCGCCGGCTTCGGCCGCTAGCGGTGGTGGCACCCGGCCGCGGCTTCGAGCCTGAAGACCCGGCGCGGCAGCAGCGGGCGCATCAGCCAGAAGGTGGGCGCAAACTCGATGTGACGGCCGCCGTCGATGGATGTCAGCACCACGTGCTTCTTCAACAGCGTGC
>JAGTRL010000075.1 GCA_018261815.1 Pseudomonadota bacterium
AGGGCCGACATGGCCAGCGTCTCCCAGGTGCCCAGCAGCACCTTGCGCAGGAAGGCGGGCGAGGTGTCGGGCGGGAAGAACTCGCCAAGGAAGCGCCCCATACTGCGCAGCGCCTCGATCGACAGGAACTGCCCCCACTGCAGGTTCAGGCTCCAGAAGCTGGCCCCCACCAGCAGCAGCACCGCCGCCATGAACCAGCAGGCCTTGCAGCGCGCGCTGAACAGCGGCGGCGGCAGCCGGTAGGGCTCGTTGGCCGCGGGCACACGTTGCCGATTCATGCCAGCGCCTTGCGCAACTGCGCGCTGACATGGTCGGCCAGTGCGACCAACGCCACGAACACGGCCAGCAGGGTCAGCACCTCGCCGCCGTGGAACATCTTCATCGAATTGTCCATCTGCTGGCCCAGCCCGCCGGCGCCGACGAAACCCAGCACCACCGAGCTGCGGATCGCGCATTCCCAGCGGTAGACGGTGTAGCTGGTCAGCTCGCCGGCGTTCTGCGGCAGCAGGCCGTAGAAGAAAGCCTGCAGGCGCGAACTGCCGTTGCGCAGCAGTGTCTCGGTGACATGCGTCTCGCCGCTTTCGAGGATCTCGCCGTACACCTTGCCGAGCATGCCGCCGTAGGTCAGCGCGATGGCCAGCACGCCGGCGGTGGGCCCCAGCCCGACGACACGCACGAAGACCAGCGCCCACACCAGCTCGGGCACGCTGCGCAGCACGATCAGCAGCCAGCGCAGCGCCTGGCGCAGCCAGAACGGGCCGCGCGCCATGCGTCCTGACAGGGCCGATACCGACAACACGCGCGTCGACAGCAGCGTCAGCGGCAAGGCCAGCCCCAGCGCCAGCGTCAGCCCGGCGGTGGCAATGGCCACCGTGCGCCAGGTCTCGCGCGCGACCATGGCCAGGAATTCGGCCGAATGCGCCGGCGGCAGGAAGCTGGCCAGGAACTGCCCGGTGACCTTCAGGTTCGAGGCCTCGAACAGGATCCAGGGCCGGAACTCGGTGGCCACGAACAATGGCCACAGCAGCACCAGGGCAGCACCGGTCCAAAACACACGGCCGAGCCAGGCCGGGTCGCGCGTGGTCGGCCCGCGCAGGCCGGCGGTGCGGGCGGTGGCGGTGTTCATGGCGCGCTCATCGGCAATGCATCACCACCGGCGCGCTCGGCTGCGGCGCCGGCTCTTCGGGCAGCGGTGTGGCGTCGGCATACAGCTCGTGCTCGTGCTGGGCGTACAGCCGGGCCAGCCGATCGCGGCCGACCTCGGCGGCGGGCAGGTCGAAGGCGAGTGCGCCGTCGCGCAGGCCGACGATGCGCGGAAAGTTTGCCAGCGCCGCGTCCACCTGGTGCAGCGTGGCCACCAGCGTGACGCCGCGCTCGCGCGCCTGCTGCACCAGTGTGGCCAGTGCCTGCTGGGCACGCGCCGGGTCCAGCGCCGACAGCGGCTCGTCCACCAGCCACAGCCATGCCGGCGCCAGCAGTGCCCGCGCCAGGCCGACGCGCTGGCGTTCGCCGCCGGACAGGCGGTCCACCCGCTCGAACAGCTTGTCGGCCAGGTCGAAGCGCTGCAGCGCGTCGTGCGCCGCCGGAATGTCCCGCGGATAGAACAGCGAGCGCAGGCTGGCCGGCAGGCTCATCGCCGGCAACCGGCCGGCCAGCACCGAGGTGACCACGCGCTGGCGCGGTGGCAGCGGCGGCACCTGCGGGGCCAGGAACAGGCGGCCGCGCAGCCGCTGCAGCTCGCGCCGCGGCAGCGCCCACGGGTCTTGCCCGTCCAACTGCAATTTGCCTGCGCGCGGTGGCAGCGCGCAGGCCATCACCTCCAGAAGCGTGGTCTTGCCGGCGCCGGACGGGCCGATCACCGCCAACTGCTCGCCGGTGGCCACCTGCAGGTTCAGCGGCTGCAGCGCCAGCGCCCCGGCCCGTGCAGCCGGGTGGCACGCGGCCACCCCGCGAAGCTCGAGCTTCACGCGCTGCGCCTCAGATCAGCCCGGCACTGCGGCCCGCGGCCTCGATGCCCTTGTAGTTGTCGGGCGAGGTCGGGATGTAGCGCGTGGCGCGGTTCAGCTGCAGGATCTCCTTGCCTTCGGGCGTGGACGGGTCCAGATCGAGCAGGGCCTTCTGCAGCTTGTTGCGCAGCTCGGCCGGCATGGCGGCGTTGACCGACCAGTTGTAGTTGTAGAAGGGCGGCGTGGTGAAGAACACGTCGACCTCCTTGGTGTTGACCTTGTTCTCGGCGACGAACTTGCGCCATACGGTGATATCCAGCGCCGCCGCGTCGACCTTGCCGCTGACCACCGAGGCGATGGTCGCGTCGTGCGCGCCGCTGTAGGCGATGCGCTTGAAGTCCTTTTCCGGGTCGATGCCGGCATTCAGCAGGTTGCTGCGCGGCATCAGGTGGCCCGAGGTGCTGCTCTGCGATCCAAAGCTGACCTGCTTGCCCTTCATGTCGGCCAGCGTCTTGATGCCCGAGTCGGTCTTGGCGATGAACACCGACTGAAAGCGCGTGTCTTCCTCGCGTTGGGCAATGGGGATGATCTTGCCACCCGAGCGCAACTGCGCCTGCACGTAGGTGAAGCCGCCGAACCACACCAGGTCGACCTTCTTGTTGACCAGCGCCTCGACCGCGGCCGGGTAGTCGCTGACCGGCGTGAACTCGACCTTCATCCCTAGTTTCTTCTCCAGGTAGGCGGCCAGCGGGGTGAACTTGCGCACCTGCTCGGTGGCGGCTTCCTCGGGAATGGTGGTGACGCGGAACACCTGCTGCGCATGGGCCAGGCTGCCGAAGGTGAGCACGGCGCAGGTCAGCAGGGCCTTGAGCGTGCGCGAGGGGGAAAGGCTGATCATCGGAATCTCCTCTTGGGGTTGAAGCGGGACGGGGGTCGGGCGTGAACGCCGCCCGGCACTCTACGCGCATCGGGCTGATAGAGTCGGCGCCCGGTTTATTACCACCTTCGCGGGTGCCCGAGGCTCAAGATGAAGACCCCCCGGTTCATACAACTGCACCGCATCGACGATGCCGCGCTGGCCGACGAGGCGGCGGCCGGGCTGCGCGCGCAGCCGGCGCAGGTGTCGCCGAAGTTCTTCTACGACCCGCTGGGCTCGCGGCTGTTCGACGCCATCACCGAACTGGACGAGTACTACCTCACCCGCACCGAGGCCGCGATCCTCGCCGCGCAAGGGCCGGACATCGCGGCGGCGGCGCTGGCGCTGGCCGGTGTGGCGCCGGTGCTGGTCGACCTGGGCGCCGGCAACTGTGCCAAGGCGGCGCGGCTGTTCCCGCTGCTGGCGCCGCGCCGCTACGTGGCGGTGGACATTTCGGTGGAGTTCCTGCGCCAGGCCCTTCAGGCGCTGCAGCGCGAGCACCCGGCGCTGGACCTGGTGGGCGTCGGCCTGGACTTCTCCGCGCGGCTGGCGCTGCCGGCCGAGGCCTGCAGCGGGCCGGCGCTGGTGTTCTACCCCGGCTCGAGCATCGGCAATTTCGCGCCCGAGGCGGCGCTGCACCTGCTGCGCCAGGCGCGCGCGCTGGCGGCCGGCGGCGCGCTGCTGATCGGCGTGGACCTGCTCAAGCCCACCGCGCTGCTCGAGGCCGCCTACGATGACGACCTGGGCGTCACCGCGGCCTTCAACCTGAACCTGCTGAAGCACCTGAACCGGCTGCTCGGCGCCGACTTCGCCGTGCGCGACTGGCGCCATGTGGCGCAGTTCGACGCGGCGCAGTCGCGCATCGAGATGCACCTCGAGGCGCGCCGGGCGCTGCAGGTGCGCTGGCGCGGCGGTGAGCGTGCCTTTGCCGCCGGCGAGCGCATTCATACCGAGAACTCCTACAAATGGGCGACCGCGGACTTCGAGGCGCTGCTGCACCAGGCCGGCTTCAGCCACGTGCAGCGCTGGAGCGACGAGCGGGGCTGGTTCGGCCTGTTCCTGGCCGGCGGCTGAACGGAGCGCGGGGCGCATGCGGCCTCTGTCGCTGGCTGGCGGCCGGACCTTACAGCGCGCAGCTGCGCAAGCCCGCCGGCACGTCGTTGCGCTGCGCCGCAAAGTAGTTGCGGTAGCGCGGATGGCACATGCGCGGTTGGGTCATGAACGAGGCGCCGCGCAGCACCGGTCGGCCGTCGAACCAGGGCGCCGAGTAGTCGCGGTAGGGGTGCGGCTCGAAGCCGGGGTAGGGCGCAAAGGCACTGGCCGTCCATTCCCAGACATCGCCCCAGCGGAAGGCCGCGCCGCCGCGGCAGGCGGCGCGCTCCCACTCGGCCTCGCTGGGCAGGCGGCGGCCGGCCCAGCGGCACCAGGCCTCGGCCTCGAAGCAGCTCAGGTGGCAGGCGGCTGCGTGCAGATCCAGCGCCTGCCAGCGGCCATGGCGCCATTGCTGCCAGCTGCCTGCCTCGCGCCGCAGGTAGCGCGGCGCGGTCGCGTCCTGCTGGCGGCGCCATTGCAGCCCGGCCGGGCTCCAGCACCGATCGTCGGCATAGGCGCCGGCTTCGATGAAAGGCAGGAACTCGGCCCAGCGCACGGCCTGGGCGTCGATGATCGTCGGGCCGAGCGGCAGCTCGTGCGCGGAAAGCTCGTTGTCGAAAGCGAAGCCGGCGTCGCCGCGGCTGCCCAATTGCCACGCTCCGGGCTCGAAGGCCAGCGGCGCCGGCGGCTCGGGCAGCGGTGCTGCCTGCCACTGCGGGTCGGCGATCGGCACGCCCAGCGCCTGCGCCATGTACAGCGCCGCCTCGTGGTGCATGTCCTCGTGCAGCAGCGCCAGGCGGAAGAAGTACAGCGCGTCATCACCGCTGTGGTTCGGGCCGTCGAGCAGCGCCAGGCTGGCCTGCAGCTGCGCCTGCAGATCGGCCCGGGTGGCCCGGGCATCGGGCAGCGGCAGCGCCCAGCGGTTATCGTGCGGCACGTGGCTGCTGTGGTAGAGCGCGTCGGCATTCGCGCGCAGCGCCGCGCGGCGCGGCGCATCGGGGTCGGCACGGTGGCCCAGCCCACGCTGCGGAAAGCGCGCCAGCCAGAACTCCTGGAACCAGCCGATGTGGCCCAGCTCCCACAGCGGCGGGTTCAGCTCGGCGCGCAGCGGCACGGCCAAGCTGGGCAGCTCGGCTTCGTAGACGGCAAAGGTGGCCAGCGTGTCGCGGCGGCTGGCCTGCAGCGCTTCGGCCAGTTCGGCGGCGTCGCCGCAGCGCGCGGCGCGGGCCGGCGGGGCCACGGGCGCATCGTCTAGGCTTGCATCGTGCATCGCTCGTCCATCGTCATCGTCACGCCGGCACTGGCCGATGCCAACAACGGCAACTGGCAGACCGCGCGGCGCTGGGCGCGGTTCCTGACGGCAGCTTACCGCGTGCGCCTGGCCGCGCGCTGGGACGCCGGCGACGAGGCGCTGATGATCGCGCTGCACGCGCGCCGATCGGCGGCGTCGGTGGCGGCCTGGAGGCAGGTGAATCCGGCACGGCCGCTGCTGCTGGTGCTGACCGGCACCGACCTGTACCGCGACATCGAGCACGATGCCGCCGCGCAGCGCTCATTGGCGCTGGCCGACCGGCTGGTGGTGCTGAACGCGCTCGGGCCGCAGCGCCTGCCGGACACGCTGCGCGGCCGCTGCGAGGTGGTGCTGCAGTCCTGCAGCGCGCGCCGGCCGCTGCACAAGACCGGACGCCACCTGCGCGCGCTGATGGTCGGCCACCTGCGCGAAGAAAAGGACCCGCTGACCTACCTGCGCGCCGCGCAGCGCCTGGCCGGGCGCGACGACCTGCGCTTCGACCACATCGGCGCCGCGCTCGACCCGGCGCTGGGCGAACAGGCCGCGGCGCTGGCCGCACGGCTGCCCGCCTACCGCTGGCTCGGTGCGTTGCCGCACGCGGCCGTGCGCCGCCACATCCGGGCCGCGCATGTGCTGGTGCATGCCAGCCGCATGGAAGGCGGCGCGCACGTGGTGATCGAGGCGGTGCGCAGCGGCACGCCGGTGCTGGCCTCGCGCATCGACGGCAACGTCGGCCTGCTGGGCGAGGACTACCGCGGCTACTTCCCCGCCGGCGACGATGCGGCCCTGGCCGCCCTGCTGCAGCGCTGCCGCGACGATCCCGATATGCTGTCGGGCTTGCGCGCGCAGTCCGACCCGAGGGCTGCGCTGTTCGCACCCGCAACCGAAGCAGCCACCCTGCGCGGCATCGTGGCCCGCCTGCTCAGCCCCCACCCTGGAGATTGCCGATGAACGCCCCCGAACGACCCGCCGAACCCCGTCTGACCTCGCTGTCCCACGGCGGCGGCTGCGGCTGCAAGATCGCCCCTGGCGTGCTCAGCGAGATCCTCAAGGGCACGGCCGCGATGCCGATCCCGAAGGAGCTGCTGGTCGGCATCGAGACCGCCGACGATGCCGCCGTCTACCAGCTGAACGACGAGCAGGCGCTGATCGCCACCACCGACTTCTTCATGCCCATCGTCGACGACCCCTTCGACTTCGGGCGCATCGCCGCCACCAACGCCATCAGCGACGTTTATGCGATGGGCGGGCGTCCGATCATGGCGTTGGCGCTGGTGGGCATGCCGATCAACGTGCTGTCCACCGCCACCATCGGCAAGGTGCTGGAAGGCGGCGCCGCGGTGTGCCGCAGCGCCGGCATCCCGATCGCCGGCGGCCACACCATCGACTCGGTCGAGGCCATCTACGGCCTGGTGGCGCTGGGCCTGGTGCACCCCAAGCGCGTCAAGCGCAACGCCGACGCGCGCCCGGGCGATCTGCTGGTGCTGGGCAAGCCGCTGGGCGTGGGCGTGATGAGCGCAGCGCTGAAGAAGGGCGAGCTGGGCGAGGCCGGCTATGCGCAGATGATCGCCAGCACCACCCGGCTCAACACGCCGGGCCCGGATCTGGCCGAACTGCCGGGCGTGCACGCGCTGACCGACGTCACCGGCTTCGGGCTGGCCGGCCATGCGCTGGAGATGGCGCGAGGCGCGCGCTGCGAAGTGCAGCTCGACTGGGCCAGCGTGCCGCTGCTGCCGGGCGTGAAGGCTCTGGCCGCGCAGGGCTTCGTCACTGGGGCCTCGGGACGCAACTGGGCCGGCTATGGCGCCGACGTGCTGCTGCCCGATGGCTTCGCGGCCGAAGACCGAGCCTTGCTTACCGATCCGCAGACCAGCGGCGGCCTGCTGGTGGCCTGTGACCCGGCGGCGCTCGATGCGGTTCGCTCGGTATTCGTCCGCCATGGTTTCGATCATGCGGCGGTGGTCGGCCGCATCGCCGATGCCGGCGGCACGCCGCGGCTGCGCGTGGCCTGATACGGGTTCCCGAACAAAGGCATCGCGGTCAGCCAACCGCGGCATTGCTGTTGTTCCGAAGGACTGCTGTCTTCGTCGCCTCTTGAGTCCGCCGAGGCAAAGCCGACGAGGGGGTGCCGGCGGCGCTCAGCCAAATTCTTGTTCGCTCCGCCGGCCAGCGTGCGCCACGTTGGAGCGCTCGAAGGCGCGCGTTCTATAGAACGACGAACACGCGCAACGCGCCGTTTCCAGCCATCGGTCTCTCGAGATTGGAGCGCAGCCCAGTATGAAGCAGTGCGTGCCGTACTGCGCCTACAGCAGCGCGTCAGGCACGATCGGCGACAGGATGAAGAGCTTGAAGCGCAGCCACAGCGACACTTCGGGCTCCTCTTCGTGCAGCACCTCGCGTTCGTCCTCGATGCCGGCCCAGTAAAGCCCACCGCCGGGCTTGCGCGTCACTCGGTAGGCGCTCTGCAGCCGGTCCAGGTCGATGATGCGCAGCATCTCGCGCGCCAGCTGCGGGCTCTCGATGACGGCGCCCAGTTCGGTGTTGATGGTGGCCGAGCGCGGGTCGAGGTTCATCGAGCCGATGTACACCGTGCTGCGGTCGACCACGGCCACCTTCGAATGCAGCCGCCCGACCGACGCGCCGAACAGCTTGTGACGCACGTTGTCGCGGCTGCGCGTGGCGCTGATCTCGTAGATCTCCACGCCCAGGTCGAGCATGTCCTCGCGGTACTTGCGATAGCCCAGGTGCACCACCGGCTCGTCGGTGGCGCCCAGCGAATTGGTCAGCGCCATCAGGTGGACGCGGCGCTGGGCCAGCTCGCGCAGCATCTTCATGCCGTCGGGGCCGGGCACCATGTAGGGCGAGCTGACGACGAGTTCGGTCTGGGCCTTGCCCAGCGCCTCGAAGACGTTGTAGGTGACGCTGGTCTCCATCAGCTCGCCGCCGGCTTCGCCGTCGAAAGGCTTATCCGGATGGTCGGCAAAGACGTAGGCATAGGCCCAGATCAGGCCCAGGCGGCCGTCCTCCAGGTCGTCGCGCAGCGGCCCGTAGCCGAGCAGGTCGTTGGGTGGCAGCGGCGGTGGTGGCGGCGTGGTGGCCGGGCCGGTCATCGCGTCGAAGCGCCGGCGCAGCTCGGCGGGCGTGGCGTCCGGTGCGACGACGGCCTGCAGCGGGTAGACCGCCGGGCTGTTCCAGTAGCGGTCGAAGAGCGCCTGCAGTGGCGGCACCACGAAGCCGACGACGAAAGCGTCGATGTCGATGAAGTTCTGTGTCGCACTGCGCAGGAAATACTCGTTGGCGACGTTGCGCCCGCCGAACACGGCCATCGCGCCATCGGCGATGAACAATTTGTTGTGCATGCGGTGGTTGACGCGCTTCCAGTCACCCACCGCGGAGACGAAGCGCGTCACCTTGCCGCCGTCGCGCTGCACGACGAAGGGGTTGAAGATGCGCACCTCGACGTTGGGGTGCGCTGCAAAGGCCTGCAGCAGAGCGTCCTGCCCGGTGGTGTAGTAGTCGTCGATCAGCAGCCGCACGCGCACGCCGCGCTGCGCGGCGTCACGCAGCGCACGCAGCAGCCAGCGGCCGGTGTCGTCGTGCTCGAAGTGGTAGTACTGCAGGTCCAGCGACACTTGCGCGCGCCGCGCCAGCTCCACCCGCGTGTCCAGCGCATAGCTGCCCAATGGCATCAGGCGCAACCCGGAATGCAGCGGGTCGGGCCGGTAGGCGCTGGCCATGCGGCCCAGCGGCGTCTGCATGGACAGCGCAATGGCTTCGCTGGAGGCGGCCTGGCGGTCGACCGTCGGCAGGCTGGTGCAGGCCGACAGCGCGCCGGCCAGCAGTGGCAGCAGCAAGGCTTGCCACGGCCAGGCCGGCAGCCGACGAGGGTTGGTGCACACGCTCATGTCTGGCGTCAGTCTCCGGGGTCGGCCGTTGTCTTACGGCGGCAGGCGGGCGGGCAACGCCCGACGGCTCCGGCATCATAGGCAGGTGACAAGCACCGAAAGCGCCGCCGCGGCGGACGCATCCGCGACGCGGGCAGGCAGCAGCGCCTGGGGCCTGGAGCAGGGCGTGTGGACGCTGCGGCTCGTGCCGCCGTGGGCCGCCAAGGCCCTGGACGATGCCGCGTTGCCGGCGGCACTTGGCGTGGGCGGCCGCGTGCGCATCGACGGCAGCGCGCTGGGCCACTGGGATGCCGGCGTGGCGGCGGCGCTGTGGTCGTTGCGCGAGCGGCTGCAGCAGCGTGGCCTGCAGGTCGAGCTGGCCAGCCTGCCGGCCGGCCTGGGCGAGGTGCTGCTGCTGGCGCAGCCCGGCGATGTGCCGCGCGAGCCGGCCGCGCCGGCCCGGCCCGCGCTGCAGCACGCGCTGCACGAGGCGGGACGGACCATCGCCTTCTTCGGCGAGGTGCTGATCGCGCTGGCGCGCTGGTTGAGCGGGCGCGTCACCGTGCGCGGCACCGAGGTGCTGCAACAGCTCGACCAGACCGGGCCGCGCTCCGCGCCCATCGTGCTGCTGACCTGCGCGCTGGTCGGGGTGATGCTGGCCTATATGGGCGGGGCGCAGCTCGAGCGCATCGGCGCGCAGGGCTTCCTGGCCGGCGTCGTCACCGTCGGCATGGTGCGCGAGCTGGCCGGGCTGATGACCGGCGTGATCCTGGCCGGGCGCGTCGGCGCGGCCTTTGCTGCGCAGCTGGCCACGATGCAGGCCGGCGAGGAGGTCGATGCGCTGCGCGTGCTCGGCGTCGACCCGATCGCGCATCTGGTGCTGCCACGGCTGTTGGCGCTGCTGCTGATGGCGCCGGCACTGCTGGCCTTCGGCGCGCTGGCCGGCATTGCGGCCGGCGCGCTGCCGGCGCTGTGGGTCTACGGCGTCACCCCTGCCGAATACCTGCAGCAGAGCCTGCGCGCGCTGACGGCCACGCACCTGTGGATCGGCCTGTTCAAGGGCATGCTCTATGCCGCGCTGGTGGTCGCGGCCGGCTGCCGCGAGGGCCTGCATGCCGGCCGCAGTGCGCAGGCCGTCGGCCAGGCCACCACCGCAGCGGTGGTCAAGGCGCTGGTCTGGATCGTGGCGGCGGCCTGCGCCACGACGGTGGGATTCACCGCGATGGGTTTCTAGCATGGTGGCGAATGACGCAGCGTCGCCGCTGCTGCAGGTGCAGGGCTTGGCGGTGACAGCGGGCGGGCAGGCCATCCAGCGGGGCCTGGACTTCGACGTGCGCCGCGGCGAGGTGCTGGTCATCGTCGGTCCCAGCGGCTGCGGCAAGAGCACGCTGCTGCGCCACCTGGTCGGCCTGGAGCAGCCGGCCGCCGGCCGCGTGCTGTTCGACGGCCACGATCTGCACCGCGGCGCCGAGGCACCGCGCGCGGCGTTGCGCCGGCGCTTCGGCGTGATGTTCCAGGCCGGCGCGCTGTGGAGCTCGATGTCGCTGGGCGAGAATCTGATGCTGCCGATGCGGCTGTTCACCACGCTCGATGCCGCCGAGCGCGAGCGCCGGGCGCGATTCAAGCTGGCACTGGTGGGGCTGGACGGCGGCTTCGAGCTGATGCCCGCGCAGCTGTCGGGCGGCATGCGCAAGCGCGCCGCGCTGGCCCGCGCGCTGGCCCTCGACCCCGAACTGCTGATGCTGGACGAGCCCGGCTCCGGCCTGGACCCGCTCAATGCCGCGCGGCTGGACGAGCTGGTGCTGCACTTGAGGCAATATCTGGGCACGACGGTGGTGATGGTGACGCACGAGATCGCCAGCGTCTTCGCCGTAGCCGACCGCGCCCTCTTCCTCGACCCCCAGGAACGCACCATGACCGCCATCGGCGCCCCGCAGGACCTGCTCGTACACGGGCCGGCCGCGGTGCGCGCCTTTCT
Organism: Pseudomonadota bacterium; assembly: GCA_018261815.1. Lineage (GTDB taxonomy): Bacteria > Pseudomonadota > Gammaproteobacteria > Burkholderiales > Burkholderiaceae_C > Rubrivivax. The sequence continues at coordinate 11,108 of JAGTRL010000075.1, forward strand.
CGGCCGGGCCGACGCGGCATGAGGCCGATGGCCTGGCGCGTCGGCCTGTTCGCCCTGCTCGGGGTGGCGCTGCTGCTGGCGGCCATCGTCGGCAGCACGCGCTGGTTCGCCGCCACCGAAGCGGCGCGCATGCGTTTCGACAGCTCGGTGTTCGGCCTGCAGGTCGGTGCGCCGGTGGTCTTCCGCGGCGTGCGCGTTGGCCAGGTCACGGCCTTCGGCCTGGCTCCGCTGGGCCCGGGCGGCGTGGCAGTGCCGGTGACGGCCGAGTTCGACCGTGCGCTGCTGCGCGACCTGCTCGGGTCGCAGCCGGCGCCGCTGCCGTCGATGGTGGCGGAGCTGGTGGGGCGCGGGCTGGTGGCGCGGCTGGCGATGCAGAGTCTGCTCACCGGCCAGCTATATGTCGAGGTCGACATCGACCCGACGCGCGCCTCGGCTGCACCGGCGACGCCCGGCCCGGGCACGCTGCCGCTGATCCCGACCGAGCCAACGCGGCTGCAGACGCTGCAGGCACAGTTGCAGGGGCTGGACCTGGCGCAGATCGGCCAGGACCTGGCAGTGCTGGCGCGTTCGGCGCGGCAGCTGATGGCCGGCCCGCAGCCGGAGCGCGTGCTGGCGCGCACGGCCGATGCGGCGCAGGCGCTGGAGCGGCTGGCCGCACGGCTGGAGCGCGAGCTGGGCCCGCTGAGCGCATCGGCGCGGCAGACGCTGGCCGGCACGCAGCGCACGCTGCAGCAGGTCGGGCAGGGTGCGGTGCAGCTGGGCGATGCAGCGTCGGCGGTGCAGGGCCAGGTGGGCAGCGTGGCGCAGGGCCTCGTGCCCCTGACCGCGGAACTGCGGCTCACGGCCGAGGAACTGACGCTGGCGGCCACCACACTGCGCGAGGCTGCGGCCGGCGATTCAAGCCTGCGCCTGGGCGCCGACCGTGCGCTGCAGGACGTGTCGCGCGCCGCACGCGCGCTGCGCGAACTGAGCGAGACGGTCGAAAGGCAGCCCGACCTGCTGCTGCGCGGGCGGGCCCCCGCGCCGGCCACGCCCTGAACACCACCCGCCTGCCGGAGCCCTGCCGATGCCGACCCGTCGCCACCTTCTGACCGCCGCCCTGCCGGGCGCGGCGCTGCTGCTGGGCGCCTGTGCCGGGGGCAGCCTGCCGCCGGTGCACTGGGTGCGCCTGCCCGCCGAGGCGCCGGGCCCGGCCGCGGCGCCGGCACCCGCTGTGCCCGGTGTCTGGCAGCTGATGGCGCCGGTGCAGCTGCCCGGGCACCTGGACCGCGACGCGCTGCTCGTGCCGCAGGGCGCGGCAGGGCTGCAGGGCCTGGGCGGGGCACGCTGGGCCGAGCCCTTGCGCGACGCCGTGCCGCGGCTGCTGCGCCAGGACCTGGAGCGCGAATTCGGCGCGCCGGTGTGGTCGGCGCCGCTGCCGCCGGGCGTGCTGCCGACGCGGCAGCTGCGCGTCGAGCTCGGCGCCTTCGACGTGGCCGCCGACCGCCGCGGCGTGCTGCTCGCGGCGCGCTGGAGCCTGGCCGATGCCAAGGGCGGCGCGCGGCCGGCGATCTTCGACGCCCGCTTCACCACCCCAGCCGCGGGCGTGGACGCCAACGACCTGGCCATCGCCCACCGCCAGGCGCTGGCGGATCTGGCGCGGCGCATTGCCGACAGCGCACGCGCAGGCTGACTGTCCCAAGGGGCGGGTTGTGCCCAGCCCGCCTGCGGCGTCTTCGCCGCAGCGCAACCGAGCAGCACGTCCAGATCCACAGACCGAGCGATCGCGGCCCGCGCTGGGCAATTTCATTTGCATGCGCGTATCATGGCAAGTATTCAATTACTTACCTACGGACTGACGGCCCACTCACCATGCAAATCCGATTGCCCACCGAGGAACGCCAGGCGGAAATCGTCGCGGCCGCGTTGAAGCTGGCCCGGGAACACAGTCCGGTATCGATCACCACCAGCGCCCTGGCCGCCGCCATCGGGGTCAGCCAGGGCGCCGTGTTCAAGCACTTCCCCACCAAGGACGCCATCTGGCTGGCGGCGATGCAATGGGTGCGCGAGCGTTTGCTGCTGAAGCTGCATGAAGCAGCCCGGGCGGAGGCCACCGCACCTGAAGGGCTCGAAGCGGTGTTTCGTGCCCATGTGGCTTTCGTGATCGCGCATCCCGGCGCGCCCCGGATCATGTTCCACGAGTTGCAGCAACCCACCGATTCCCCGGTCAAGCAGGAAGTGCGAGCGCTGCTGCAGGCCTACCGGCAACTTCTGCTGGGTCTGTTCCAGGCCGGCGTCAAGAATGGCCAGTTGCCGGCCGGGCTCGATCAGGAAGCCGCTGCCACGCTCTTTGTCGGCATTGTCCAGGGCCTCGTGATGCAGTCGATGTTGACGGGCAAACCGGCGGCGATGAAAGCGCAGGCGGACAGCGTGTTCGCCCTGTACCTTCGCGGCATCCGGGTGGCGGCATGAAGATCCCCTCGAACTTGTGGCGCCGGCTCGGCCTGGGTCTGCTGGGCGTGGTGTTGATCGTGGCGCTGGTCTATGTGGTCATGCGCTCGGGTCCCTTGGCGCCGGTTCGCGTGACGGTGACCCAGGCCACCGTCGGCAGCCTGTCGCCGTCGCTGTTCGGCATCGGTACGGTCGAGGCGCGCCGTGCCTACCTGATCGGGCCGACCGCCGCCGGCCGCGTCAGCAAGGTGCTGGTCGATGTCGGCGACACGGTCCAGGCCGGGCAGCTGCTGGCCGAAATGGATCCGGTGGACCTCGACGAGCGCGCCGCAGCCCTGGATGCGTCGATTGCACGCGCCGGCAGCGCCATCGCCGCGGCGCAGGCGCAGCGGCGCGACGCCCAGGCCCGCAGTGAACTGGCAGCCATCACGGCGCGTCGCTATGTCGAACTGGGTGCGCAGAAATTCATGAGCGCTGGTGCCGTCGAGGCCAAGCAGCAGGAGCAGGCCTCGGCCGAGGCTGTCGTGGCCAGCGCCGACGCGAACCTGGCCGCCGCGCGCCAGGACACCCAGCGCCTGGCGGCCGAACGCGCGGGCCTGCGACAGCAGCGTGACAACGTGCGCTTGCTGGCACCCGCCAACGGTGTGGTGATCAGCCGCGATGCCGAAGTGGGGTCCACCGTGGTGGCAGGCCAAGCCGTGCTGCGGCTCATCGAGCCCACGTCCTTGTGGATTCGGGTGCGGCTGGATCAAGGTCGCTCGGCCGGCCTGGTCGAAGGGCTGCCGGCATCGATCGTGCTGCGCTCGAAGCCGAGCGCGCGTCTGTACGGCAAGGTGGCTCGGGTGGAGGCCACGAGCGACAGCATCACCGAGGAACGTCTGGCCCTCGTGGCCATGGACACGCCGCCCGCCGGCCTGTCCACCGGCGAACTGGCCGAGGTCACGTTGACACTGCCGACCCCGGCCCCGGCGGTGTTGCTGCCCAACCCCGCCATGCGACGTCAGGCCGATCAGGTCGGCGTGTGGCGTCTCGAGGGCGGCAAGCTCCGCTTCGCTCCAGTGCGCATCGGGCTGACCAGCCTCGACGGCCAGGTGCAGGTGCTCGAAGGCCTGAAAGCCGGTGACGAGGTGGTGGTCTACAGCGAGAAGGAGCTCACGGCCGACAGCCGCATCAAGGTCGTCGACGCCCTCACCGGCAGCCAGCCATGATCAGCCTGGCCGGCCGCGACATCCTGCATTCCTGGGGGAAATTCGTGCTCACCGGCATCGGCCTGGGCCTGCTGATCGGCGTGACGCTGTCCATGGCCGGCATCTACCGCGGCATGGTCGACGATGCGCAGGCCCTGCTCGACAACAGCGGCGCCGATCTGTGGGTGGTGCAGCAGGACACGCAGGGGCCGTATGCCGAGTCGTCCAGCCTGCGCGACGATGTCGTGCGCAGCGTGCTCGGCCTGCCGGGCGTGGCGCGCGCCGCCAACGTCACGTACCTGACGATGCAGGTACGTCGAAGCCAGGGCCAGGGCAAAGGCTACGAGGGCCGCGAAGACCACGAAGTGCGGGCCATGGTCGTCGGCTTCGAGCCCGGCCAACCTGGCGAACCCGGCTACCTCGTGGCGGGCCGCCACATCACGCGCAGCCACTACGAAGCCGTGGCCGACGTGCGCACCGGCTTTGCGCTCGGCGATCGCATCCGTATCCGGCGCCACGACTACACGGTGGTGGGCCTGACCCAGCGCATGGTGTCGTCGGGCGGGGACCCGATGGTCTTCATCCCGCTGAAGGACGCGCAGGAAGCCCAGTTCCTGAAGGACAACGACGCCATCCTGAATGACCGCGCCCGCACCGCCGCCAACCCTGCCCTGAACCGGCCGGGAGTGCCCGGGCTGCTGGAGGCGATCCAGGCCTCGCAGGCCGCCAACCACAGCGTCAACGCGGTGCTGGTGCAGGTGCAGCCCGGCGTGCCGGCCGAGAGCGTGGCCGAGCCGATCCGGCGCTGGAAGCACCTGGAGGCCTACAC
>JAGTRL010000416.1 GCA_018261815.1 Pseudomonadota bacterium
TGCTGACCAACAACCACGTGGTCGAAGGCGCCAGCGAGATCGAGGTGCAACTGGTGGACGGCCGGCAGACGCGTGCACAGCTGGTGGGCACCGACCCGGAGACCGACCTGGCACTGCTGCAGATCAAGCTCGACGCATTGCCGGTCATCAGCTTGGGCGACATGCGCGCGCTGCAGGTGGGCGACGTGGTGCTGGCCATCGGCAACCCCTTCAACGTCGGCCAAACCGTCACCTCCGGCATCGTCAGCGCCCTGGGGCGCAACCGGCTTGGCCTGTCGACCTTCGAGAACTTCATCCAGACCGACGCGGCCATCAACCCGGGCAATTCGGGCGGGGCGCTGGTCGATGCCGACGGCCGGCTGATTGGCATCAACACCGCCATCTACAGCCGCAGCGGCGGCAGCATGGGCATCGGCTTCGCCATCCCGGTGGATTCGGCGCGCGACGTGATGGCCGCGCTGCTGCGCGACGGCCAGGTCACGCGCGGCTGGATCGGCGTCGAGCCTCGCGACCTGACGCCCGAACTGGCGGCCAGCCTGGGCTTGCCGCTGACGCAGGGCGTGCTGATCACTGGCGTGCTGCAGGATGGGCCGGCCAGCCGCGGCGGCATGCGCCCGGGCGACGTGGTGGTGTCGATTGCCGGTGCCGACGTGGCCAACACCGCCCAACTGCTGGCGATCGTGGCGGCGCTGAAGCCGAAGGCGGTGGCCAGCGTTGCCGTGCAGCGCGGTGCGCAGGCACTGCAGTTGAACCTGACGGTGGGGCAGCGGCCCAAGGCGCAGCGCCGCGCCGCGGAATAGCAGGCCTCAGGTTGCGCCGTCGGGTTTGGTCTCGGCCTCGGTGTCCGGAGACTTGGTGTGCTTGATGAACAGCCTGGCCGACCAGATGCCGAACTCGTAGAGCAGCACCATGGGAATGGCCAGCGCCAGCTGGGACACCACATCGGGCGGCGTGATGATCGCCGCAACGATGAATGCGCCAACGATGAAATAGCCGCGCCACTGCTTCAGCTGATCGATCGTGACCACGCCCAGCCGCGCCAGCACCACCACGGCCACCGGCACCTCGAAGGCGGCGCCGAAGGCGATGAACATGGTCATCACGAAGCTGAGATAGGCCTCGATGTCCGGCGCCGCGGTGATGCTCTTCGGCGCGAAGCCCTGGATGAACTTGAAGACCTGGCCAAAGACGAAGAAGTAGCAGAAAGCCACGCCCAGGAAGAACAGCACCGTGCTGGAGATGACCAGCGGCAGCACCATCTTCTTCTCGTGGCTGTACAGACCCGGCGCCACGAAGGCCCACACCTGGTACAGCACCACCGGCAGGGCCACCAGGAAGGCCGCCAGCAGCGTAATCTTCAGCGGCACCATGAAGGGCGAGATGACGTTGGTGGCGATCAGTGTCGCGCCGGCCGGCAGGTTGGCCACCAAAGGCGCGGCCAGCATGTCATACAGCGGCCCCGGCCCGGGCCACAGCGCCAGCACGCCGAAGGCCACGCCGACGGCGATCAGCGCCCGGATCAGCCGATCGCGCAACTCCACCAGATGGGAAACGAAGGGCGCCTCGGTGCCCTCGAGTTCGTCGCGCGGCTTGTCGGGCTCGCTCATTTGCCGCTGTAGCCCGGCGGCCTGAAGCGGGCCACGCGCGCCGCTCCGGACTGCGCCCGCGTGCGGATGCCGAGACGCTGCTTGTACCACTGCGGCGTGGCGCCGCGCTTGAGCCGCCAGCGCTTCTTCGGGTGCTTGTACTGCGGCGGCGGGCGCAGGCCGTCGTGCGTGCCGCTGTCCGAATCACCCTGACTGGACTGCAGATCCGACCAGCTCGATTCCAGCGACGCACTGGCCTGCTGCACCTCGGCATTGACGCTCTGCTCGACATCGCGCGCCGCATCCTCGAACTGCGTCTTCATCTTCTTCAGTTCGTCGAGCTCGATCGAGCGGTTGACCTCGGCCTTGACGTCGGCCACATAGCGCTGCGCCTTGCCCAGCATGTGGCCCACAGTGCGGGCCACGCGCGGCAACTTCTCCGGGCCGATGACGATCAGCGCCACCGCCCCGATCAGGGCGAGCTTGTCGAAGCCGAAATCGATCATGCGGCCTCAGGCGGGCGCGGGCCTGCCCTCGCGGTGCGGTGGCTCACGCGAACAGTCAGGACTTGGTCCGCGCCTCGACATCGACCGTGTTGCTGCTGGCGCTCTTGTGCGTGCCGACCTGCGGCGCCGGGCTGGCGTCGGCCTCGGCGGGGGGCTCGCCGCCGCTCTTCACGCCGTCCTTGAAGCCCTTGACGGCACCGCCCAGGTCGGAGCCGATGTTCTTCAGCTTCTTGGTGCCGAAGATCAACACCACGACCAGCAGCACGATCAGCCAGTGCCAGATGCTGAACGAACCCATGACATTTCTCCTGGAAAGGGAATCGGGATTCTAGGCGGTTGGAGCCTCAGCCCTTCAGCCAGGGCCGGGGCCCGCCCATCACATGCATGTGCAGATGCGGCACTTCCTGGCGCCCGTCCGGCCCGGTGTTGATCAGCGTGCGAAAACCATTGACCACCCCCAGGTCGCGCATCAGGCGCGGCGCCAGCCCCAGCATGCGGCCCAACAATGCCTCGTGCTCGGCCTGCACCTCGTAATGCGTGGCGATGTGCTGCTTGGGAATGATCAGTACATGCACCGGCGCCCAGGGATTGATGTCGTGGAAGACCAGAAGTTCCGGATCCTCGTATGCCTTCTTCGACGGAATCTGGCCCGCGACGATCTTGCAGAAGATGCAGTTCGGATCGTGGCTCACTGGAACTCCTTGCTCAGCCGGGCATCGGCGCGTTGGCGTTCAGGTTCATCCAGCCGCGCACGATGCGGTAGAGGAACCAAATCGAGATCACGCCCCAGGCGATCCA
>JAGTRL010000417.1 GCA_018261815.1 Pseudomonadota bacterium
CGAAGGCGTGCCGCGCAGCTTCACCATCAGCAGCAACGAGATCCTCGAGGCGCTGACCGACCCGCTGAACCAGATGGTCAGCGCGGTGAAGAACGCGCTCGAGCAGACGCCGCCGGAACTGGGCGCCGACATCGCCGAGCGCGGCATGATGCTTACGGGCGGCGGTGCGCTGCTGCGCGACCTGGACCGGCTGCTGGCCGAAGAAACCGGCCTGCCGGTGCTGGTGGCCGAGGATCCGCTGACCTGCGTGGTGCGCGGTTGCGGCATGGCGCTGGAGCGCATGGACCGCCTGGGCGGCATCTTCACTTCCGAGTGAGTGCCCCTAGGAAATGACTTCGTCATTCCCGCCCCTGGGGGTCAAGCAAAGTGGCAAGGCCACATTTGCTTGAGAGGGGCTGACCCCGCCCGTTCCGTCCACGCGCGGCCGCCATGTCGCTAGGCACCTTCGACCGCACGCCCCCCCCGTTCTTCCGTCAGGGCCCATCGGCCCTGACGAAGCTGGCCTTCTTCTCGGCGCTGGCGCTGTTCCTGATGGTGGCCGACACGCGCTTCGAGTTCGCCAAACCGCTGCGCGCCGCCGTGGCTACCGCATTGCTGCCGGTGCAGCGCGTGCTCAACGTGCCAGTGCAGCTGTGGCAAGGTGGCGCCGACTACCTGCGCGGCCTGAACGGCGCGCTGGCCAGCGAGAAGGCCGCGCAGGCGCAACTGGCGCAGCAGGCCGAGAAGGCCGCTCGGGCCGATCGCCTGGAACGCGAAAACCAGCGCCTGCGCGCCCTTCTGGATATGCGGCCGATGCTGCAGGTGCGCAGCATTGCGGCGGAGGTGCTCTACGAGGCGGCCGACCCGTTCTCGCGCAAGCTGTTCCTCGACCGCGGCGCGACCCAGGGCGTGGTACTCGGCGCCCCGGTGGTCGGGCCGGACGGGGTGCTCGGGCAGGTGACGCGCGTCTTCCCGCTGAGCTCGCAGGTCACGCTGCTGATCGACAAGGACGCTGCGGTTCCCGTGCTGAACGCGCGCACGCTGGCCCGCAGCGCGGCCTTCGGCGGCGCCGGCGGCGATGCGATGGAGCTTCGCTACATGGCGGCCAATGCCGATGTGCAGGTCGGCGACGAGCTGATGACCAGCGGCGTGGACGGCGTCTACCCGCCGGGTCTGTCGGTGGCCCGCGTCACGGCGGTCGAGCGGCGCGCCGAATCCGGGTTTGCGCGCATCCTGCTGGCGCCCAGCGCGTCGCCAGACGGCGTACGCCACGTGCTGGTGCTGGAGCCGCTGGCGCTGCAGCGGCCGCCGCGCGAGGAGCCGACGGCGCCGGTGGACAAGCCCGAGCGTCCGTCCAAGGGGCCGCTGCGATGATCATGCCGCGCGGGTCCGACCAGCTGCTGCTGCCGGTCAACCCCTTCTTCATCGCGCTGACGCTGCTGCTGGCGCTGGGCATCAACCTGCTGCCGCTGGGCCGGCATCCGGCGCAACCGGACATGCTGGCGCTGGTGCTGGTGTTCTGGAACGTGCACCAGCCGCGCCGTGTCGGTGTGGGCGTGGCCTTCGTCTTCGGGCTGCTGATGGACGTGCACGAGGGCGCGCTGCTCGGGCAGCACGCGCTGGCCTACACGCTGCTGAGCTTCGGCGCGATCAGTGCGCACCGCCGGCTGTTGTGGTTCGGCCTGGCCGAGCAGGCGGTGCAGGTGCTGCCGCTGTTTCTGGCCGCGCACCTGGTATCGCTGATCGTGCGCATGCTGGCCGGCGGCATGTTCCCGGGCTGGGAACTGCTGTTTGCGCCACTGTCTGAAGCGCTGTTGTGGCCAGTAATTACCGCATTGCTGCTGGCACCGCAGCGCCGCCCGCCCGACCCCGATCAAAATCGTCCGTTGTGAACGCCTTGCGGTTTCCTTCCAAGCGGCCACCGTGGATCCGGCATGGCCGGGCCACTGGCGGCGCCCCGTTGAGCGGGAGCGGCCCACGGCCGCTATGGGGGTGGGCTCATGTCTGAGCTGAAGAACCTCGAGAAGGAGCTGGACCGCTTCCGGCTGCGCCTGATCGCGGCCGGGGCCTTCGTGCTGCTGGCCTTTGCGCTGCTCGGCGCGCGCCTGGCCTACCTGCAGGTGGTGCGCTACGAGGACCTGCTCGCCCAGGCCGAGACCAACCGCACTGCGGTCTTGCCGATCGTGCCCAACCGCGGCCGCATCCTCGATCGCCATGGCGTGGTACTCGCCACCAACTATTCGGCCTACACGCTGGAGATCATGCCCTCTAAGGTCGAGGACCTGGAGGCCACCATCGACAGCTTGTCCGAGATCGTCGAGATCGGCCCGCGCGACCGGCGCCGCTTCAAGCGGCTGCTCGAAGAAGGCAAGAGCTTCGATTCCCTGCCGATCCGCACCAAGCTCAGCGACGAGGAGGTGGCGCGCTTCATGGCGCAGCGCTTCCGCTACCCGGGCGCGGACGTCAAGGCGCGGCTGTTCCGCAACTACCCGCTGGGCGAGACTGGCAGCCACCTGCTGGGCTACATCGGCCGCATCAACCAGGCCGAGAAGAAGCTGATGGAAGACTGGCCGGACGAGCAGCTGGCCAACTACAAGGGCACCGAATACATCGGCAAGCTCGGCCTGGAGCAAAGTTACGAGGCCGAGTTGCACGGACAGACCGGCTTCGAGCGCGTCGAGACCAGCGCCGGCGGCCGCGCCATCCGCCGCCTGAGCAGCCACGCACCGACGCCCGGCAATACGCTGATCCTGTCGATCGACATCCGCCTGCAGGCACTGGTCGAGGACATGTTCGGCGACCGGCGCGGTGCGCTGGTGGCCATCGACCCGCGCTCCGGCGAGGTGCTGGCCTTCGTCAGCAAGCCCACCTTCGACCCGAACCTGTTCGTCGACGGCATCGACGTGGAC
>JAGTRL010000418.1 GCA_018261815.1 Pseudomonadota bacterium
AGGAAGAACACCGGGTCCGGCTTCTTGTGGCGCGCCAGTGCGGGCAGCACGGCAAAGTGCAACTCGATGCGCACCCCGCTCTCCCGTGCCGGATCGAGGGCCCGCGACAAGTTGCCGCACAGGGCCTCGTGCTCGACACCGTTCAGTCGGCAGGGCGTGAGTTGCGCAATGGCACCCTGCGCGCCGAGCCCGCAAAGCCCCAGCGTCAGCGCCAACCATCCGCGCACGGCCCGTGATGCCAGACGCATCCGCGGCCGTCGCACGCGCGGTGTCAGCTCAGGCCAGCAGGCGCCGCAGCTCACCGCTGTCGATCAGCCTGGCCAGGTCGTCGGCACCACCGACCAAGGTGCCCTTGACGAAGACCATCGGAAAGCTTGGCCAGCCAGTCCACATCTTCAGAGCATTGCGGCGCCGCCAGTCACTGAAATAGCTGCCATAGGACAGGTAGCGGTACGGCACACCGGCCGCTTCGAGCGCCTTGCGCGCCTTGCGCGGATAGGGGTTCTGCGCCATGCCCACCACCACCACGGCATGCTGCTGGATGGCAGCCTGAACCTCCTGCACCAGCTCCGCGTGATGCGTGGCGACGCGCTCGCGCACGGCCGGGTGGATCCGGGATTCATCGAGAACACTGCGTGGCATGGGGCCCCTCCGGTGCGGAGGTTACCCCAGCTCAATGGCGGCGCGCGCCCCGTGCCGCAAGCGCCGGCGAGGCCTTTCGCGTACGATTTCCGGCCTCTTCCCCCCGCACCTTCCGGAGACCCGCATGAAGCTCTACTACAGCCCCGGCGCCTGCTCGCTCAGCCCGCACATCGTGCTGCGCGAAGCCGGCCTGGCCTTCACCCCCGTGCTGGCCAGCACCAAGACCCACAAGCTGGCCGACGGCACCGACTACTACACCATCAACCCGAAGGGCTATGTGCCTCTGCTGGAATTGGACGACGGCCAGCGCCTGAGCGAAGGGCCGGCCATCGTGCAGTACATCGCCGACCAGGTGCCGGAGAAGAAGCTGGTCGCGCCCTGGGGCAGCATGGAACGCTACCGCCAGATCGAATGGCTGACCTTCATCGGCACGGAGATTCACAAGAGCTTCAGCCCGCTGTTCGCGCCCAACACGCCCGAGGAAACCAAGACCGAAGCGCGCGCACGGATCCAGTCGCGCCTGGAATGGGTGAACCAGCAACTCGAAGGCAAACAGTACCTGATGGGCGAAGGTTTCTGCGTCGCCGATGCCTACCTGTTCACCGTGACCAACTGGAGCAAGTTCGTCGGCCTGGACATCTCGGCGCTGTCGCACCTGGGCGCCTTCATGGCCCGCATGGCGGCGCGCCCAGCCGTGCAGGAAGCGCTCAAGGCCGAAGGGCTGACCAAATAGGCCGCAGCATGCGCGCCGGGCTGCCGCTGGCCATGGCCATCCTGGCGCTCGGCGCGGCTTCGGCGTTGGCCGCGTCCGAGCTCGGCTCGCCGGGCACGGCCGGCGCCCTGCTCAAGGGTCTGCCTCCGCCGCCAGGCCACTACGACGCGGTGATGTGCGTGACCGTCGGCGATGCGGCGGCCAGCTGCGGGCCGGTGACGGCCGACATCGGCGCGGCCGGCCAGGCGCTGGTGCGTGTCAGCGACATCGCCTACCGGCTGCAGGTGCATGCCGACCAGCTGGGCGTGACGCTGTTCCACGGCGCGATGCAGATCGACGGCTTCTTCGCGCCCTACCAATGGAGCGGCACCAGCCTGCAGTTCAGCGACCCCGAAAAGGGCACACGCTACGAAGTCAAGCTCGGCACGCGCCGCTTCGACACACCGTAGCGCGTCGCGCCGCTCAGGCCAGGTGGGCCGCCGCCAGCAGCTCGCGCGTGTAGGCCTGCTGCGGCGCGTCGAACAGCGCCTGAGCCTCACCCTGCTCGACCACGTCACCGTTCTTCATGACCAGCACGCGGTGCGACATCGCCCGCACCACCGCCAGGTCATGGCTGATGAACAGGTAGCTCAGGCCGTAGCGGCGCTGCAGGTCGGCCAGCAGCGCCAGCACCTGCTGCTGCACCGACACATCCAGCGCCGAGGTGGGTTCGTCCAGCACCAGCACCTCCGGGCGCAGCACCACCGCCCGCGCGATGGCGATGCGCTGGCGTTGGCCGCCGGAAAACTCGTGCGGATAGCGCTGCAGCACCTGGGCGACGCCACTGCGTTCGTTCAGACCGACCTCGTCGAGCATCTGCAGCACCAGCGCCTCGCGCTCGGCCTCGGACAGCTCGGGCCGGTGCAGTGCCACGCCCTCGCCGACGATCTGCCCGACGGTCATGCGCGGCGACAGCGCGGCAAAGGGGTCCTGGAACACCACCTGCATGCGCCGGCGCATGGCGCGGAGAACGGTTCGATCGGCGTTGTCGATGCGGTGTCCGTCGAGCCGCACCTCGCCGCCGGCGATGTCCTGCAGCGCCAGCAGCGCCATGCCTAGCGTGGTCTTGCCCGAACCCGATTCGCCGACGATGCCCAGCGTCTCGCCGCGCTTGAGCTGCAGCGTGGCCTGGCGCACCGCCTCGAACCAGCGCTTGCGGAACCAGCCCTGTGGTACCGGGAACTTCACGTCCACCGCGCGCGCGTCGAGCAGCAGCGCCGCGTCGTCGGCCACCGGCTGCACCACGCGCTGCGGCCGGCTGGCCAGCAGGCGCTGCGTGTACGGGTGCTGCGGCTGCGCGAAGACCTGCGCGGTGTCGCCGCTTTCCACCAGCCGGCCGCGCTCCATCACGCCGACGCGGTGCGTGAAGCGCCGCACCAGGTTCAGGTCGTGGGTGATGAACAGCAGTGCCATGCCCATCTCGCGCTGCAGCTCGTCGAGCAGCGCCAGGATCTGTGCCTGGATGGTGACGTCCAGCGCGGTGGTCGGCTCGTC
>JAGTRL010000076.1 GCA_018261815.1 Pseudomonadota bacterium
CGTCTCGCCCTGCGCCACGCGCATCGCCGCATGGCGCATGACGCGGGCGATCTCGCGCTCCAGCTGGCGCACGCCGGCCTCGCGCGTGTGGCCGGCGACGAGGGCCAGCAACGCGTCGTCGCCGATGCGGCACTGTGCCTCTTGCAGCCCATTGGCCTGCAACTGGCGCTGCAGCAGGTAGCGGTGCGCGATCTCCAGCTTCTCCTCCTGCGTGTAGCCCGGCAGTTCGATCACCTCCATGCGGTCGCGCACCGGCGCCGACACCGTGTCCATCAGGTTGGCGGTGGCGATGAAGATCACGCTGCTCAGGTCGAAGGGCACGCCCAGGTAGTTGTCGCGGAAGGTGGCGTTCTGCTCCGGGTCCAGCACTTCCAGCAGCGCGGCCGAGGGGTCGCCCTGCAGGCTGGCGCTCATCTTGTCGACCTCGTCGAGCATCATCACGCAGTCGCGCGCGCCAGCCTTGCGCAGACACTGCACGATGTGGCCCGGCAGCGCGCCCACGTAGGTACGGCGGTGACCGCGCATCTCTGCCTCGTCGTGCACGCCACCCAGCGAGACCCGCACGAAGGGCCTCTGCAACGCGCGCGCGATGCTCTGGCCGAGCGAGGTCTTGCCCACCCCCGGCGGACCGACGAAGCACAGGATCGGCGCGCGCCCTTGCGGGTTGAGCTTCCTCACCGCCAGGAACTCCAGGATCCGGCGCTTGACCCGCTCCAGCCCGAAGTGGTCGGCCTCCAGCGTGCGCCGCGCCGCCTCCAGGTCGATCGCCGGCCGCTCGGCCAGGCGCCACGGCAGCTCGGTCATCCACTCGATCCAGGTCTGCAGCGGCCCGGTCTCGGCACCGCCGCCTGCCATGCGGCGCAGGCGCTGCAGTTCCTTGCGCACCTGCGCCTCGATGTCGGCCGGCATGCCGGCCTTGGCGATGGCCTGCTCCAGGCGTTCGATCTCGGGCTCTTGCTCGCCGTCTTCGCCCAGCTCCTTCTGGATCGTCTTCAACTGCTCGCGCAGCAGGAACTTGCGTTCGCGGTCCTGCAACCCCTCCTTGGTGCGCGCGCCGATCTCCTGTGACAGGCGCAGCACCTCGATGCGGTGCGTCAGCAACTGCAGCACCTTGCGCAGCCGTTCCTCGGTGGACAGCGTCTCGAGCAGCATCTGCTTTTCGGCCAGCTCCACGTCCATCAGGCTGGCGGTGATGTCCGCCAGGTGCGAAGGCGCGCGCGTCGCCTGCAGCGCATGCGCCAGCTCGGCCGGCACGCCCGGCAACAGCGACAGGATCTCCACCGCCCTCTCGCGCAACTGCATGCCCAGCGCCTCGGCCTCGGTGGAGCTCTGGGCCGGCTCCTCGATGCGTTCGATGCGCGCGGCCAGGAACGGATGCCCGCTGACCCATTCGACCAGCCGGAAACGCTGCAGGCCGTGGCACACCGCATGGACCTGGCCATCGGCAGCCTTGACCTCGCGCACCACGCTGGCCAGCGTACCCACAGCACACAGCTGGTCCAGACCCGGTTCGTCGACGCTGGCGTCCTTCTGCAGCACGATGCCCAGCGGCTTCTCGGCCGCGGCTGCCTGGCGCACGGCAGCCAATGACCGGGCGCGGCCCACCGTGATCGGCAGCAGCACCTGGGGGAAGAGCACGACGTTGCGCATCGGCACCAGCGCGACGACATCGTCGGGCAAGGCAATGGCAGGGGTTGCGACACTTTCCATCACAGACGGCGTCCCATTGAAATCGGCTCAGCGTAGCCTGCGCGCGACTTTCACAATTGCGTACGCGCAATCCACTGACAGCTCGCCAAGAGCCTCCTGAACTGCGACGGGCCGCTGCAATCGATCTTCTTCATGAACCTCCCGCGGCGGCATCAGCGCTGCCATGCCATGCAGGCATCGCGAACCGCATTGGCGAACAGCGGCGCGGCGGATGCCACGTGCAGCCGGGCGCGGGCCCCGCTGTCGGCCCGCAGGCGCCAGGGCGGCACGCTGTCGGTAACCACCACGCCGTCAAACAGCGGGCTGGCGAGCTTTTCCTCTGCCGCGCCGGCGAACAGGCCGTGGGCAGCGAAGGCCAACACGCGGCGCGCGCCCGCGTCACGCAAAGCCGCGGCGGCGCGATGCAGCGTTTCGCCGCTGGCGATCAGGTCGTCGATCAGCAAGACCGTGGCCCCGGCCACGTCGCCAGCGACCAGATTGGCGCTCGTGACCAGACCCGCACTGCGTCGCTTGTCGATCATGGCGAAGCCCACGGGCTCGGCCAGGCGCGCCTGAAGCGCCTCCCGCCAAAGCAGTGCACGCTTCACGCCACCGGGGTCGGGCGATGCGACAGTCAGCGGGCCCTCCACCAGCCCGGCCAGAATCGGGTCGAAGACGGCATGCGCGTCCAGGTGCACGGTGGTGCAGCGAAACGCATTCTGGAAGGCGGCGACGTTGTGCACCTCCAGCACGATCACATGATCAGTGCCGACCGCCTCGAACATCTGCGCGACATAGCGCAGGCCGACCGGGTCGAAGGGTTTGGTGCGCTGGTCCTTGCGGGCATAGGCGAGGTATGGAACCAATGCAGTGACCCGCGACGCACCGTGCTCGCGCAGGGTGGCGATGAACATCAGCAGGCGCGCGAGCTTGTCGTGCGGGCTGTCCACCGGCCCGCCGTGCAGGCCGTGCAATACATAGACATCCTCGCCGCGCGGGTCCGACAGCGGACGCAGCTTGCATTCACCATCCTCGAAGCGACGCTCCTCGTGCCGTGCGATCGGCTGATCCAGCTGTGTCGACAGTGCCGCAGCCAGTGCACATTCGGGATCGAGGGAATACAACAGCATCGACAGGATCCTCAACCGCTCGGCTATGGCCGGCATCCATGATCATGGCAGTGTGCGGGCCAGCTCAGTGCTGGCGATTGAGTCTGCGCAATGCGTACTGCAGGCAAGTCCGGCAAGCTGAAACAACATCGCCCCCAGGGTGTTCCAGTGTGAAGGTCCGGCTGCCATGATCCGCAATCGCCGCATTCGGCGCAGTTTCGCAGGCGCATTGATTGGCGTCGGATTGCTGCTGCTGGTGCTGGCGCCCTCGGTGGGTGTCGGACTGGGCATTTTCGCGCTGGGCATCGTGCTGGAGCTGGTGGGTCTGGCGCTCGAACACCGCGAGCCGCCCGGTTGAGAGCTCGGCGCGGCAGTGCCGCGAACCGCTGCCATGTCGGCACCCACACAGACTGCATCATTGCCGCGCGGTGTGGTTGATGCATGAGCAGGACCGTGAGGCCCCTTTGGTACAGGTCAAACTGCCATGAAGGGAGGGTGAGTCGATGGCATTCGTCGCTGACGGCCCCGGTACTCGCCCAGGAAATCAGGGGCTGTGAGACGGAGGTTCGACCTGCAGCGCGCCACCCGCGTCGAGCACATCGAGCGCGTCCAGCGCAGTCGTCGCGCGCTCGATGTAGCGCCGTGCGCGTACCGGCCACCTGTCAGGTGTGCGCGGACTGGGATCGAGAAGGTGGGCCAGCGCCAGCCGGGCGCGCAGTAACGCCCGCTGCGCGGTGTAGAGATGCAACAGTGCCGGGCTCGACCGGCCATCCAAGGCAGAGGCACAGCCTTCGAACAGCTGCGCGGCGATCCAGGGGGCGCCGGCCAATTCGCATTCGAGTCCGAGGTAGGCGATTTCATCCAAAGGGTCGACCTGGCGCAGCGCCGCGTTGAACTCCAGGCAATCGATAACCACAGGCGGGCGCAGCAGGCACACATGCTCCGGCCGCAGATCGCCGTGGCCGTCGAGAACGCGGCCCTGCGCGGCGCGTGACTGAAGCTCCGGCTCGTGTTCGCACAGTGCAGCCTCCAACCGATCCAGCGCCGACACGCTGCCGGGCAGCGGCCAGCGCGGGTCAAGCAGCACCTTTCGGTTCGTCCGCTGCTCGCGATGCAGGCGCTGTACATACTCCTTCGGCTCGACGGCAACTGACGGCGCATGGCCATAGAAGTCAACCAGCACGACGCACAGCGCGCCGATGTCCGCGGGCGTGACATCCCCCGAGGCGATGCGCTGATCGAGCATGTGACGCGCTGGCAGGCGGCGCATCAGCACCAGCCAGTCGACAGTCTGCCCCGGCGCCGGCAGGCACTGGGGCGGCAGCAGCGCGAATGTCCCGTCATGCCATTGCAGCGCCAGCACGTCCAGGTACACGCCGGGCGCCAGCCGGGCGTTCAGCCGCAACTCTTCACGACAGTAGAACTCGCGCGCCTGCAGCGTCGAGAAGTCAAGGAAGTCGTACCGCACCGGCTTCTTCAGCTTGAGCACGCGATCGCCTGCAAGGAACACCCAGGACATGTGGGTTTCGATCGCCTCCACAGCCGTGCCTGCAGCTTCGTGCGCCGAGCCCGACCGCAGGTAGTGCAGCTTGGCATCGAGATCGGGCAACGGCTCGGACGGACTCATCACAGGGTCATCATCGCGGCAGCGTGCGAGCGTCCGTTGCGCCACGTCAATCCCCGAGGAACTGTCCACGAGCCCGGCATCGTCCGCGCTCAAGCCGCGCAGCCGCACGGCTTGAGCGCGGTCAACGCGGGCCCCGTCCGTCTGCACAAACATCGAGCGTGCTCGTTATGAGGGTCTGGCGGAGATGGCGCATGAACACATTGACGAAGATGGCACTGGGCTTGATGGGGCAACTGAAGGCGCGGCCGGCCCGAGGCGACTCGTCGCAGAGCGTGGCCCTGCCGCCGCCTGGCAAGGACGGCGGAATGCCGCTGATGCAGGCGCTGTGGCAGCGGCAATCACAGCGCGAGTTCGGCACGCAGCCCCTGCCCGAGACAACGCTGGGTGAGCTGCTGTGGGCCACCGCCGGCGTGAACCGGCCGGCGCTCGGTGGCCGCACGGCGCCGAGCGCGATGAACTCGCAGGAAGTGGATGTCTTCGTTGCGCTTCCGTCGGGTCTGTATCTGTACGACGCGGCGGCGCATGCGCTGCGTCTCGAGGTGCCCAGCGACA
Organism: Pseudomonadota bacterium; assembly: GCA_018261815.1. Classification (GTDB taxonomy): domain Bacteria; phylum Pseudomonadota; class Gammaproteobacteria; order Burkholderiales; family Burkholderiaceae_C; genus Rubrivivax. The sequence continues at coordinate 4,978 of JAGTRL010000076.1, forward strand.
TTCGCGGCATCACCGGCTACCAGGACTTCACCGACGAGGCGGCCCTGGACCTGGTGTTCGTCGCCGATCATCGCCGCATGACACTGGTGCCGGCGGCGCAGCGCGAGGCCTACGCCTTCACTGCGGCAGGGGCGATGGCGCAGAACCTGTACCTCTACTGTGCCTCGCAGGGCCTGGCAACCGTCATCCGCGCCTGGCTCGATCGCCACGCGCTGGCGCAGGCGATGGAACTCGGTGCCGATCAGCAGGTACTGCTGGCGCAGACGGTGGGCTATCCGAAGCAGGTTTCCACCGGCAGCTGACCGGTGTGCCGATGCGGCCATCCAACGTGGGCCTAGTGGCGCATGCAGGGCGCCGGACAGGTCGCGGCCGGTGCCTTCGGGGCACTGTCTCAGGCAGCGTCGGCAGAGCCGGTTGCGTCAGGCGGGCCAACAAGGACTGGTGCCGCAGTTTGGCGCTCAGAGCCGGCCTGCCATTGAGTGCACTCAAGCTCGAGCTTCGGCCCTGTGCGACACCCTGCTCATGCACCGGCACCTAGATCATCGGCAGCTTCGTTGAGGTGACTCAACCGCCGGCTTGCCCCGATTCGAAGAATCACAAAAGTGGACGGGAATTGAACGTGCCCGCGCAATTGCCGCCGCAGGTTGAGTTCCGTGAACGCAACGGCATGAGTTTCCATGCGTCGGGCACCAACCCAAGGACCTGCCATGTACCAACCACTGACCGCTGGTGATCTGTGCACCCGCGAGACGGTCTGCGTGCCGCGCACAGCAACGCTGACCGAGGCGGCTCGACTGATGCGCGAGCGCCATGTCGGCAGCCTGGTGATCGTCGACGAGCAGCCCGCAGGCCGCGTGCCGGCTGGCGTGGTCACCGACCGCGACCTCGTCACCGCGGTGCTGGCCTCGGACGTCGACATGCACGCGCTGCGCGTCGAGGATGTGATGAGCACCAGGCTGGTCACGGTGCAGGAGCAGACGTCGGTGCTCGATGCGCTGGCCGCGATGCGGGCAAAGGGTGTGCGTCGTCTCGTTGTCGTCGACGCGCGGGATGTGCTGCAGGGCGTGCTGGCGCTCGACGACGTGATCGAGGTCGTCGCCGAGCAGGTGCAGGCGGTTGCGCGGGCGCTGGCCAGCGGCCGCCCGCGCGAGCGGCGAGCCCGGCCCTGAGCCGGGCTCGCCGCTGGCTGGACGCTGCCGGCAGAAGCGAAGCGCTCGACGATGGCCGGCGCCGCCACCCCGCAACCTGGACCGCCGCCGAGCGCCGCGGCGCCGGGGACGACCGAGCCGGCCGCCGCAGCGCAGGACAACGCGCTGTTTGCCGACCTGTTGCGGGAGATGGCCGCGTTGCTCGAAGCGCAGGGCGACAACGCCTTCCGTGTCGCCGCCTACCGCAATGCGGCCCAGATGATCGCCGCACAGCCGCGCAGCCTGCGCAAGGTCTTCGAGTCCGAGGGGCTGGCCGGGCTCGACGCCCTGCCGACCATCGGTCCGGGCATCGCGTCGGCCATCGCCGAGATCGTGCAGACCGGCCGCTGGGGCCGGCTCGACCGCCTGCGCGGCGCGGCCGATATCGAGGCGGTGTTTCATACGATCCCCGGAGTGGGCATGACCCTGGCACACCGTCTGCACGACGAACTGGGGGTCGACTCGCTCGAGTCGCTGGAGGTCGCGGCCCGCGACGGGCGGCTCGAGCGCCTGCCGCAGATCGGCCCACGCCGCGCCGCGGCAATTCGTGCGTCGCTGACGCAGATGCTCGACCGGACGCGCGCGCTGCGGCGAACCAGGCTCGCGCCAGCCGCGGACACCGGGGTTGCAGCGAAAACGGGCGCCGCCACCGAGGAGGGGCCGCCGATTGGATTGCTGCTGCAGGTCGATCAAACGTACCGCGCAAGCGCCGAGGCGGGCACCTTGCCAACGATTGCGCCGCGCCGCTTCAACCCGGAAGGCAAGTCCTGGCTGCCAGTGCTGCACACCCGGCATGGCGACTGGCACTTCACCGCGCTGTTCTCGAACACCGCGCGGGCGCACGAACTGGGGCGGGTGCACGACTGGGTCGTGATCTACGCCGAGGACCGCGATCATCGCGAGCACCAGTACACCGTGGTCACGCCGCCCGCCGGCCCGCTGGCCGGCCGCCGCGTCGTGCGCGGGCGCGAGGCCGAATGCCGTGCATGGTATGCAAGCCGCTGAGTCCGCGTCATGGCGCACCGGCGCCCGCTCGATTCGAACCTGCCCGGCGCCAGACTGCGCGGTTGAGCGACGACAATTTGCCACTCGGGACTGCCGCTGCGAGCGCCAGACCCTCGACAGCCTGTGCTACCAGGCCTTCCAAGGCCACTTCTTCGGCCGCCCCGAGCCGGCGCTGGCCCTGTAGCGGCCGCGTGCCATCGCGCTCAGCCCAGCGCCTCGCGCACGAAGTCCAGCCGGTCCTGGCCGAAGAACATCTGCTCGCCGACGAACATCGTCGGCGCGCCGAACACACCGCGTGCCACGGCCTCCTCGGTGGTGGCGACGAGGCGGGCCTTGACCTCTGGGTCGCCCACCAGCGCCAGCAGCGCCTCGGCGTCGAAGCCGGCACGCTGCAGCACCTGCGCCAGCACGGCGGCATCGCCCATGTTGCAGGGCGTCTCCCACATGGCGCGGAAGACCGTGTCCACGTAGCGCTCGAAGTCGGCCGGCTGGCGCATCTGCAGGCCCGTCGCGCCGCGCATCAGCGTCAGCGTGTTGATCGGGAAATGCGGGTTCATGGCCAGCGCCACGCCATGGCGCCGCGCCCAGCGTGCCATGTCCTGGCTCATCCAGCGGCCCTTGGCAGGCACCATCACCGGGCTGGCGTTGCCGGTGGCCTTGAACACGCCGCCCAGCAGCATCGGCCGCCAGACCAGCTGCGCGCCCGCCTCGGCGGCCAGCTTGGGCAGCTGGGTCCAGGCCAGGTACGAGGTCGGGCTGCCGAAATCGAAGAAGAACTCCACGGTCTTGGACATCGCACGGGCTCCAGCTCCTGGGTTCGAGGCGCCAGTCAGGCCCCCAGGATAATCGAGGCCGTGGACAAGCAGCGCATCGTGGTGGGCCTTTCCGGCGGCGTCGATTCGGCCGTCAGCGCCTACCTGCTCAAGCGCGCCGGGCACGAGGTGATCGGCCTGTTCATGAAGAACTGGGAGGGCGACGACGACGATGCCTACTGCAGCGCCAACGTCGATTTCGTCGACGCCGCCGCCGTGGCGGACGTGCTGGGCATCGAGATCGAGCACGTCAACTTCGCCGCCGAATACCGCGAGCGCGTGTTCGCCGAGTTCTTGCGCGAGTACCGGGCCGGGCGCACGCCCAACCCCGACGTGCTGTGCAACGCCGAGATCAAGTTCAAGGCCTTCCTCGACCATGCGCTGCGCCTGGGCGCGCAGGCGATTGCCACCGGGCACTATGCGCGGGTGCGTGAACGCGCAGGCCGCTTCGAGCTGCTGAAGGGTCTGGACCCGCTGAAGGACCAGAGCTACTTCCTGCACCGCCTGAACCAGGCGCAGCTGTCGCGCACGCTGTTCCCGGTGGGCGAGCTGCCCAAGACCGAGGTGCGGCGCATCGCCGCCGAGATCGGTCTGCCCAATGCGCAGAAGAAGGATTCCACCGGCATCTGCTTCATCGGCGAGCGGCCGTTCCGCGAGTTCCTGAACCGCTGGCTGAAGCACGCGCCGGGGCCGATCCGCGACGAGCGCGGGCGCACCGTCGGCCGACACGTGGGCCTGAGCTTCTACACCCTCGGCCAGCGCCAGGGCCTGGGCATCGGCGGCGTCAAGGAGCGCGGCGCGGCGCGCGGCGCCGGCGAGCACGCGCCCTGGTACGTGGCCGGCAAGGACTTGGCCGCCAACGTGCTGCAGGTGGTGCAGGGCCATGACCACCCCGCGCTGCAGTCGCGCATGCTGTGGGCCGACGATTGCAGCTGGGTCGCCGGCAGCGCGCCGCCGCCGGGCGCCTATGCGGCGAAGTCGCGCTACCGGCAGGCCGATGCCCGCTGCACGCTGGCGCTGCCGGCCGACGGCGGCATCCGGCTGGACTTCGACACGCCACAGTGGGCCGTCACGCCGGGCCAATCGGCCGTGCTCTACGACGGCGAAGTCTGCCTGGGCGGCGGCGTGATCCAGCGCAGCGAAGCCTGGGCCGCAGCCCGCCCGTCAAAGGCTGGCGAGCCAGTCGATCAGTAGCTGGTTCACGCGCTGCGGCTGCTCCCAGGTGAGCAAGTGCCCACATTGAGACAAGGTCTCAAGCCGGGCGCCCGCAATCAGCGCCGCCATCTCCTGCGCATGCTCGGGCGGCGTCAACAGGTCGGACTGCCCCACCACCACCAACGTCGGGCAGGCGATGCGCGGCAGCAGCGGCCGCTGGTCGGCGCGGGCCATGATGGCGCGGTTCTGCGCGATCAGCTGCCCGGCGCCGGCGCGGTCCATCATCGCCAGGTAAGGCGGCGCCAGCGCCGCGGCATGCGCCGGGTCGAAGGCAAAGGCCACGTTGGCCTGCAGCACCTCGCGCATGCGCCCCTGCTCGAACAGTGCGATCGCGTCGCTGCGCAGGCGGGTCAGCTCTGGCGTGTCGGGCCGGGCGCTGCTGGCCAGCAGGGCCAACGCCTTGACGCGCTGCGGCGCCTGGCGCACCAATTCGAGGGCCAGCATGCCGCCCATCGAGGTGCCGCACAGCAGCAGATCGCCGCCGTGTTCGGCCAGCAGCGCCGCCGCCATCTGCGGCAGCGTGGTACCGCGGGTGTGCACGTCGCTCACCTGCACGGGCCGCAGCGGCGCCAGCGCGGCCACCTGGTCGCGCCACAACTCGGCGTCGCATGCCAAACCGGGAAGCAGGGTGATGGGCTGCATGGCCGGCAGTTTGACAGAGGCACAGGCTATGCTCGCGGACCTGGTCGTGGTGGAGCCTGAGCCTTGCGCCGTCTGTGGTCCCTGTTGATTTGCATGGCACTGGGCGCCTGGGGTCCGGCTGCGCTGGCCAACGTGGTCAAGACCGAGCATGTCACGGCCGAGCTGGTGGCCGAGCGCAGTGCGGTCCAGCCCGGCCAGAGCCTGCAGATCGGCCTGCGGCTGCAGCACATCCCGCTGTGGCACACCTATTGGCGCAACCCAGGCGATTCGGGATTGCCGACCACCATCGACTGGCAGCTGCCCGCCGGCAGCCAGATCGGGGAGATCGAATGGCCGGCGCCCAAGCGCCTGCCGATCGGCCCGCTGGTCAACTATGGTTTCGAGGGCGATCTGCTGCTGCCGCTGCGCTTCACCGCACCGGCCGATGCCCGTCCGGGCAGCGATCTGCGCCTGCGTGCCCAGGCCCAGTGGCTGGTCTGCCACGATGTCTGCATCCCCGAAAGCGCCACGCTGGAACTGCTGCTGCCGGTGGTGGCCGAGGGCACCACGCCGGGCGCGACCGCCTGGACCGCGCGATTTGAAAGCGCCGCCGCGGCGCGTGCCCAGCCCCTGAAGGGCTGGACCGCCGGGCTGCAGCGCCACGGCCGCGAGCTGCTGCTGACGCTGGAATCCGAGGCCCAACGTCCGGCCGGCGCGGCGCTGCCGGCGGTGGAGGTGTTTCCGTTCACCGAACAGCTGATCGAGCCGGCCCGGCACGAGCTCTATGCCACGCCGCGTGGTTATGCGCTGCGCCTGCGGCTGATGGCCGAGGCCACGCCACCGGCCGAGCTGCAGGGCGTGGTCGTGGCCCAGGGTGGCAGTGGGGCGGTCTGGGGCGGCGGCAGCGCGATGGCCGAGTTCAGCGCACCGCTGCGCGAGGTGCCGCGCATCGCGCTGCCCGAAGGCGCACGCCTGCTGGATGGCGCAGCGCCGGGCCTGGCCCCGGCCGCTTCCGGCGGCCTCGGCACCAGCCTGTGGATGGCGCTGGTGCTGGCCTTCGTCGGCGGCATGGTGCTGAACCTGATGCCCTGCGTGTTCCCGGTGCTGTCGATCAAGCTGCTGGGCCTGGTCAAACAGGCGGCCCAGCCGGCGGCACTGCGCACCCACGCACTGGCCTACGGTGGCGGCGTGCTGCTCAGCTTTCTGGCGCTGGCGCTCGGACTGATCGCGCTGCAGGCGGCCGGCAGCGCCGTCGGCTGGGGCTTCCAGTTGCAGGAACCGGGCATGGTGTTCGTGCTGGCGCTGCTGTTCTTTGCCATCGGGCTGAACCTGATGGGTGCCTACGAGTTCGCCAACCTTTTGCCGCAGCGGGCCGCCAGCTGGCGCGCGCAGCGCCCGGCCGGCGACGCCTTTGCCTGCGGCGTGCTGGCAGTGGTCGCGGCCAGCCCCTGCACCGCGCCGTTCATGGGCGCGGCGCTGGGCTTTGCGATGACGCAATCGCCGGCAGTGGCGCTGGCGGTGTTCGGCGCGCTTGGCCTGGGCATGGCGCTGCCGTACATGGCGCTGGTGGTGGCGCCGGGCTGGCGCAGCCGTCTGCCGCGGCCCGGCCCTTGGATGGAGCGGCTGAAGCAGGGCCTGGCCTTCCCGATGTTCGCCACCGCGGTATGGCTGTTGTGGGTGCTGGGCCAGCAGGCCGGTGTCGGCGCGATGGCGCGGGTGCTGATGGCGCTGGTCGGCGTGGCGCTGCTGCTGTGGGTGGCGCACATCGGCGGCCTGCGCGGCGCGCTCGGCAAGAGCGTGGGCGTGCTGGGCCTGGCCGGCCTGCTAGCCTGGAGCTGGCCGACCGAACTGCCCGCTGCCGACCCGACGACGGGCACCGCCCAGGTGGCCGAAGGCGGCTGGCTGCCTTACGACGAGGCCGCGCTGGAACGCTTTGCGGCCGAGGGCCGGCCGGTGTTCGTGGACTTCACTGCCGCCTGGTGCGTCAGCTGCCAGGTGAACAAGCGCCTGGTGCTGAACACCGACCAAGCCCGCCAGGCCTTCGCGCAGGCGAACGTGGTGCTGGTGCGCGCCGACTGGACGCGCCGCGACGCCGTCATCACCGCGGCATTGGCCCGGCTGGGTCGCAACGGCGTGCCGGTGTACGTGCTGCTGCGGCCGGGCCGGGAACCCCTGCTGCTGCCTGAGATTCTGAGCCAGGGTATCTTGCGCGAAGCGCTGTCCACCCTGCAACCCTGAGCCGCGGCCGCCGCGCGGGTGCTGACCACCCGCATCGCGGTGCGGACGCAAATGGAGTCGACCATGCCGAGCCTGGAGCTTCCCCGTCGCCGAGTCCTGATCGCCGCTGCCCTTGCTGCGTGGGCGACACCCGCCGCGCTGGCACAGTCGGCCGCCGTTGGCCAGCCCGCGCCCGCCTTCCAGCTGGCCGATACGCAGGGCAAGCCGGTGAAGCTGGCCGACTTCCAGGGCAAGTTCGTGGTGCTGGAATGGACCAACCCCGGCTGCCCCTTCGTGGTCAAGCACTACGGCTCGCAGAACATGCAGGCGCTGCAGAAGGATGCCTCGGGCCGGGGCGTGGTCTGGCTGAGCATCAGTTCCACCGCACCGGGTCACGCCGACTACCTGGCACCGGCCGCGCTGGCGGCGCAATACAAGACCTGGGGCGCGGCGCCGACGGCGATGCTGATGGACGATGCCGGCCAGGTCGGCCGCGCCTACGGCGCGCGCACCACCCCGCACATGTACCTCATCGACCCGAAGGGCGTGCTGGTCTATGCCGGCGGCATCGACGACAAGCGCAGCGCCAACCCCGAGGACGTGAAGACGGCGAAGAACTTCGTGCGCGCGGCGCTGGCCGATGCGCTGGCCGGCAAGCCGGTCAGCACTCCCACGGCCACGCCCTACGGCTGCAGCGTCAAGTACGCCGCCGGCTGATTCTGGCCGCCCGCTTATGCATGGTGCTTCTATGCATAGAAGCATTCATTTGATGGGCGTGCTTCAGGTCCCCGGATAATCTGGAAACCGCATAAGCCCGCCGCGCCCGTCGCGGCAGACCGTGAATTTCCAGCAACTGCGCTCCGTGCGCGAAGCCGTGCGCCAGGGCTTCAACCTCACCGACGTGGCCGCGGTGCTGCACACCTCGCAGCCGGGGGTCAGCCGGCAGGTGCGCGAGCTGGAAGACGAACTCGGAATTCAGCTGTTCCAGCGCGCCGGCAAACGCCTGACCGGCCTGACGCCGCCGGGCCAGGCAGTCCTGCCGATCATCGAGCGGCTGCTGCTCGAAGCCGACAACCTGAAACGCGCCGGCGAAGACTTCGCCTCCAGCCACCGCGGCACGCTGACCATCGCCGCCACGCACTCGCAGGCGCGCTATGCGCTGCCGCCGGCGGTGCGCGACTTCAGCGCCGCGCACCCCGAGGTGCAGCTGCGCCTGCACCAGGGCTCGCCCCGGCAGGTGGCCGAGATGCTCATGGCCGGCGAGGCCGACATCGGCGTGGCCACCGAGGCGCTGGCGCAGTACGAGGCGCTGGTCGCCTTGCCCAGCTACCGCTGGACGCATGCGGTGGTGGTGCCGCGTGGCCACGAGCTCGCGCTGCAGGCTGGCCAGGGCACCCCCCTGACGCTGGAGCAGTTGGCGCTGCATCCGATCATCACCTACGAGAGCGGCTATACCGGCCGCACCCACATCGACGACGCCTTCCAGCGCCGCGGCCTGGCGCTGAACATCGTGCTGTCGGCGATGGATGCCGACGTCATCAAGACCTACGTCGAGCTGGGCATGGGCGTGGGCATCATCGCGGCCATGGCCTTCGACGCGCAACGCGACGCCGGCCTGCACGCCATCGATGCGCGCCACCTGTTCGCCAGCAACATGACCCGTGTCGCGGTGCGCCGCGGCGCCTTCCTGCGCGGCTACGCCTACGAGTTCATCAGGAGCTTCGCGCCGCCGCTGACGCGAACGCTGGTCGACCAGGCGCTGGCGAAGGCGCCGGGCAGCAGCTTCGAGATCTGAGCGGCGCGGCACGGTCCGGCCGAGCGCACCGGGTCGACCGCGCCGGCTAACGGTTTGCCCTGATAGCGCTACCGGCCGGCCGTGCCGATACTGCGTTGGCGGCGATCGTCCGCAGATTTGGGATTCGCGTGCATGGCCAGTGTCACGATTCAGGCAGTCAAGAAGAACTTCGGCGACACTGCCGTGCTGCACGGCGTGGACATCGACATTCCGGACGGCTCTTTCACTGTGCTGGTCGGCCCGTCGGGCTGCGGCAAGTCGACGCTGCTGCGCATGATCGCCGGGCTCGAACAGATCAGCAGCGGCGAGATCCGCATCGGCAGCAAGCGTGTCAACGACGTGCTGCCGAAGGAGCGCGACATCGCCATGGTGTTCCAGAACTACGCGCTGTACCCGCACATGACGGTGCGCCAGAACATGGCGTTTGCGCTCGAACTGGCCAAGCAGGACAAGGCCACCGTGGACAGCAAGGTGGCCCGCGCCGCCGAGATCCTGGCGCTGGGCGCGCTGCTCGACCGCTATCCACGCCAGCTGTCGGGCGGGCAGCGCCAGCGCGTCGCCATGGGCCGCGCCATCGTGCGCGACCCGCAGGTCTTCCTGTTCGACGAGCCGCTGTCCAACCTGGATGCCAAGCTGCGGGTGGCGATGCGCGCCGAGATCAAGGAACTGCACCAGCGCCTGAAGACCACCTCGATCTACGTCACGCACGACCAGATCGAGGCCATGACCATGGGCGACAAGATCGTCGTCATGCGCGATGGCCGCATCGAGCAGACCGGCAGCCCGCTCGACCTGTACGACCTGCCGGCCAACCAGTTCGTCGCCGGCTTCATCGGCTCGCCGGCGATGAACTTCCTGCCCGGCACGCTGCGGCGCAGCGGCAGCGCCTCGCACATCCAGTTCGCTGACGGCACACTGCTCGACGCGCCGCCGCAATCGGGCGGCGTCGACGGCCAGGCGGTGATCTTCGGCACGCGGCCGGAACATCTGACGCTGGCCGATGCCGGCGGCATTGCCGCCCAGGTGGTGGTGATGGAGCCCACCGGCATGGACACCTTCGTCGCCTGCCGGCACGAGGGCGTGGATTTCTCTGCCGTGTTCCGCGAGCGCCACGACTTCGCCCCCGGCACCACCATCCGGCTGCAGCCCGACCTGCAGCGCGCCCACCTGTTCGACGCCGGCAGCGGCCAGCGGCTGGTGGCCTGACCGTTCCCGCCCCCACAACCACGATGAAGGAGACGAAAGCATGAACACACGGTTCAACCGCCGCAGGTTTCTAGAAGGTTCCGCCGGCGTTGCCGCCGCGGCCACGCTCGGCCCGGCCGCCACCGTCTGGGCACCGGCCGTGCATGCCCAGACCCTGACGCTGAAGCCCGAGAAGGGCGCCAAGCTGCGCGTGCTGCGCTGGAGCCGCTTCGTGCAGGGCGACATCGACGCCTACATGATCAACGTCAAGAAGTTCACCGAAAAGACCGGCATCGAGGTGCGCGTCGACAACGAAGGCTGGGAAGACGTGCGGCCGAAGGCCGCCGTCGCGGCCAATACCGGCGCCGGGCCGGACATCATCCTGTCGACCAACGACGACGCCAACCTCTACCCGGACAAGCTGCTCGACGTGACCGATGTGGCCGAATACATCGGCAAGAAGTACGGCGGCTGGTATCCCGCCGGCCAGGCATTCCTCAAGCAGGACGGCAAGCGGTGGATCGGTCTGCCTCTCGGC
>JAGTRL010000419.1 GCA_018261815.1 Pseudomonadota bacterium
TGCGCCCGCCGCTGATCGTGCTGGCGCTGCCGCGCGGCGGCGTGCCGGTGGGTGCGGCCGTGGCCCAGGCCCTGCAGGCACCGCTGGACCTGCTGCTGGTGCGCAAGATCGGCGCGCCCTGGCAGCGTGAACTGGCGCTGGCTGCGGTGGTGGAGGGTGACCCGCCGGACATCGTCATCGACGAGGACGTGCAGCGCGGCATGGGCGCGCACAGCGACTACATCGAAGCGCAGGCGCAGGTGCAGTTGCGCGAGATCGAACGGCAACGCCGGGCCTACCTGAGCGGCCGGCCTGCCACGCCGGTGGAAGGCCGCACGGTGATCGTCGTCGACGACGGCATCGCCACCGGCACCACGATGCGCGCCGCGCTGAAGGCGCTGCGCCGGCGGCGCCCGGCCGCGCTGGTGCTGGCCGTGCCGGTGGCGCCGCGCGACACGCTGGAGCAGTTGCGCGGCGAGGTCGACCAGGTGGTCTGCCTGGACACGCCTTATCCGTTCTTCGCGGTCGGCGAGCACTACCTGCGCTTCCACCAAGTCGAGGACGACGAGGTCATCGAGGCACTGGACGCGGCCGACCGCGCCCTGCCCGGCCGGTCCAGGGCCGGCTGAGCCCCTTCACCCACCCGGAGACATGACGATGAAGATGCTGATCGCAGTGGACGGTTCGGAGCACGCACGCCGTGCGATCGAAGCCGCAGCCCGACTGGCCAAGCAGATGCAGTCCGCGGAGGTGGTGCTGCTGAACGTGGCCGATGCCATGGTCTTCTACGGCGAACTGCCGCCCTTCGACATCGAAGCGGTCGAACGCGCGCAGCGCCTGCACCAGGACAGGCTGCTCGCCGAGGCCGAGGCGCAGGCCCGTGCCCTCGGACTGCAGAAGGTGCTGACCCAGTCGGCGGTGGGGTTGACCGCGCAGGAGATCCTGCGCGTGGCCGACGAGCGCGGCGTCGACCAGATCGTGCTGGGCACGCACGGCCGCGGGGCGGTCGGCAGCCTGCTGCTGGGTTCGGTGGCTCAGCGCGTGGTGCACCAGGCCAAGGTGCCGGTGCTGCTGGTGCGCTAGCCGCCAGGGCCGCCGATGGCCAGCGTGGCCGAGTTGCAGGGCGGGTTGCTGCGGCCCTTCGTGCAGAAGCTGATCGACGGACTCGGTGCGCGCTCGGCCTCGCCTTTCGCCCTGACCCTGCCCGACGGCAGCCTGTACCGCAGCGGCAGCGGCCCACCGGCCTTCGCGCTGGTGTTCCACAGCGACGCGGCCCTGCTGGCAACGATGACGCGTGGCCACATCGGACTGCTGGAGTCGTACTTCGACCAGCAGGTCGATGTCGAGGGCGACCTCGGCGCTGCCTTCGCCACCGGCCTGATGGCCGATATCGACCCGCGCTTCAACCCGGTCGACCGGGTCGAGAACAACCTGCACGAGCTGCGCCATTCCAACCGCAGCGCCGCGCAGGCCAAGGCCAATGCACGGGCCCACTACGGGCTGGGCACCGAGTTCTACAGGCTGTGGCTCGACGACCCGCTGCTGATGTACACCTGCGCCTACTGGAGCGAAGGCACGCACACGCTGGAGCAGGCGCAGCGCCACAAGATCGACCATGTGTGCCGCAAGATCCGTCTGGCGGCCGGGGAACGCTTCGTCGACATCGGCTGCGGTTTCGGCGGCTTCATGTTGCGTGCCCACGAGACGCTGGGTGCGCTGGGCACCGGCATCAACACCACGCCCGAGCAGGTGCAGTGGCTGGACGCCGAGATCGCCCGGCGCGGCCTGGGCGGCGCACTGCAGGTGCGGGAGGCCGATTTCCGCGAGCTGGGTGGCCCCTATGACAAGGTGGTGTCCATCGGCGTGCTCGAACATGCAGGGCGCGACCAGCTGGCCGAGGTGGTTGCCGCCCATGCCGCCTGCCTGAAGCCCGGCGGCCTGGGCCTGCTGCACTTCATCGGCCATGTCGGCCACTACGACACCGAGCTGTTCATCCGCAAACATGTCTTTCCGGGCGGCTGGATCCCCAGCCTGGCCGACACGCTGGTCGAGATGGAACGCTGCGGCCTGGAGGTGATCGACATCGAGAACCTGCGCCGCCACTACGCGCTGACGCTCGACGCCTGGGCCGAGCGCTTCGAGCGCCGCTGGCCGGACATCCAGGCGCTGGACCCACCACGCTTCGACGAGCGCTTCCGCCGCATCTGGCGCACCTACCTGGTGGGCTGTGCGGAAATGTTCCGCTCGCCGGCCGGCTACACCCACCTGTTCCAGATCGTCTACAGCAAGGGCAACCTCGCGCGCGACAGCTACCCGATGAGCCGTGCCCACCTGTATGAACGCGCCATCGACGGCGGCGTTTGAACTCGCGGGACACGCGCAGCGGGTGCAGGCGCTTCGCGACCAACTGCGTGCCGCTGGCGATCCGGGCGCTCCGCTGGGGTTGTCCAAATCCACCTCCAACCTGTTCCGCGACCGGCACGAGGCCCGCAAGCGGCGCCTCGACCTGCACGACTTCTGCCACGTGCTGCAGGTCGATGCCGAGGCCGGCTGGGTCGACGTGGAAGGCCTGTGCAGCTACGAGGCGCTGGTCGATGCGACGCTGCCGCACGGCGTGATGCCGGCGGTGGTGCCGCAACTGAAGAGCATCACCGTGGCCGGCGCGGTGGCCGGTGTCGGCATCGAGGCCACCTCGTTCCGGCAGGGCCTGGTGCACGACACGCTGCTGGCCGTCGAGGTGCTGCTGCCGGATGGCGAGGTGCTGCATTGCACGCCGGACAACGAGCACCGCGAGCTGTTCTTCGGCTTGCCCAATTCCTACGGCACGCTGGGCTATGCCCTGAGGCTGCGGCTGCGCACGCTGCCGGTGAAAGCCTGTGTGCAGGTGCAGCACCAGCGGCACGA
>JAGTRL010000420.1 GCA_018261815.1 Pseudomonadota bacterium
CGCTGGCGCGCAGCGCGGCGCTCACTGACCGCGTGCGTCAGCTGATCGTGCTGCTGCTGCCGCGTGGCCTGTGCCGCGTCGAGGTGGTGGCTCAGCACCTGGGAGTGGACCGCCGTACCGTGCACCGCAAGCTGGCCGCCGAGGGCAGCAACTTCAGCGCCATCGTCGAGACGGTGCGCCGCGAGCTGGCGCAACGCTACGTGGAAGGCACCGAACAGCCGCTGCTCGACGTGAGCAGCCTGCTCGGCTTTGCCGCGCCCAGCGCGTTCTCGCGCTGGTACCGCGCCGGCTTCGGCCAGAGTGCACAGCGGCGCCGGGCCACGGCTGCGACGCCCGTGAGTCGTTCGGCAGACGGGCCAGGGCGCCGCGCTTGACCTGCTGGCTCCATAGCAGGTGCGGACGAACATGCCTTAGCCGTCCACAGGTCTTGACTGGCCGCCCGGCGCGTGCCCTATGCTGCGCACCAGGGCTCCCCCCGCAATACGCCGAACCGCCATGCAGACCTTGATGCCCACGCAGCTGGGCGAGGCGATCCATGAATCGCCGCTGCCCCACGCCTTGCCGCATGGCGTGCGCGTGCCCGCGCAGATCCAGTGGCAGGGCGAGCAGCCACCGCCGGATCTGATCCTGTTCGAGAAGGCCGGCCCGCGCCGCAAGCTGTACTTCGACCCGGCGCGAACGCGCGCGGCCATCGTCACCTGCGGCGGCCTGTGCCCGGGGCTGAACAACGTCATCCGTTCGGTGACGCGCGAGCTGCGGCGCAGCTACGGCGTGCCCAGCGTGGTGGGCATCCGCGGCGGCTATCGCGGGCTCGACCCGGCCCGAGGCCGCGCGCCGATCGAGCTCAGCGAAGAGCTGGTCGAGGACATCCACAACGAAGGCGGCACGATGCTCGGCACCTCGCGCGGCCCGGTGGACATGAAGATCGCGGTCGACTTCCTGATGGCGCAACGCATCGACCTGCTGTTCACCGTGGGCGGCGACGGCACGCAGCGCGGCGGCCTGGCGCTGTTCGAGGAGGCCCGCCGGCGCGGCTATGCGCTGGCGGTGGTAGGCATCCCCAAGACCATCGACAACGACGTGCGCTATGTCTCGCGCACCTTCGGCTACGGCACCGCGGTCGCCGAGGCGGTGCGCGTCATCGAAAGCGCGCACACCGAGGCGCGCTGCGTCGAGCACGGCGTGTCGCTGGTCAAGCTGATGGGCCGGCATGCCGGCTTCATCGCCGCGGCAGCCACGGTGGCCAGCGCCGACGTCAACTTCTGTCTGGTGCCGGAGGTGCCCTTTGCGCTGGGTGGCGAGGGCGGCCTGCTGGCCACGCTGGAGCGGCGGCTGCAGCGCTGGGGCCATGCGGTGATCGTGGTGGCCGAGGGCGCCGGCCAGGACCTGCTCGGCGCCGGCGGCGGGCGCGACGCCTCCGGCAACCTGAAGCTGCAGGACATCGGCCTGTTCCTGAAGGAGCGGCTCGACGCGCACTTCAAGGCGCTCGGCATCGAGATGGTGATGCGCTACTTCGACCCCAGCTACCAGATCCGCGGCTGCCCGGCGAACACCGAGGACGCGCTGCTGTGCGACCGCATGGCCCGGCATGCGGTGCATGCCGGCATGGCGGGACGCACCGGCCTGGTCATCAGCTTCCTCAACGGCCAGTATGTGCACGTGCCGGTGTCGGAGATCGCACGCGGCGGCAAGCGGCTCGACCTGGACGGCGAGTTGTGGCGGGCGGTGCTGTCGTCGACCGGCCAGCCGGAACGGCTGGGCTGAGAAGCTACAACAGCCACTCGATCGGCAGCCCGGCCAGGAAGCCAACCGTGAAGCGCAATCGCCAATCGGTCTGCGGGTCCACGTCATAGAGCTTCTCGCCGCCCGGGGCGCTGCGCTCGACCCACACCAGGCCCTCACCCTGCGGCGTGAGAAGCACCTCGTAGGCCAGCTGCGGCACGTCGTCGTCGAACAGCTGCGCCAGATCGGCAGCGCCGCGCGGGCTGTCGAGCACCACGCCCAGCTCGGTGTTCAACCGCGCCGAGCGCTGGTCGAAGTTGAAGGAGCCGACGAAGATGCGCTCGCCGTCGACGGCATAGGTCTTGGCATGCAGCCCGGCCACCTTGCCGGCGCCGAAGCGGCCGCGCACCTGCAGCGACTGTTCGTTGGCGGTCGGTTTCAGCTCGAAGAGCCTGACGCCGGCACGCAGCAGGTCCGCGCGGCGCTTCATGTAACCCGCATGCACCACGCGTTCGTCGGACGAGGCCAGCGAGTTGGTCAGCACGCGCACCTGCACGCCGCGGCGCGCCAGATCGGCCAGCAAGGTCGCGCCCTCTTCGCCAGGGACGAAGTAGGGGCTGACGATGTCGAAGGACTTGACTGGCCTGCCCAGCGATTCCATCAGCGCCGGAAACAGCAGCACGTCGGTGCGCGCGCTGCGGTCCAGCGTCTTGGCCGGGTCGTCGTAGAGCAGCCGCGCCGTGGTCCAGTCCAGCTCCAG
Source organism: Pseudomonadota bacterium (assembly GCA_018261815.1). Lineage (GTDB taxonomy): Bacteria > Pseudomonadota > Gammaproteobacteria > Burkholderiales > Burkholderiaceae_C > Rubrivivax. The sequence continues at coordinate 2,483 of JAGTRL010000420.1, forward strand.
GCGGCGATCCAGCAGGTCCACCAGGATCGGGCTTTCGGCCACCGCCTTCAGGTACTCCACCGATACCGGGTCGGCCCGCGCCCGGGCAAATGCGGCCTGCAGCAGATCGACCGCGTCGGCGGGCGGCGCGGCCAGGAACTGTGCCGCCGGATAGGCCGAGGCGCTGTTCCAGTAGAGGTCGAACTGCGCCGACACCTGCGGCACCACGGCCCCAATGGCCAGCACGTCCAGGTCGGCAAGTGCGATGGCGCCGGCTGCGCCGAAGTATTCGTTGGCAATGTTGCGCCCGCCGACCACACTGGCCTGGTTGTCGACGGTGAAGGACTTGTTGTGCATGCGCTTGTTCAGGCGCGTGAAGTCGGTCATGTAGCCCACCGTGCGCGAGCCGCGATAG
>JAGTRL010000421.1 GCA_018261815.1 Pseudomonadota bacterium
CTTGGCGCGCTCTTCGCCCATCGAAGCCTCGACGACGGCGCGGCGCGACAACACGACGTTGTTGCGCTTGCGGTCGAGCTTGATGACCTTGAACTCCATGGTCTTGCCCTCGAACGGGCTCATGTCCTTGACTGGGCGCGTGTCGAGCAGGCTGCCGGGCAGGAAGGCGCGGATGCCGTTGACCAGCACGGTCAGGCCACCCTTGACCTTGCCGTTGACCGTGCCGGAAACGAACTCGCCGGACTCCAGCGAGTTCTCCAGCGACATCCACGAGGCCAGGCGCTTGGCCTTGTCGCGCGACAGGATGGTGTCGCCGTAGCCGTTCTCGACGGCGTCGATGGCCACCGAGACGAAGTCGCCGACCTGGACCTCGACTTCGCCCTGGTCGTTCTTGAATTCCTCGATGGGGACGTAGGACTCGCTCTTCAGGCCGGCGTTGACGACCACGTGGCTGTGTTCGATGCGCACGACTTCGGCGGAGATGACCTCGCCGACGCGCATGTCGCTGCTCTTCAGCGACTCTTCGAACAGGGCGGCGAAGGATTCCATGCCGGCAGGAGCGGCGGTCTGGGTTTGCATGTTGATGATTCCTGGGGGTCGGCCCGAATGCCGACGGGGTTGGTGGTTGGACCTTGCATCACCCCTGTGGGACCTGACGGTCACGGCGGGGAAGGGAGATGCGCTCTTTGGCCTGGCAATCGAAGCCTGTGCTTCAGTCGAAGGGCCTGCGTTGTTGCCACCAGCCCAGCACGACATCGACCGATTCTTCGATGCTCAGTGCCGAGTTGTCGAGCGACAACGCATCCTCGGCTGCTCTCAAGGGTGCGACGCTGCGGGACTTGTCCCTGGCATCACGCACCTCGAGGTCAACGCGAAGGTCATCGAGTCTAGCCTGAATTCCCTTTGAAATCAACTGCTTATGCCGGCGGCTTGCGCGTTGCGCGGCGCTGGCGGTGAGGAACACCTTCAGCGCCGCGTCGGGAAAGATCACGGTACCCATGTCGCGCCCATCGGCGACCAGTCCCGGCGGTCGGCGGAACGCCAGCTGCAGTCCGTGCAGCGCCTCGCGCACCGCCGGCAGCGCCGCGACGCGCGACGCCAGGCTGCCCACGTCCTCGCGCCGCAGATCGTCGCCGACCGGGCGCCCACGCAGCACCACCGCGGTGCCTTCGAAGCGCAGGTCCAGCATGGCGGCCAGCCGGGCCAGCGTCGCTTCGTCGTCGGGCGCGATGCCGTCCTGCAAGGCGGCCAGCGCGGTGGCGCGGTACAGGGAACCCGAGTCCAGCGTGTGGTACCCCAGCCGCGCGGCCAGCGCTGCGGCCAGCGTGCCCTTGCCCGACGCGGTGGGCCCGTCGACGGTGATCACCGGCACGTCGGCCGGCTCGGCACTGACCACGCCGAACAGGGTTTCGAAGTAGTCGGGAAAGGTCTTGGCCACGCAGCGCGGGTCGAGGATGCGCACCGGCAGCCCGGGTCCGCCGCTGCCCGTGTGCCCGGCCAGCGGGTTGAAAGAGGCCAGCGACAGGCACATCGCCATGCGGTGGTCGTCGTAGGTGTGCATGGCGGCGTGTTGCCAGCGATGCGGCGGCACGACCTCGATGAAGTCCTGGCCCTCGGTCACGCTGGCCCCGAGCTTGCGCAATTCGGCGGCCATCGCGGCAATGCGGTCGGTTTCCTTGACGCGCCAGCTGGCGATGTTCGTCAGCCGCGTCGGCCCGTCCGCATACAGCGCCATCACCGCCAGCGTCATTGCCGCGTCGGGGATGGGGTTGCAGTCGAGCTGCAGAGCGCGCAGCGGCCAGGCGCCACGCGACACCTGCAGCCAGCCCGGCCCGGCCTGCACCTTCGCGCCCATGGCCTGCGCCGCATCGACGAAGCGGATGTCGCCCTGGATCGAATCGCTGCCCACGCCCTCGATGCGCAGCGGTGCACCGCCGTGCGCCGCGATCGCGCCCAGCGCAATGAAGTACGAGGCCGAGGAGGCATCGCCCTCGACATGGATCTCGCCAGGGGATCGGTAGCGGCTGCCGCGCGGCACGACGAAGCGGCGCCAGTCCTCATGCGCCACGCTGATGCCGAAGCGCGCCAGCAGGTTCAGCGTGATGGCCACATAGGGTTTGGAGGTCAGTTCTCCCTGCACCTCGATGACGATGTCCTGCGCCTGGCTGACCAGGGGCAGCGCCAGCAGCAAGGCACTGAGGAACTGGCTGGAGACGTCGCCCCGCACGGGGATCGGCCGGCCGGTGTGCAGCATTCCGCCCGGCTGGCCCTCCACGCGCAGCGGCGGGTAGCCCGGCCGGCCCAGGTCGACGATGTCGCAGCCCAGCGCGCGCAAGGCATCGACCAGGTCGCCGATCGGCCGCTCGTGCATGCGCGGCACGCCCGACAGCTCAAAGCGCCCGCCCTGCGTCGCGGCGAGCAGCGCCAGCGCGGCTGCCAGCGGACGCATGGCAGTGCCGGCGTTGCCGAGGAACAGCGCGGCCTGCTGCACTGGCAGCCGGCCGCCCAGGCCGTCGATGCGCAGCGCACCGTGCGCGGCCAGTTGCACCGTGCAGCCCAGCGCACACAGCGCGTCGAGCATGACGCGCGTGTCGTCCGACTGTAGCGGCTCGTGCACCAGCGTGCGGCCCTCGGCCAGCGCGGCCAGCAGCAGCACGCGGTTGGAAATGCTCTTCGATCCCGGCAGCCGCACCGTGCCGGAGGCAGCGCGCAGCGGCGGAATGTCGAGAAAGGGAATGTCGTACATGTCGCGGCCGCCCGGAACTAGCTACCAAGGCCCCCCGGCTCTGCCGGGGTGGCAGTAGAAGTTTGACTTTTCCGTGGGTTGTCCACCGTAGAGACTTCCAAGCGTGAGCCGCCAAGCACACGAAAG
>JAGTRL010000422.1 GCA_018261815.1 Pseudomonadota bacterium
CGCATTTCGCTGGTCTTCAAGAAGCTGCGCGTGGTGCGCATGGTCGATCCCAAGCGCAACGCGTTGGTCTACCTGACCTACTCGGACCGGGTGATCGAGGGCTCGCCGCAGAACAGTGTGGGCGTGGTGCCGGTGGACGCGGCCCTGAAGATCCCGCTGCGCTAAGCTCCTGCAGTGGCCGCAGGGGCGGCCCGGGAGAGCCAGACATGCAGGCAAGGGGCAGGGCTACGCAGGACAAGGTGGCGCGGGCGGTGGCCGGCGCCGAGGCGATCGAGATCAAGGCCACGGTGCCCGACCACCAGGTGCAGGGCGCGCTGGCGCGCTTCGGCCTGACGACGCGCAACGACGAGGAGCGTTACATCTACTTCTTCGACACGCCGAAGCTCGAGCTGCTGGCCGGCGGCATCATCGCCCGCGCCCGACGGATCGTCGGCGACGAGCACGACAGCACGGTGAAGTTCCGCCCGGTGGACCCGGCGCAGATCGGCGCGCAGTGGCGCAAGTACCGTGATTTCAAGATCGAGGTCGATGCCAGTGAGAGGGCGATGGTCAAGTCCGCGTCGTTCTCGATGCCGGTGGGCAAGGGCCTGATCAAGCGCGTGGCCGAGGGCAGCAAGCCGATCGAGGCAGTGTTCACGGCCGAGCAGGAAGAGTTCCTGATGACGGTGGCCCAGCGCCACATCGACTTCACCACACTGGTGGTGCTGGGGCCGCTGGTGGCTCAGCGCTGGCGCTTCGAGGACCCGGCCTGCCCCTGGCCGATGACGGCCGAGCTGTGGCGGCGCGAGGACGGCCAGCAGCTGATGGAGGTGTCGATCAAGGCGCCCATCGTGCAGGCGGCCGCCGCCATCGGTGGCTTCATGGCCTATCTGGCCGAAGTGGGGGCCGAGCGCGACGACAGCGAGCAGACCAAGACGCGTTGGGCGCTGGGCCACTACGCCGCCAAGCTGCAGCCGAGCGCGCCGCCGAGGCGCCGGCCCGCGGCGAAGAAGGCTGCCTGAAACGGCGGCGAAAGGCGCCGCTTCTCCCTCCATCGATGCTTGCCGGCGCTGGCATGCTGGGCCGGCGTGTGCATTTCGTCCGCTTGTCACGGGCGCTGGCCACACTCTTGCATCAACCGAAGGCGGCCGCTTGCCGTTGAACCCAGACCGACTCGCCGCATCTGGGGTAGATGAACTCTCTGCACGACATGGACCTGTTCGCCCCACGCCGCCTGAGTTGCGGCATCCTGATCCTGACCGAGCAGCAGGAGCTGTTGCTGTGCCACGTCACCGGCCAGGACCACTGGGATCTGCCCAAGGGCGGCGCGCACGAGGACGAAAGCCCGCTGCAGGCGGCGCTGCGCGAAACCCGCGAGGAAACCGGCCTGGACCTGGCAGCGCACGCACTACGCGAGTTGGGCCGATTCGACTACCGACCGAAGAAGGACCTGCACCTGTTTGCCACGCTGATGCCGCGCTTCGACGTGGCGCTGCTGCGTTGCGAGAGCCAGTTCTCGCAGTACGCCACCGGCCAGCGGCTGCCCGAGATGGACGGCTACGACTGGGTGCGCTTCGAGCGCGTCGGCGAGCGGTGCACACCCAAGATGACGGCCGTGCTGCACGGCCGGCTGAATCTGCAGCGCGTGCTGGACGAGTTGGCGGCCATGCCGCGGGTGGCCCTGGCGGCCTGACTCGCACCGGCGCCCGGCCACAATCGGCGCATGCCGAGTGCCGCCCAGATCATTGCCGTCATCGACTTCGAGACCACCGGCATCTCGCCGGGCCAGGGTGCGCGCGCCACTGAAATCGCCGCGGTGCTGGTCAGCGGCGGGCGCATCGTCGACCGCTATGCCAGCCTGATGCACAGCGGCGAGCGGGTCAGCCCCTTCATCGAGCAGCTCACCGGCATCAGCAACGCCATGCTGCGCGACGCGCCGCCGGCCGAGCAGGTGATGCGCGAGGTCTGCCGCTTCACCCGTGGTGTTCCGCTGGTGGCCCACAACGCGGCTTTCGACCGCGGCTTCTGGCGCGCCGAGGCGCAGCGCGCCGGGCTGGACGAGGACCCGGCCCACGAGTTCGCCTGCACCGTGCTGCTGTCGCGCCGGCTGTACCCGCACTCCGCCAACCACCGGCTGGGCACGCTGGCCGCGCTGCACCACCTGCCCAGCGCCGGGCGCGCCCACCGTGCGCTGGCCGATGCCGAGGTGACGGCCCACCTGCTGCTGCAGATCCAGCGCGACGTGAGTGACCGCTTTGCCGATGAGCTTTGCCGGCGCGCGGTGGACCATGGCCTGCTCTTGGCGCTGCAGCGCAGCGACGCGCGTGCCCTGCAGCGCTGCGTCGCGCGCTATGAGCGCGCCGAGGCCACCGCGCCGTAACGCGCCAGCAGCACGTCGCGGCGCGCCGGGTCGAGGTTGATGCGGCTGAAGTCGCCCTGGATGTGCGGAAGCGCCAGCAGCCGCGGGTCCATCACCTTGAACCACAGCGGCGGCACGTAGGCCAGCGGGAACATGCCGAAGTAGCCGCTGGGCAGTTGCGGCAGGTCGGGGAAGTGGCGCAGGCTCTGGTAGCGGCGCGCGGCGTTGGCATGGTGGTCGCTGTGCCGCTCGAGCTGGAACAGCACCAGGTTGGTGTAGGTGTGGTTGGCGTTCCAGGAGTGATGCGGCTGGCAGCGCTCGACCTGGCCATCCGCGCCGTTCAGCCGCAGCAACCCGTAATGCTCGACATAGTTGGCACTGGTCAGCTGCCACCAGGCGACGACGTTGTGAATGGCCAGAAACAGCAGCATCTTCCAACCGAACAGCGCTATCAGCGTGCCCTGCAGCGCCAGCGTGATGGCATAGCTCTGCAGCATCTCGTTGTGCGGGCTCCAGGGGCTGCGGCCCTGGCG
>JAGTRL010000077.1 GCA_018261815.1 Pseudomonadota bacterium
GCCGGCGGTGTGGCCGCGATGCGTGTAGCTGACCAGGGTGCCGATGGCTGGAGGCGAATCGCGCTGGGCGTCGCTGAAGCCGGTGCCGAGCAGGAACTCCACGCCCTGCTCGCTGCGCACACGCAGCGCCCCGAGCCGCCCTTTGTGCCGGCCGCGGCCGGCGACATGGCCGATGACCCGTGCCTCGGCATCGTGCAGCGGCTTGAGCTTCAGCAACGACGAGCTGCGCCCGGTCTCATAGGGCGCATCGGCGCGATGCAGCATCAGGCCCTCGCCGCCAGCGACTATCACCTCGTCGAGCCGGCGCTGCAGTGCCAGCGGCGAGCTCAGCATCGTCTGTTCCACGGCCTGCAGCTGAGGCCAGCCGGTGTGCCGCGCCAGTGACGAGATGCGCTGTGCTCGAGAGGCAAAGCGGCCACTCGCGCCAGGCAGGTCGAACACCAGGTAGCGCAGTTCTCGCCATGCCGCCACATCGGGCGACTGTCGCCGCACCAGGCCCGACAGCGTCTCGAAGCGGCCACGGCCGAGCCAAAGCTCACCGTCCAGCGGTACGGCCGGCAGGCGTTCGACGAAGCCCGCGGGAGCCGCAATCGGCATGCCGCTGCGAAAGTGCAGCACGCGGCCATCCCAGACGGCTCGCACGCCGTCGAACTTCTCGCTGACCAGGTAGCCCGTCGGGTCGATGCCCGCCGACGCCGGCTGTGCCAACATCAACGCAGTCGCCGCATGGGCCTCGGGCAGCCTGCCCCAGGCCGGCAGGGTCACCAGGGCGGCGATGACTTGGCGCCGAGTGTGCAGAAAGGGCATGGCAACCTCCTGAAGTGGATGCTGCGCAGTGTTGGGCCGGCGCGCTGCGCTGCCCATCCCTCCGGCGGCGGGATGCCGCACCCCCCGATGGGGGACGGCGCCGCTACTTCTGCGCCACCAGCTCCTTGACCTGCTGCAGCGCGCTCGGGTCCTCGATGGTCGTCAGGTCGCCCGGGTCGCGGTTCTCGGCCACCGCCTGCAGCGCGCGCCGCAGCAGCTTGCCCGAGCGGGTCTTGGGCAGCGCCGACACGAAGAGCACCCGCGCCGGCCGCGCCACCGCGCCGAGCTGGCCGTCCACCAGCTTCATGATGTCGCCTTCGAGCTTCAGCCGCGCGGCGTTGTCGGTCAGCCCGCTGGCGTCCTTGGCGATGACGAAGGCCATCGCCACCTGGCCCTTCAGGTTGTCGGCCACGCCCACCACCGCCACCTCGGCCACGTTGGGGTGGCTGGAGATGCTTTCCTCGATTTCGCGCGTGCCCAGGCGGTGGCCGGCGACATTGATGACGTCGTCGGTGCGGCCGAGGATGAAGTAGTAGCCGTCGGCGTCGCGCACGCCCCAGTCGAAGGTGCTGTACAGCTGCTTGCCGGCCAGTTCTGTCCAGTAGGTCTTGACGAAGCGCGCGTCGTCCTGCCACACCGTCTGCATGCAGCCCGGCGGCAGCGGGCCCTCGATCATGACCACGCCCTTCTCGTCGGCGGCGCGGATCTCCTCGCCGGTGCTCTCGTTGATCAGCTTGACGTTGTAGCCGTACATCGGCACACCGGGCGAGCCGAACTTGCTGGGCGCCTTTTCCACGCCGTTGGCAATGGTCAGGATCGGCCAGCCGCTCTCGGTCTGCCAGTAGTTGTCGATGATCGGCTTGCCCAGCGCTTCGGCGATCCACTTGGCGGTGGGTTCGTCCAGCGGCTCGCCGGCCAGGAACAGCGCGCGCAGCGAAGACAGGTCGTACTTGGACAGATAGGCCGGGTCCTGCTTCTTCAGAACGCGCACCGCGGTCGGCGCGCTGAACATGGCCGTGACCTTGTACTTCTCGACCAGGCTCCACCAGATGCCGGCGTCGGGGCGCGTGGGCAGGCCCTCGTACATGATCGTCGCCATGCCGGCGATCAGCGGGCCGTAGACGATGTAGCTGTGGCCCACCACCCAGCCGATGTCACTGGTGGAGAAGTAGGTCTCGCCCGGCTGGCCCAGGAAGATGTGCTTCATGCTCGCGGCCAGGGCCACGCAGTAGCCGCCGGTGTCGCGCTGCACGCCCTTGGGCGTGCCGGTGGTGCCGCTGGTGTAGAGCGTGTAGCTCGGGTGCGTGGCATCCACCCATTCGCAGGGCACCCGGGCGTCGATGTGCTTGCGGCGCAACTCGCCATAGTCGGCGTCGCGGCCGGCCACGCGGGCGAAGGGCGCCAGGCCGCGGTCAACCATCAGCACGCGCGCCGGCTTGTGTGCCGCCAAAGTGATGGCCTCGTCCAGCAGGCCCTTGTAGGGCACGACCTTGCCGCTGCGGCTGCCGGCGTCGGCGCTGACGATGACCACCGGCGTGGCGTTGTCGATGCGGCTGGCCAGGCTGACGCTGGCAAAGCCGCCGAAGACCACCGAGTGGATGGCGCCGATGCGCGCACAGGCCAGCATCGCAAACGCAGCCTCGGCGATCATCGGCATGTAGATCAGCACGCGGTCGCCCTTCTTCACGCCGAGCTCGATCAGGCAGGCGGCCATGCGCTGCACCTCGGCATGCAACTCGCGGAAGCTGTAGCAGATCTCCTTGTCGACCTCAGTGGAGACCCAGATCAGCGCGTTCTGGTCGGCACGGTCCTTCAGGTGGCGGTCGACCGCGTTGTGGCACAGGTTGGTCTGGCCCCCGGCGAACCAGTGGACGAAGGGCGGTCGGCTGTAGTCGCAGACGGTGTCGAAAGGCTTGTGCCAGTCGATCAGCTGGGCCTGCTCGGCCCAGAAGGCATCGGGCTGCTCGATCGAACGGCGATGGAAGTCCGCGAAATTCATTCTTGTCTCCTTTGGATGGGGCTGCATTCAGCCCGCAATTCGCAGCATCGCCCGGCGGGGGCCGGGCCGCCTTGACGGAACACAAGCTCCGAGGGTGCTCAGGACCGCATTTTCGCGTTGGCGCTTGCGCCATGCTGACGAGGCGGCCGAAGGCGCTCTTATCATGCCGGCCAACCCCGCATAGCGCCCACCACCGATGCCCATCCCCTGCCCCGTGCCCGCTGGCGCAATTGCCCGGAACGCGCGGGCGCGCCGGTGAAGACGGGACGGCGGTGACGGACTACATCGTGATCTTTGGCGCCGCGGTGCGCGCCGACGGCTCAGCCAGCGGCAGCCTGCGCCGGCGCTGCGAAAACGCCGTGCACCACGGCGGCGCCGGGCCCAGTGGCCCGTTCTATCTGCCCAGCGGCGGTGTCGGCCGCCACGCCCCGGCCGAGGCGCTGGTGATGCGCGACATCCTGCTCGAGCTGGGCGTGGAGCCGAGGCGCATCCTGCTCGAATGCGAGGCCCGCGACACGCTCGAATCGGTGCGGCTGTGCACCCGCATCCTGCAGCGGCGTGGCGACGTCGGCCAGGTACAGGTATCGACCAGCAGCTACCACCGGCTTCGCTGCGCACTGTTGTTCCGGCTGGCCGGCTTCGACAGCTCGGCCCTGCCCGCCGCGTCGGACCGGCCCCACCTGGGCTGGGGCAAGTGGTTGCGCTACGTCATCAAGGAACTGATGGCCACACCCTGGGACGCAGCAGTGCTGCTGCTGCACAGGTTCCGCCGTACGATTTGAAACCGGGCCCGCGTTCACGCCAGGCCGCCAGGCCCCCCGAGGACGATTGCAAATGAAGATCTTCCTGTCATATGCCTCAGAAGACCGGCCGCAGGCCGAGGAGATCCAGCTGGCGCTGGCAGGTGCCGGGCACGAGGTCTTCTTCGATCGCCAGAGCTTACCGGCCGGCGGGGACTACCACGCTCGCATCAAGGCCTCGGTCGACGAGGCAGAGCTGTTCGTCTTCCTGATCTCGCCCGATTCGGTAGACGCCGGCAGCTACACCCTGACCGAGATGGGCTACGCCCGTGCGCGCTGGCAGCATCCCAGGGGACATGTGCTGCCGGTGCTGCTGCGGCCCACGGATTTCAAGACGATTCCGGCCTACCTGAAATCGGTGACGGTGCTCGAGCCGAGCGGCAATGTCGCAGCCGAGGTGGTGAGCGCGGTCGCACGCGCTGTCGGCGGTACTGCGAACGGCGGAATGCGCAAGTACGCGCTGATCGGTGCTACCGGCGTGGTCCTGCTGGCGGGCGCCCTCTATGCGGTGATGAAGCCGTCCGATCCGCCTGCGGCTCCGGGCAGCCCCGTCGCCATCGACACGAAGCCCCCCTCACCTCCGCCCGGTCCCGAGCTGCCCAATCCGGTGCAACTGCGTTTCAGCTACAAGCCAGTGGCCGAAGCCAAGGTGGCGTTGGACGACACGCTGCGCGTCAATCTGCAGACCAAGCGGCGCATCGTCGACGGCGTACGGCTGGCGCGACAGGACGGCGGCTTCTACATTCACGACACGCAGTATCCGGCCGCGGACGATCACATCCTCGGCACGTTGAGCCGGGAGATCCGCGAGTCCAGCCTTGGCGCGCCGCCCGGGCCTGCCCGCTTCTGCCTGAAGCGGCCGGAGGTGCTGGAGCCCTCGAACGAGCAGCATGTGCACCTGGACTGCGACGAAAGCAACTCCTGCAAGCTGCATTTCCCCAGCCCGAAGTGGCTGGAACCCTGTCCGGTGGAGGAGATCAAGACTTCGCGCAGCTTCAGCCTGCTGCCGCTGGCCCATGCGGCCGACACCACGCGGCGCTGGTCGGTGCCCTCGGCCAAGACACTGGCCGTGTACAAGGACCAGATGAAAGGCGTGGGCTACACGCTGGTCCAGATCGAGACCGATGCGCTGCACGACCCGGCGATCATCGGCGTCGAGGTCGACGTGCGCGTCAACGGCGTGCCGATCCTGGAGGACGGACTGGCCCCCGCGTTGCGCCCGGTTCCCAACAATCCAGACAAGGCCTTTCGACACAGCTTCGCGCTGCAGTCGCTGGATTTCGAAGGCGCCCAGGCCGGCTGCGAAGCCATCGTGCTGACGCTGCGCCCGCGCCTGTCCAGCGGCAAGACGGGCGCGCCGCTGAGCGCGATGCTGCCCTACGTGGCCCTGCGCGACGCACCGGGCAAGCAGCTGCCCTTCGGCAAGGGCACGCTCAGCTGGTCGGCCAAGTACGTGGTGCCGGATGCGGAATGGAGCCATGAGGCCTTCATCACCTCGGTGAGCTACTCCACCTCGGGCGGCGAGGCGGCGGCCGCGCGCGCCCGCGAGCGCGCCGTGGCGCTGAAGCAGGATTTCGACAAGCTCGGCCTAACCCACAACGGCCGGCCGCTGGTGGCGGTGATCCGACCGCCGCTGACGCTCACTGGCGACAGGCTGGCCTACGGGCTGACCACCGGCGCGGTGCAGGCCTCGGGCCAGGTGCGTTTCACCTTCTCGCCGCAGGAAGCCCACGCGCTCGGCGACACGCTGCTGCAGGCGCGCAGCGGCAACGCCACCGCGCGCCGCGTCATCGACCGCGAAAAGTACATCTACAAGGTGGCGGGCACGCGCGAGCGCCAGGACACCCCCACGCCCAGCGGCGTGTGCGGCCATGTCAAGGCGCCTTGACGCCCGCCCTTCTGCGTCTGGGCCCGGAAGCCAGCGAGCACAATAGCGCCATGGGCCATACCTTCATTCCGCTGGTTGATCTGCGCCATGGGCTGATTGCGCGTGCCGTACCCGGCGACAGCCCAGCGCCGGGCGGCCTGCTCAGCGACCGGCTGGGCCGGCCGCTGCGCGACCTGCGCATTTCGGTCACCGATCGGTGCAACTTCCGCTGCAGCTACTGCATGCCGAAGGAGGTGTTCGACAAGTCGCATGCCTTCCTGCCGCACAGCGCGCTGCTCAGCTTCGAGGAGATCACGCGCACGGCGCGGGTGTTCGTCGCGCACGGCGTGCGCAAGCTGCGGCTCACAGGCGGCGAGCCGCTGCTGCGCAAGAACCTGGAGCGGCTGATCGAGATGCTGGCCGCACTGCGCACGCCGGACGGCCAGCCGCTGGACATCACGCTCACGACCAACGGCTCGCTGCTGGCACGCAAGGCGCGCGCCTTGAAGGACGCCGGGCTGCAGCGTGTCACCGTCAGCCTGGATGCGCTCGACGATGCCATCTTCAGGCGCATGAACGATGTCGACTTCCCGGTGGCCGACGTGCTGCGGGGCATCGAGGAAGCGCAGGCCGTGGGCCTGGCGCCGATCAAGGTCAACATGGTGGTCAAGCGCGGCACCAATGACCATGAGGTGCTGCCGATGGCGCGGCACTTCCGCCACAGCGGGATCGTGCTGCGCTTCATCGAGTACATGGACGTGGGCGCCACCAACGGCTGGCGCATGGACGAGGTACTGCCCTCGGCGCAGCTGATCGAGACGCTGCAACATACGCATGCGCTGCAAGCCATCGACCCGCAGGTCGAAGGTGAGACGGCCGAACGCTGGCGCTATGTCGATGGCAGTGGCGAGATCGGGCTGATCTCGAGCGTCACCCAGGCCTTCTGCCGCGACTGCAACCGCGCCCGGCTGTCCACCGAAGGCAAGCTGTTCCTGTGCCTGTTCGCCAGCGCCGGCCACGACCTGCGCACGCTGCTGCGCGGCGGCGCCAGCGACGAGCAGATCGCCGCGGCACTGGCCGGCATCTGGAGCCAACGCAGCGACCGTTATTCCGAGCTGCGCGGCGCAGCCGGTGGCGGCAGCGATGCCGGCGCACGTCGTGTCGAGATGCACTACATCGGCGGCTGAAGACCATGTGGCCCGGCTGGAAGACCTCGCGAACCCGCTGGGAGCTGCTGTGGGCCACCGTTGCCAGCTTGCTGTTGCCGTGGATGCTGGGCGAGCTGGTCAAGACCTTCCATCAGCCGGGTCTGGACGACCAGTCCGAGCGCAATCAGATGCTGGTGGACTTCATCGTTGCCGGCGGCATCCTGTTCGCGCTGACGATGGTGCTGACCTATGCCATCGGCTGCTGGATCACCGCGGTGATGCACGGTCCGCGCCGCGATGGCGATGTCTTCCCTGCCGACCAGGGGCGGCCTGCGTCCGATGACTGAGGTCGCGCTGTCGCTGCAGGACATCGCTTCCTGCGTGGCCGGTTACGACCCCGACGCGCTGCCGGTGGCGCAGGCGCAGGAGTTCATCGCCCGGCTGGTACCGGTGGTGCAGGCGGTGGAGCAGCGTCCCATCCGCGACGCGCTGGGCCGCGTGCTGGCTCGCGACATCATCTCGGCCTTCGACGTGCCGGCGCACGACAACTCGGCGATGGACGGCTACGCACTGCGCGGCAGCGAACTGCGGGCCGACGCGCCGACACGGCTGCGCATCGTCGGCAGTGGCCTGGCCGGGCAGAACTTCTCAGGCGACGTGCCGGCTGGCGGCTGTGTGCGCATCACCACGGGTGCGGTCATGCCCCCCGGGCTGGATACCGTGGTACCGCAGGAGTTCACCCAGGGCGAGGGCGACCAGGTGCTCGTGCCCCAAGGGCTGCTGCGCACTGGCGACAACCGCCGCCTGGCCGGCGAGGACCTGGCCCGTGGCGAGGCCGCGCTGGCAGCGGGCCGCGTGTTGCGCCCGGCCGACCTGGGGCTGCTGGCCTCGCTGGGCCTGGCCGAGGTACCGGTGCGGCGGCGCCTGCGCGTGGCCTTCTTCTCCACCGGCGACGAGCTGCGCTCGATCGGCGAGCCGCTTGATGCGGGCTGCGTCTACGACAGCAACCGCTACACGCTTTGGGGCATGCTGCAGCGCCTGGGCGTCGAGGCCATCGATCTGGGCGTGGTGCGCGACGACCCTGCGGCGCTGCGCCAGGCCTTCACGCAGGCTGCGGCCTGCGCCGATGCGGTCATCACCTCGGGCGGTGTCAGCGTCGGTGAGGCCGATCACACCAAACGCATCATGGCGGAGCTGGGCGAGGTGCTGTTCTGGAAGATCGCCATGCGGCCGGGGCGGCCGATGGCGATCGGGCGCATCGGCGATGCCGGCCGCCAGGCCTTGCTCTTCGGCCTGCCCGGCAACCCCGTGGCGGTGATGGTGACCTTCTATGCCTTCGTGCGCGACGCGTTGCTGCGCATGGCGGGCGCCACGGCACAACCGTTGCCGCTGCTGCGCGCGGCCAGCGTCGCGCCGATCCGCAAGAAGGCCGGCCGCACCGAGTACCAGCGCGGCATCGTCAGCCGCGCGGCCGACGGCTCCTGGCAGGTAGCGATCACCGGCTCGCAGGGCAGCGGCATCCTGCGCAGCATGAGCCAGGCCAACGGCATGGTGCTGCTGCACCACGAGCAGGGCAACGTGGCCGCCGGCGAGCTGGTGGACGTGCTGCCCTTCGACGCCTGGCTCTGAGGCACCGGGCGCTCAGCGCGGCAGTTGTGGCGCTGCCGGGTGCGGATGCAGCACCTCGGAGGCCGGCGTGGAGATCTCCCCCGGCACGCCCTTGCGCGCGAACAGCGTGTACATCGTCGGCACCACGAACAGCGTCAGCAGCGTGCCCAGCGACATGCCGCCGACGATGACCCAGCCGATCTGCTGGCGGCTCTCGGCTCCGGCGCCGGTGGCCATCGCCAGTGGCAGCGCCCCGAGCACCATCGCGCCGGTGGTCATCAGAATCGGCCGCAGGCGCAGGCTCGAGGCTTCGACCACCGCATCGGTGATGCTGCGGCCCTGCTGGCGCAGCTGGTTGCTGAACTCGACGATCAGGATGCCGTGCTTGCTGATCAGCCCGACCAGCGTGATCAGCCCGATCTGTGAATAGACGTTGAGCGTGCCGCCGGTCCATTGCATCGCCAGCAGCGCGCCCACCATCGACAGCGGCACCGCCAGCAGGATGACGAAGGGATCGACGAAGCTCTCGAACTGCGCCGCCAGCACCAGGAAGATGAACATCAGCGCCAGCACGAAGACCAGGCCCAGCGCGCCCGACGAGGAGCGGAACTCGCGGCTGACGCCGTTGAGCTCGGTGGCATAGCCGCTGGGCAGCACCTTGGCCGCCGTCTGATCCATGAACTGCAGCGCCTCGCCTAGCGCATACCCTGGCGCCAGGTTGGCGGTGATCGACACCGAGCGGCGCTGGTTGAAGTGGTTCAGCTCGCGCGGGCTGACGGCCTCGCGCACCTTGATCAGCGAGCTCAGCGGCACCATCGCCTCGCCGCGGCCGCGTACGAACAGCTTTTCGATGTCCTCGGGCGTGGTGCGGCCGCGCATCTCGGTCTGCACGATCACGTCGTACTGGTCGGCATCGCGCTTGTAGCGCGTGACGGCACGCCCGCCGAGCATGGTCTCGACCGTGCGCGCCACGGCATCGACGCTGACGCCCATGTCGGCCGCGCGGGCCCGGTCCACCTCGACGAAGATTTCCGGCTTGTTGAGCCGCAGATCGGTGTCGGGCTGAACGAAGCCCGGGTTCTTCGCCATCTCGGCCATGAACTGCTGCGACACCCTCGCCAGGTTCTCGTAGCTGTCGCTGGTGACGATGACGTAGTTGATCGAGCGCTCGCGGAAACCCTGCCCCAGGCTGGGTGGGGTGATCGGGAAGGCGGACACGCCAGGCAGGCCCATGAACTGAGGCTGCAGCAGCCGCGCCAGTTCCTGCGTGCTGCGCTTGCGATCGTCCCAGTCGACAGTGCGCATGAAGGAAATGCCCTGCGACACCGTCGGGTTGCCAGCGACGACGAAGACGCGGTCGAACTCCGGGTAGGTGCGGCCGATGCTTTCGATGGCGCGCAGGTAGCGCGCGGTGTACTCCAGTGTCGCGCCGTCCGGCGCATTGACGGTGGCCAGGATCACGCCACGGTCTTCCAGCGGCGCCAACTCGCTCTTCGCGCTCTTGTACAGCCACCAGCTGCCGCTCGCGGCCGCGGCCATGATACCCAGCACGATCCAACGCTGCGTCAGCACCCCGCCCAGCGTGCGGCCGTAGCCGATGCTCAGGGCCACGAGCACGCGTTCCATGCCACGGTCGAAGCGGTTGGGCGATGGGTTGTGGCGCAGCAACTTGCTGCACATCATCGGCGTCAACGTCAGCGCGACGAAGCCGGAGACGATCACCGCGCCGGCCAGCGTCAGCGCGAATTCGGTGAACAGCCGCCCGGTGCGTCCGGGCGTGAAGGCCAGCGGTGCGTACACCGCGGCCAATGTCAGCGTCATCGCCACCACCGCGAAGCTGATTTCCTTGGCGCCCTTCAGCGCGGCCTGGAAGGGCTCCAGGCCCTCCTCGATGTGGCGGAAGATGTTTTCGAGCACGACGATGGCATCGTCGACCACCAGGCCGATGGCCAGCACCAGCGCCAGCAGGGTCAGCGTGTTGATGGTGAAGCCGGCCGCGGCCATGATGCCGAAGGCGCCGATCAGGCTGACCGGGATGGTGACCATCGGAATGATCGAGGCGCGCAGCGTGCGCAGGAACACGAACACCACCAGCGCCACCAGGATCAACGCCTCGGCGATGGTGCGGTACACCGACTTGACCGAGCGGTCGATGAACACCGCGTTGTCGTTGGCCACCTGCACGGTCAGGCCGGGCGGCAGCTCGGCCTGGATCTGCGGCAGGATCTTGCGCACCTCGGCCGAGATCTCCAGCGGGTTGGCCGTGGCATTGCGGATGATGCCGGTGGAGATCGACGGCACGCCGTTCAGGCGCACGCTGCTGCGCTCGCTGGCCGGACCCTGTTCGATGCGCGCCACGTCGCGCAGCCGTACCGTGTAGCCGCTCGCTGACTTCAGTGCAATGTCGGCGAACTGCGGCACGGTATTCAGGTCGGTGCGCGCGGTGACGCTGAACTCGCGCTGCTGGCTTTCGATGCGCCCGGCCGGCACCTCCAGGTTCTGCTTGCGGATCGCGTCCTCGACATCCTGCACCGTCAGCCGGTAGGCGGCGAGCTTGTCCGGGTCGAGCCAGATGCGCATGGCGAACAGCCGGTCGCCGTTGACCTGCACGTTGGACACCCCGGGCACCGTCTGCAGTCGCGGCTTGACGATGCGGTTGATGACGTCGGTGACTTCCAGCGGGCTGAGCGTCTCGCTGGTGAAGGCCAGCCAGACGGTGGGCGTGGCATCGGCCTCGACCTTGGCGATGACCGGTTCGTCCACCGCATCCGGCAGACGCGCGCGCACGCGCGAGACGCGGTCGCGCACGTCGGCGGCGGCATCGTCGGGGTTCTTCTCCAGCTTGAAGCGCACCGTGATCTGGCTCTGCTCGGAGCGCGAGATCGAGGTGATGATGTCGACACCGTCGATGCCGGCGATGGAATCTTCCAGCGGCTTGGTCACCTGTGATTCGATGACTTCGGACGACGCGCCGACCAGCTTGGTGGTGACCGTGACCACCGGCTCGTCGATGCGCGGGTACTCGCGCACCGAAAGCCGGTCGAAGGACACTACGCCGATGAGCACGATCATCAGCGACATCACGGTTGCGAAAACCGGGCGGCGGATCGAGGTTTCGGAGATGCGCATGCCGATCTCCGGGCTCAGGGCGAAGGCAAGCGTGGCGCCGACGCGCCACTGGCCGGCCTGTTGCCGTTGCCGGGCGGACGGCCGGCCGCAGTGCCTGCAGGCTGCGAGATGTCCACCACGCGCAGCGGCACGGCATCGCCGCGGCCCAGACGCGCCTGCCCTGCGGTGACCACCAGGTCACCGGCGGCCAGGCCTTCCAGAACCTCGACCTTGCCGGGAAGCCGCATCCCTATACGCGCCTCGATGCGCTCGGCGACCTTGCCGTTCGGGCCATCGACCACCTTGAAGAGGTACTGCTTGCCGCCCTGCGGCACCAGTGCCTGCTCGGGCACGACCAGCGCGTTCTCGCGCTGCGCGAAAACGATGCGCGTGCGCGCGAAGAGCCCCGACTTGAGCACGCCGCCGGGATTGTCGAGCCGTGCGCGCACCAGCAGGGAGCGACCGTCGGCATCGATCACCGAGTCGAGAGCGTCGATGCGACCGGTGAAACGTTGGCCCGGCAGCGCGTCCAGGCTCACGTCCACCGCCTGGCCGGTCTTGATGCGGGCGATGAAGCGCTCAGGCAGGCGAAAGTCCACCAGCACCTGCGACAGGTCCTCGATGTTCACCAGGTCGGCGCCGTCCTTGACGTAGTCGCCCAGGTCGACGCTGCGAATGCCAGCCAAGCCATCGAAAGGCGCGACGATGCGCATGCGTGCCAGCTGCGCCTTGGCCAGCGCCACCTGCGCCTCGGCGACTTCGAGTGCCGCAGCACTCTGGTCGACCGCACTCTGGCTGACGAAATTCTCCGCCACCAGCTCGCGGTTGCGCTGCAGGTTAGTGCGCGCAATGCTGGCCTGCGCCTCGGCCTGTTTCAGCTGGGCTTGCTGCAGCGTGTCGTCGAGTTGCACCAGCAGCTGGCCCCGACGCACGCGCTGGCCGTCGCTGAAGCCCAGCGAGGCGATGCGGCCGCTGACCTCGGGCCGCAGCACCACACCTTGGCGCGAACGCAGCGAGCCCACGGCTGTCGCGTCGTCCTCCAGGGTCGCCGCCTCGACCTTGCCTACCTCCACGCTGACCGGCCCAACCGCGCCGGCGGGGCCTGTGGGTCCCCCTGCGGCCGTGCGTTGCGCAGCGGCAGGGTTGGCGCCCGATCCGGACGCCGCCGGCTGGACAGCGCCGGCCGGCGCAGCCCGGTTTTGCCACCACCATGCCGCCCCCGCCAAACCGGCGATGCCCAGCATGGCCACCCACCTATGGACCTTCTTCAATCTGCAGCCCTTCTCGAGATGCCGCACTTTAGCGGCTGGCGGGCTTTCTCGTCAGTACCGGGTCATGGGGCAGGCACGCCGCGATTGGCCAGGGCGTCGGCTTTCTCGTTGCCAGGATCGCCGTTGTGGGCCTTGACCCATTTCCAGGTCACGCGGTGCTGCTGCACCAGCGCGTCGAGCCTCTGCCACAGGTCGATGTTCTTTACCGGCTTGTGGTCGGCAGTCTTCCAGCCACGCGCCTTCCAGGCATGGATCCAGGTGCTGATGCCGTTGCGCAGGTACTGGCTGTCGGTGAAGATGGTGACGGCGCAGGGTCGCTTCAGCGTGGACAGCGCCTCGATCGGCGCGCACAGTTCCATGCGGTTGTTGGTGGTGAGCGGCTCGCCGCCGAACAGTTCCTTGCTGTGCCCGCCGCAGGTCATGAACGCACCCCATCCCCCCGGGCCGGGATTGCCCTTGCAGGCGCCGTCGGTGTAGATCACGACCTCCTTCACTCGCAGATCTCCTCGGGTTGCCTGCGCTGCCGATTGGCCACCACGGCGTTGGCCGCGCGCACGCTGCGGGCTTCGTGCCGCGCCAGGCCCACCAGTCGCATGCCGCGCACGCGCTTGACCGCGACCAGGAAATACACCGCACCGAACACCGGCCACCAGCGCTCGCCCACGCCTTCCATCCACGCCGTGCGCTCGAGCCAGCGGGCCGAGCGAGAGGGCGGGCGGAAGCAGCCGAAACGGCCGCCTTCGACCTCGAAGCTGAGCAGCCTGAGCCAGTCACGCAGCCGCCAGTAGCCCAGAAACTCGCCGGCGCGCGGCAGGAACAGCGCGCCGCGCCCGCCCAACCCGACCGCAGCGCGCGCACGGCCCAGCCGCTGGCGCAGGCCCCAGGTGCTGGCGGGGTTGAAGCCGAGGATCATCACTCGCCCTTCGGGCACCAGCACGCGCTCCACCTCGCGCAGCGTCAGGTGCGGGTCGCGCGAAAGTTCCAGCGCGTGCGGCAGCACCACCAGGTCCAGGCTCTGGTTCGGAAAAGGCAAGGCGTCGAAGTCGCAGTGCAGTGCCGCGTCGGCGTCGAGGGGCAGGCTGATCGGCTCGCCATCGAAGGGGGGCAGCACGGCCAGCGGCTCGATGGCCTGCAACGAGTCATTGGCCACCCAGCGGTGCGGCATGCGATTGGCACGCAGTGCCTGCAGTTCGGGCAAGCCGAGTTGCAAGGCGTGGTAGCCGAAGACATCGGCCACCGCCTGGTCGATGTGCATTTGTTCCCAATGCAGCAGGCACTGGCCCGCGGGAGTCCGCAACCAGGCTGTCAACTCTATAATCGATGCCTCGAGAACCATGACGACGACAGCCTCTCACGCCTTCAGACACCACCCGGTCCGGATGGCCCGCCTTGCCGCTCGGAACGATCTGCTGGCTGCAGTGGACGCTGCGCCGCGATGTGCAGCGAAGGCCGCCTCGGCCTGGGACCGCCCCTACCGGCTGCCCGCTGCATCGATTCTAGTGGGCCGCCCTGTGCTCGAACTGTCCATCCCGGCTGCCGTCGCCAGCGTGCGACCGACAGCCAGATGAGCTTCGTCGGCAAGTCCCCGCCAGGTGGCCGCGGCTGGCTGTGGGGCTTGTGGATCGCTGCACTGCTCGCGGGCTGTGCGACACCCCCGGCCCCGGTGGCCCCGCAACCCGACGCGGCCCCCGCGCCCACCGCGCCCATCGCAGCGCCGGCTCCTGAGGTCATCGCCACACCGACACTTGCGCCCGACACGCTGCAGGCCGATGGCCAGCCCTACCTGTTTGCGCTCGACCCACTGCGGCCGTCGGTGATCATCGATGCCAGCGACACCAGCGTGCACACCGATCTGTGGGTGCGCGTGCGCGCCGGCTTCGCCATGCCCAACCTGGACAACGAGCTGGTGCTCAAGTGGCAGCAGTGGTATGCCTCGCGGCCTGACTACGTGCAGCGCATGACCGATCGCGGCGGCCGCTACCTGTTCTACGTGGTCGAGGAGATCGAAAAACGCGGCATGCCCACCGAGATGGCGCTGCTGCCCTTCATCGAGAGCGCTTTCAATCCGCAAGCCATGTCGGTGGCACGAGCCTCGGGCATGTGGCAGTTCATGCCCGCCACCGGCAAGGACTTCGACCTGAAGCAGAACCTGTTCCGCGATGACCGGCGCGACGTGCTCGCGTCCACACGCGCGGCGCTCGACTACCTGCAGATGCTGCAGCGCCAGTTCGGCGACTGGCAGCTGGCGCTGGCCGCCTACAACTGGGGCCAGGGCAACGTGCAACGGGCGCTGGATCGCAACCTCAAGGCCGGACTCCCTGCGACCTACGAGAGCCTGCGCATGCCGGACGAGACACGCAACTACGTGCCCAAGCTGCAGGCCGTGAAGAACATCGTCATGTCCCCTCAGGCCTTCTCGATCACCCTTCCGGCGCTGGAGAACCACCCCTACTTCCTGACGGTGCCGATCACCAACGACATCGACGTCGTCGTGGCGGCGCGCCTGGCCGGTATCTCGCTCGATGAGTTCCAGCAGCTCAACCCGCAGATGAACAAACCCGTGATCCTGGCGGCGGGAACGCCGCAGGTGCTGCTGCCCTACAACAACGCCACACTGTTCGTGCGCAACCTGCGCGCGCACAGCGCACCGCTGGCCACCTGGACGGCCTGGGTGGCGCCTGCCACGCTGAAGCCCGCCGACGTGGCCAGGCAGGTGGGCATGAGCGAGGAGGATCTGCGAGCGGTGAACCGCATTCCGCCGCGAATGCTGGTCAAGGCCGGCTCCACGCTGCTGGTGCCGCGCAGCGCGCACAAGAAC
>JAGTRL010000423.1 GCA_018261815.1 Pseudomonadota bacterium
CCGACGGGCCGATGGACACCGCCAGCACAGTGGCCAGTGCCATCACCCCAGCGGCCAGCGCGGCCGGCATCGCCCAGGCTGGACGCCGGTTAGGTGCGGTGGGCAGCGGTTCGGGCGCCAGCACGGCCGGCTCGCCGTCCAGGCGCGCGTTCAGCCGATCCAGGAAGGCGCGGTCGCGGGCCGGCGGGCTGGCCAGGTCGTCGCTGCGCAGCACATCGCCGATCAGGTGGTAGGCATGCCAGCCCTGGCGCGTGCGCGCGTCGGCGCCGGCCCAGGCAGCACAGCCGCGGCTGAAATCGGCGGCACCGGCCTCGCCGTCGGCCATGGCCGACAGCAGCCAGCGCGGATCGTTGGCGTCCACAGGGGGTTCGTTGTTCATTCTTGACTCCATGGCAGGGCTTACCAGCGTTTGCCATCCTTGGCTTCGATGTGCGGACGCAGCCTTTCGGCAATGGCCTCACGGGCGCGGAAGATGCGCGAGCGCACGGTTCCGATCGGGCAGTTCATGGCTTCGGCAATCTCTTCATAGCTCAACCCTTCGATCTCCCGCAGCGTGATCGCCTGCCGCAGATCTTCGGACAAGGCTTCGATGGCGGCGTTCACCGTAGCGGCAATCTCCTTGCTCGCAAGCAGTGATTCGGGGGTCTCGCCGTCGGTTAGTTCGGTGGCAGCGCGGGAAGTTTCGTCGTCTTCGTCACGCAGCGCGAAAGCCGCCTCGGTAATGACCGGGTCGCGCTTCATGTCACTGAGCGCCTTCTTGGCCGAATTGACGGCAATGCGGTACAGCCAGGTATAGAAGGCGCTCTCGCCGCGGAACTGCGGCAGCGCCCGGTAGGCGCGGATGAAGGTCTCCTGGGCGATGTCCTCGACCAGATCGGTATCGCGCACCATGCGGGCGATCAGCCGTTCGATGCGGCGCTGGTACTTGACCACCAGCATCTCGAAGGCGCGGCGGTCGCCGCGTTTGAAGCGCTCGATCAGCTGGGCGTCGGCATCCGCGGCGTTCATGCGGCAGGCAGCGCCGGTTGCGGCGCATGCAGCGCCACCCGCAGCGCCGGCCACGAGGCGGCGACGTCGCGGCGCGACAGTGGCAGCCAAGTGGCAGACCGCCACGCCAAGCGTCCTGCGTCGGCGGGGCTGAAGCGCACCAGCATCCAGTGGCCCAGGTCGAGCCTCAGCATCACCCGGCCGGACCGCGCCTCGCCACCAGGCGATTGCAGGCGCCAGGCGCTGCCGTCCCAGACCAGTTGCAGTTCACTCACCGACAGCTCGCGCCGGGCAAAGATGGCCGCAATCGCGGCCGCCAACAGGCTGGCCAATGCAGGTGGGGAACCGGGTTCCCACAGGGTGGATGCGGCCCACCAGGCAGCCACCGCGGCACTCAACGCGTACAGGGCCAGCTGAATCTTCAACCATGGCCCGGCGCTGCAGGACGAGGCCTGGACAGGGGGGGCTACGCGCATGCGCGGCAGGCGGCCTGCTTCAGACCCGACGGAAAACCAGCGTGCCGTTGGTGCCGCCAAAGCCGAAGTTGTTCTTCACCGCCCAGTCGATCTTCATGTCGCGCGCCGTGTTGGCGCAGTAGTCCAGGTCGCACTCCGGGTCCTGGTTGAAGATGTTGATGGTCGGCGGCGACACCTGGTGATGCAGCGCCAGCACGGTGAACACCGACTCGATTCCGCCCGCACCGCCGAGCAGGTGGCCAGTCATCGACTTGGTGGAGTTGACGACCATCTTCTTGGCATGCTCGCCGAAGGCCAGCTTGACGGCGTTGGTCTCGTTGACGTCGCCCAGCGGCGTGGACGTGCCGTGCGCGTTGAGGTACTGCACCTGGTCGGCGTTGAGGCCGGCATTGCGCAGCGCCGCCTTCATCGAGCGCTTGGGGCCGTCGACGTTGGGCGCGGTCATGTGAAAGGCATCGGCACCCATGCCGAAGCCGGCCAACTCGGCATAGATCTTGGCGCCGCGGCGCTTGGCGTGCTCGTGCTCCTCGAGCACCAGCACCCCGGCGCCCTCGCCCAGCACGAAGCCGTCGCGGTCCTTGTCCCAGGGCCGCGAGGCGGTCTTCGGATCGTCATTGCGCGTGGACAGCGCGCGCGCCGCAGCGAAACCGCCGACGCCCAGCGGCGAGACCGTGGCCTCCGCGCCGCCAGCGACCATCACGTCGGCATCGCCATACTCGATCAGCCGGCCCGCCTCGCCAATGCTGTGCAAGCCAGTGGTGCAGGCGGTGACGATGGCCAGGTTCGGCCCAGTGAAGCCGTACTTGATCGACAGGTGGCCCGAGATCATGTTGATGATCGAGGCCGGCACGAAGAAGGGCGAGATGCGGCGCGGGCCGCGCTCGCGGTAGTCGCCGTCGGTCTGCTCGATCATCGGCAACCCGCCGATGCCCGAGCCGACCAGGCAGCCGATGCGCTCGGCCGTCTCCTCGTTCAGCGCGTCGCCGGTGGGCAGCCCGGCATCCCGCACGGCCTGCATCGACGCGGCCAGGCCGTAGTGGATGAAGGTGTCCATGTGCCGAGCTTCCTTGCCGGGAAGGTAGTCCTCGACATTGAAGCCCTTCACCTCGCCGGCAAACCTGCAGGCAAAGGCCGAGGCATCGAAGCGCGTGATGTGGTCGATGCCGCTGCGCCCGGCCACCAGGTTGGCCCAGCCTTCGGCCACGCTGTTGCCCACCGGGCAGACCAGCCCGAGTCCGGTGACGACGACGCGGCGACGGCTCATCGCTACGACTTTCGCTTCAGGCCTTCTGGTGGCTGCTGGCGTAGTCGATCGCCAACTGCACCGTGGTGATCTTCTCGGCCTCTTCGTCCGGGATCTCGATGCCGAACTCGTCTTCCAGCGCCATCACCAGTTCCAC
>JAGTRL010000078.1 GCA_018261815.1 Pseudomonadota bacterium
CACGCTGTACCTGATCGGCGATGCCAACGACTACACCGGCAAGGGCCTGTCCGGCGGCCGCGTGGTGGTGCGCCCGAGCATCGAGTTTCGCGGCGAGTCGACGCGCAACCTGATCGTCGGCAACACCGTGCTCTACGGTGCCACCAGCGGCGAGGCCTTCTTCCGTGGCGTGGCGGGCGAGCGCTTCGCGGTGCGCCTGTCGGGTGCCAGCGCCGTGGTCGAAGGCACAGGCGACCATGGCTGCGAATACATGACGGGCGGCACGGTGGTCGTGCTGGGCGCCACCGGCCGCAACTTCGCGGCCGGCATGTCCGGCGGCGTGGCCTATGTCTACGACGAGGATGGCAAGTTCGCCTCGCGTTGCAACACCTCGATGGTGGCGCTCGACAAGGTGCTGTCGCAGTCCGAGCAGGCGGCTGCCGGCGGCGATGCCGAGGGCTGGCACAAGGGCCTTGCCGACGAGGCGCTGCTGAAGGCGCTGATCGAGGATCACCACCGCTGGACCGGCTCGCTGCGGGCCCGCGACATCCTCGACCGATGGGCCGAGGCGCGCGGCAAGTTCGTCAAGGTCTTCCCGCACGAGTACAAGCGCGCGCTGGAAAAGCGCAGCGCCGAGAAGCAGTCCGAAGCCACCATCAGCAAGGCACGCGGCACGCGCGCCAGCACGGCCGACGCGAAATAGGGCGCCGACCAGCGACAAAGGAAAACGACATGGGCAAAGTCACCGGCTTCCTGGAGTACGAGCGCCTCGACGAAGGCTACGAACCCGTGCCCCAGCGGGTCAAGACCTGGAAGGAATTCGTCATCGGGTTGAACGATGAACAAGCCAAGATCCAGAGCGCGCGCTGCATGGACTGCGGCACGCCGTTCTGCAACAACGGCTGTCCGGTCAACAACATCATTCCGGACTTCAATGACCTGGTCTACCGCAACGACTGGAAGCGCGCCATCGAGGTGCTGCACTCGACCAACAACTTCCCCGAGTTCACCGGCCGCGTCTGCCCCGCGCCCTGCGAGGCAGCCTGCACGCTGAACGTCAACGACGACCCGGTGGGCATCAAGTCGATCGAACACGCGATCATCGACAGGGCCTGGGCCGAAGGCTGGGTCCAACCTCAGCCCGCGACCGTGAAGACCGGCAAGACGGTGGCCGTGGTCGGCAGCGGTCCGGCCGGCTTGGCAGCGGCGCAGCAGCTGGCTCGCGCCGGCCACGCGGTGACGCTGTTCGAGAAGAACAGCCGCATCGGCGGCCTGCTGCGCTATGGCATCCCCGACTTCAAGATGGAGAAGAGCCACATCGACCGGCGCATCGAGCAGATGAAGGCCGAAGGCGTGGTCTTCCGCACCGGCGTGCTGGTCGGCGCGCTGCCGGCCGACAGCAAAGTGACCAACGATGCCCAGGAGACGGTCACGCCCGGGCAACTGCGCGCCGAGTTCGACGCCGTGCTGCTGACCGGCGGTGCCGAACTCAGCCGCGACCTGCCGGTGCCCGGCCGCGAGCTGCAGGGCGTGCACTTCGCGATGGAGTTTCTGCCGATGCAGAACAAGGTCGTCGCCGGCGACAAGGTCAAGGGCCAGATCACGGCCACCGGCAAGCATGTGGTGGTGATTGGTGGCGGCGATACCGGCAGCGACTGCGTCGGCACCAGCAACCGCCACGGCGCGGCCAGCGTCACGCAGTTCGAGCTGATGCCGATGCCGCCGCAGGAAGAGAATCGGCCGCTGACCTGGCCCTACTGGCCTTACAAGCTGCGTACCAGCTCCAGCCACGAGGAGGGCTGCGAGCGCGAGTTTGCCATCGCCACCAAGGAATTCATCGGCACCAAGGGCAAGCTCACGGCGCTGCGCACGGTGCGCGTCGAGTGGAAGGACGGCAAGATGGTCGA
Organism: Pseudomonadota bacterium; assembly: GCA_018261815.1. Lineage (GTDB taxonomy): Bacteria > Pseudomonadota > Gammaproteobacteria > Burkholderiales > Burkholderiaceae_C > Rubrivivax. The sequence goes on from JAGTRL010000078.1 coordinate 1,887, forward strand.
GGTCCCGGGCAGCGAGAAGGACGTCAAGTGCGACTTGGTGCTGCTGGCCATGGGCTTTGTCAGCCCGGTGAGCTCGGTGCTCGAGGCCTTCGGCGTGGAGCGCGACCCGCGCGGCAATGCCAAGGCGGCGACCGATTCGACGCTGGCCTACAAGACCAATGTCGACAAGGTCTTCGCGGCCGGCGACATGCGCCGCGGCCAGTCGCTGATCGTCTGGGCCATCCGTGAAGGGCGCCAGGCCGCACGTGCGGTCGACCAGTACCTGATGGGGCACAGCGAGCTGCCGAACTAGGCCCACCCCCTACGGCCTTCGGCCGCCCCCTCAAGGGGGCACCGTCTGCGGACCGGCAAAACCGGATCCGCGACGGTCGCTCGATGCGAAGGGGTGCGTGGGACAATCCCACGCCCTTTGGCCGCCGCTCGATGCCCGAACCCCAACCCCTGATCGAGATCGACCGCGTCAGCTTCGGCTATGACGCGTCGCGCACGATCCTGAACGACGTGTCGCTGCGCTTCGCGCGCGGCAAGGTCACCGCCATTCTCGGCGGCTCGGGCTGCGGCAAGACCACGCTGCTGCGCCTGATTGCCGGGGTCTACCCGGCGACGCAGGGGCAGGTGATCTTCGACGGCGAGCGTGTGAATGCCGGCAACCGCGAACAGCTTTACCGGCTGCGCCGGCGCCTGGGCATGTTGTTCCAGTTCGGCGCGCTGTTCACCGACCTGACGGTGTTCGACAACGTGGCCTTTCCGCTGCGCGAGCACAGCAAGCTGCCGGAAAGCATGATCCGCGACATCGTGCTGATGAAGCTCAACGCGGTGGGCCTGCGCGGTGCGGCGCCGCTGCGCATCTCGCAAGTGTCGGGTGGCATGGCGCGGCGCATCGCGCTGGCCCGGGCCATGGCGCTGGACCCGGAGCTGATCATGTACGACGAGCCCTTCGCCGGGCTGGACCCGATCTCGATGGGCGTGGCCGCCAACCTGATCCGCAAGCTCAACGACACCACCGGTGCCACCTCGCTGATCGTCTCGCACGACGTGATGGAGTGCTTCTTGATCTGCGACTATGCCTACCTGCTGTCCTCGCAGGGCCGGGTGGTGGCGCACGGTCGGCCCGACGAGTTGCGCGCCTCGACCCACCCCGAAGTGCGGCAGTTCATCGGCGGTGAGCCCGACGGCCCGGTGCGTTTTCACTATCCCGCGCCGCCTCTGGCGCAGGACCTGGGTGTGGCGGCATGACCGATGCCCTGGCGCGGCTGGGCCGCTTCTCGCTGGACTGGCTGCGCGCGCTCGGCCATTCGGCCTTCTTCTTCGTCGACCTGCTGCGCTTCTCGCCGGCCGCGCTGCGCCGCTTCCCGCTGGTGCTGGCGCAGGTGCATGCCATCGGCAACCGTTCGCTGATCATCATCGCCGCTTCGGGGCTGGCAGTGGGTTTCGTGCTGGCGCTGCAGATGTACTACGCGCTCGTCACCTACGGCGCGGCCGAGAGCCTGGGGCTGATCGTCAACCTCGCACTGGTGCGCGAGCTCGGCCCGGTGGTCACCGCCTTGCTGTTTGCCGGCCGCGCCGGCACTTCGCTCACCGCCGAGATCGGCCTGATGAAGGCCGGCGAGCAGCTGGCGGCGATGGAGCTCATGGCTATCGACCCGCGTGCCCGGGTGCTGGCGCCACGCTTCATCGGCGGCATCGTGTCGATGCCCATCCTCGCACTCATCTTCTCCGCGGTGGGCATACTGGGCGCCTATGTCGTGGCCGTGCTGCTGATCGGCGTGGACGCCGGCAACTTCTGGTCGATCATGCAGGACCGCGTGGACGTCTGGCGCGACCTGGGCAACGGCATCGTCAAAAGCGCGGTGTTCGGCGTCATCTGCACCTTCGTCGCGCTGTACCAGGGCTACGAGACCGAAGCCACGCCCGAGGGCGTGGCCCATGCCACCACGCGCACGGTGGTCATCGCCTCGCTCGGCGTGCTCGGCATGGATTTCATCCTGACGGCACTGATGTTCTCCACCCCATGAACCTGGACCACCCCCGTAGCGCCTTCGGCGCTCCCCCTCAAGGGGGCGCCGCTGGCGGCCCGGCGAAGCCGGTTCCGCGGCGGCCGCTCGTTCTGTCGTGTAGTGTGCTGAATCCTTTGGCTGAACGGAATGTCGAACAAATCCACTGAAACCCTGGTCGGCCTGTTCGTGCTGCTGGGCCTGGGCGCGCTGTTCTTCCTGGCGCTGAAGGCGGCCAACCTGGGCAACTTCAACACCGAGGCCACCTATCCGATCGCGGCGCGCTTCGACAACATCGGCGGGCTCAAGGTGCGCGCGCCGGTGCGCAGCGCCGGCGTCACCGTCGGCCGGGTGACGGCGATCACGCTGGACGGCAAGACCTTCCAGGGCGTGGTCAGCATGGACATCCGCCGCGGCTTCCAGTTCCCGAAGGACAGCTCGGCCAAGATCCTGACCTCCGGGCTGCTGGGCGACCAGTACGTCGGCCTGGAGCCGGGTGGCGACGAAGCCAACCTGGCGCCCGGCGCCACCATCACCCAGACGCAGTCGGCGCTGGTGCTGGAGAACCTGATCGGCCAGGTGCTGTTCAACAAGGCCGCCGAAGCCGGCGACGCGGGAGCCAAGAAGTGAGCGCGCGTGGCGGCGCGGCGGCACTGGTGCTGGCCTGGGCGGCGCTGTGCGGCAGCGCCGTGGCACAGACGGCGCCCGCGGCCGCGGCCAGCGCTGCCAGCGCGGCGGACTCCACCGAGCCGCCGGATCCGCCCACCGCCGGCCAGCTGGCCGACCCGTGGGAGCCCTTCAACCGCGCGATGTTCGCCGTCAATCAGGTGCTCGATTCGGACCTGATCTATCCCTTGACCTCTGCCTACGTCGGCCTGGTGCCGTCGCTGGTGCGCACCGGCGTGAGCAATGTCTTCAACAATGCCGAGGACCTTTGGTCCGCCGTCAACAACCTACTGCAGGGCAAGCTGGACAAGTCGGTGATGATGAGCTTCCGCTTCGCCTGGAACACGGTGTTCGGCGTGGCCGGCATCCTGGACATGGCCACCGAGCTGGGCATCGAACGCTTTCCCGAGGACTTCGGCCAGACGCTGGGTGTGTGGGGCGTGCAGCCCGGGCCCTACCTGGTGCTGCCGTTCTTCGGTCCGTCCACCGTGCGCGACGCGGCCGGCTTGCCGTTGGACATCGCCGCGTCGCCGGCCTACGCCGTCAACCAGGGTTCGTTCCGGCCGGTGACCACCGTGCTGCAGATCCTGGACACGCGCTCGCAGCTGCTGGGTGCGACGCAGGTGTTGGACACGATCGCGATGGACAAGTACAGCTTCGTGCGCGACGCCTTTCTCAGCCGGCGCCTGCGCTTGGTGTTCGACGGCAACCCGCCGGAAGACGACGAGATTCAGGCGCCGGCCAAGGAATGACCCTGTGCACGCGGCACCGCGCCGGCGCGTTATCGTTCGGACTCTGCAGTCCCACCCGAAGAGAACGACGATGCTGAAAAACTGGATCCTGCTCTGCGCGTTGGCCATTGCCGCCGCCGCGCCGGCTCTTGCCGACACCGCGCCGGACGAACTGATCCGCCAGGTGTCGACCGAGGTCATCGACACCGTCAAGTCCGACAAGGCCATCCAGGCCGGTGACGTCAGCCGCATCATCACGCTGGTCGACACCAAGGTCATGCCGCATGTCAACTTCCAGCGCATGACGGCCTCCGCCGTGGGCCGCAACTGGCGCAGCGCCACGCCCGAGCAGCAAAGACGACTGCAGGAAGAGTTCAAGGTGCTGCTGGTGCGCAGTTATGCCGGCGCACTGACGCAGGTGAAGGACCAGACCGTGCAACTCAAGCCGCTGCGCGCCAATCCCGGCGACACCGAGGTGGTGGTGCGCACCGAGATCAAGGGCAAGGGTGAGCCGGTGCAGCTGGATTACCGGCTCGAGAAGGCCGGCGACACGTGGAAGATCTACGACGTCAACGTGCTCGGCGTGTGGCTGGTCGAGCAGTACCGAACCTCGTTCAACCAGGAGATCAGCGCCGGCGGCATCGACGGCCTCATCGCCAAATTGGTCGAGCGCAACAAGGGCGCGTCGAAGAGCTGAATGAAGCTGCCGCCGACGCTGACGCTCGACAGTGCCGCGGCGGCGCTGGACACGCTGCGTGCCGATGCAGACGGCAGCCAGGGCGCGCTGGCCATCGACGCGTCGGCGCTGACGGCCTTCGATACCGCCGCGCTGGCGCTGCTGCTGCAGGCCAAGCGACTGGCCCAGGCGGCAGGGCGCGGCTTTGAGGTGCATGGCGCGCCTTCGAAGCTGCAGCAGCTGGCGCAACTGTACGGCGTGGCCGAGCTGCTGGGGTTGGCCCAGCCTGCCTGAACGGCTATGGCGATGCGGCGTAGCGCTTCGCGCGCAGGTTCTTCTTGATTTCCTGCAGCAGCGGCCGCAGCCCGCCGCTGCCCAGGCGCAGCGCCACGCCGGTGGTCAGGATGTCGATGATCAGCAGGTGCAGCAGCCGCGACACCATCGGGCTGTAGCGGTCATGGTCCTCGGGGTGGTCGGCAGCCAGCAGGATGCGGTTCGGCCCCTGCGCCTGCAGCGCCAGCGGCGAGCCGCTGGCGCTGATGACGATGACGGTGGCGCCCTTGCGCAGCGCGATCTCGCACACGTCCAGCAGGTCGCGGCTGCGGCCGGAGTTGCTGATGATCACCGCCACGTCGCCGCTCTTGAGCATGGTGGCGCTCATCACCTGCACATGACCGTCGCTGATGGCCGCGCAGTTGACGCCCAGGCGGAAGAACTTGTGCTGCGCGTCCTGCGCCACGATGCCGGAGTTGCCGACGCCGTAGAACTCGATGCGCCGGCCCGCGCGCCCTGCCTCGGCCAGCGCCGCGATGGCGCGCTCGAAGGCATGGCCGGCCGCGGCATTGCGGTACTTGAGCATCGCGCTGACCGCGTTGTCGATGACCTTGACGACGATGTCGGCGGCGCCGTCGTCGTCGTCCACCGCCCGGTGCACGAAGGGCACGCCCTCGTTCACGCTGCCGGCCAGCTTGCGCTTGAAGTCGGCCAGCCCGTCGTAGCCCACGCTGCGGCAGAAGCGCACGACCGTGGGCTTGCTGACCTGCGCGCGCGCGGCCAGTTCGCTCACCGGCAAGCTGGCGAAGCCGCGTGCGTCGGCCAGCACCAGCTTGGCCACACGTTGCTCGGCCGGTGGCAGCGCCGAGAGGCAGGCGCGGATGCGGTCGAGCATGGTCAGCCCGGCCAGCAGCGAGACGCTGCTGGCGCTCCTGCCGCCCATGCCCGCGCAGGCGGGCATGGAGCCGCGGCAGTCGCTCCCCCCGAGGGAGCGTAGGCGGACAAGCAGTTCCCGACTGCTCGGGAACTGCCCGCCGGAGCGCCGCACGGCCTGCCCGCCGCGCGGCCGACCCATGGACTCATGGGGCGAGGGGCTGTCATTGCTCTTCCACCCAGGCGCAGCCGTCGCGGGCGATCAGCGCGCTGGACGCGGCCGGCCCCCAGCTGCCGGCGGCATAGGGGCGGGGGCCGCTCGGGTCCTTGGCCCAGGCGTCGAGCACCGGCTCCACCCAGCGCCAGGCCTGCTCCTGCTCGTCGCTGCGCACGAACAGGTTCAGCCGCCCGGCGATGGCGTCGAGCAGCAAGCGCTCGTAGCCGCCGACACGCTCGCTGGAGAAAGCCTTGTCGAAGTCCAGGTCGAGCGACACCGGCGCCAGCAGCTCGCCCGGCCCGCTGCCCTTGGCCGCCATCAGGTGCAGTTCCAGGCCGTCCTCTGGCTGCAGCTTGATGACCAGCTTGTTGGCGCGGTTGGCACCGGGGAAGATCGGGTGTGGCACGCCGCGGAAGTTGACGACGATGTGCGCCTCGCGGCCGGCCAGGCGCTTGCCGGTGCGCAGGTAGAAGGGCACGCCGGCCCAGCGCCAGTTCTGCACTTCGGTGCGCAGCGCGACGAAGGTCTCGCAGCGGCTTTCGAGTTGCACCTTGGCTTCGTCCCGATAACCCGGCACCGCCTTGCCGTCGATGATTCCCGCCTTGTACTGGCCGCGCACCACGTCGCGCGCCACGCTCTCGGGCGTGAATGGCTTCAGCGACTTCAGCACCTTCAGCTTCTCGTCGCGCAGCGCATCGGCGTCGCCGGTCGGTGGTGGCTCCATCGCGATCATCGTCAGCAGCTGCAGCGCATGGTTCTGCACCATGTCGCGCAAGGCGCCGGTGCGGTCGTAGAAGTCGCCGCGCGTGCCCACGCCGATGCCCTCGGCCAGCGTGATCTGGATGTTGGCGATGCTCTCGCGCCGCCACAGCGGCTCGAACAGCGCGTTACCGAAGCGCAGCGCCGACAGGTTCTGCACCGCGGGCTTGCCCAGGTAGTGGTCGATGCGGTAGGCCTGCTCCTCGGCAAAGGCCGCGGCGACCACGCGGTTGATCTCCTGGGCGCTGGCCAGGTCGTGGCCGAGCGGCTTTTCGAGCACCACGCGCACACGCGGGCCGTTCAGTCCGGCGGCGCCGAGCTGCGCGCAGATCACCGGAAACAGGTGCGGGCTGGTGGCCAGGAACAGCACCTGCGTGTCGGCGCCGCGCGCGTCCAGCCATTGCTTCAGACCGCCATAGTCGGCCGGCTGCGACAAGTCCATTCGGCGGTAGTGCAGCAGCTCGGCAAAGCGCGCGAACTCCTCGCCGCTGGGGCGCTTGGACTCGTCCACGTCCTCGAAGCGTTCGCGGATGAAGGCGCGGTAGGCGTCGTCGCTGCGTTCGTCGCGCGCCACCGACAGGATGCGCCCGCCCTCGGGCAGCTTGCCGTGGCGGAAGGCCTGGAACAGCGCCGGCATCAGCTTGCGCCAGGTGAGATCGCCGGTGCCGCCAAAGAGGACGAGGTCGAAGGACATGATCGCGCCGGATCCTCCGGCATGTAATTTTATTACATCGTTGATGATGCAATAGTTTCATAGATCGGTCAATTGCCTGCAGTTCGCACGCGACAGCGTGGACGCTGCAGAGACGCTAGGATGAGCCATGGTTGCTGTCACGTCGGCCGGTGCCATGGCTTTCCGCGCCGACCCCGACACACGTTCATGGGCTCGATTCATCCTGCCGCGCCAGTGACCATCGCAGCATGCAGTCACACTCGATGCTGAGCCGGCCGCGTGTCATGCGCGCGCGCGGCAAGGCGCTGAGCGGGCGCTCGCCACCGACCACGCCAGGGCCTCGGGCACTGCCGGTCCGGGTGGCGCAGCGATGTTCCGCTGCCGACAAGACTCTGGTATTCGACTTTGCTGGCGTGCTGTTCCACTGGCAGCCACTGGACCTGCTGCGCCGCGAACTGCCGCAACGCGCCCATGACGCCGCATCGGCGCAGTGGCTGTTCGACGTCATCTTCGAAGCCTATGGCGGTGACTGGAGCGAGTTCGATCGCGGCCGGGTCGAAGTGCCCGAGCTGGTGCGCCGCATCGCCGCGCGCACCGGTCTGCCGCCCAGGGACGTGCAGACCGTGGTCGACGCGGTGCCGGCCGAACTGCAACCGCTGCCGGCCACGGTGGCGCTGCTGCGGCGCTTGCGCGACGACGGCCGTCGACTGTTCTTCCTGTCGAACATGCCGCAGCCCTATGCCGAGCATCTGGAGCGCGAGCACGCCTTTGTCGGCTGGTTCGCCGACGGCGTGTTCTCGGCCCGCGTGCACCTCATCAAGCCCGAAGCCGAGATCTTCGCGCTCGCAGCGCGACGCTTCGGCGTGCCGCCGGCGCAGCTGGTCTTCATCGACGACATGCCGGCCAATGTCGAGGCGGCCCTCCAAGCCGGCTGGAATGCCCTGCAATTCGTCGATGCCGCCGACTGCGAGGCTCAACTTCGCGGCCAGGGATGGGCCTGAAGCAAGGTGCGGCTCGGTCCCGGCGGGTTCAGGCATTGGTGTTTCTGCGGCTTGCACGGGCGCACAGAGTCAGTGCACATTCCGGGCCACCAAGAAGACGCGGGCTGGCGCGTGTCTGCCAGACCTAGACAAGGCCCCTTTCTTGCTTGAAGTTCCCGCCATCCTTGCCGACAGGCCTGACCCACTCACCGCTTCCAGGAGAACCCGAATGCGACAAACCATACTTGCTGCCGCCGTGCTTGCCGCCGGCCTGAGCACTGCGCCCGCTGCCTTTGCCGGCAAGGACCTCGATGCCATCAAGGCGCGCGGCACGCTGGTGTGCGGTGTCAATACCGGCCTGGCCGGTTTTTCCGCCGCCGACAGCCAGGGCAAGTGGAGCGGGCTGGACGTCGACTACTGTCGTGCGCTGGCCGCCGCCATCCTGGGTGACGGCAACAAGGTGCGCTATTCGCCCCTGACGGCGCAGCAGCGCTTCACCGCGCTGCAGTCGGGCGAGGTCGACGTGCTGTCGCGCAACACCACCTGGACGCTGACGCGCGATGCCTCGCTGGGCATGCACTTCGTCGGCATCACCTTCTACGACGGCCAGGGCTTCATGGTGCCCAAGAGCCTGAACGTGAAGAGCGCCAAGGCGCTGAAGGGCGCCACCGTGTGCGTGCAGTCCGGCACCACCACCGAGCTGAACCTGACCGACTACTCGCGCGCCAACAACCTGCAGTTCAAGCCGGTGGTGTTCGAGAAGCAGGAGGCCTCGACCGCCGCCTACTTCTCCGGCCGCTGCCAGGTGTTCACCACCGACGCCTCGGGCCTGGCCTCGATCCGCAGCAAGGAGGCGCAGAAGCCCGAAGACCACGTGATCCTGCCCGAGCTGATCTCCAAGGAGCCGCTGGGCCCGTCGATCCGCCGCGGCGACGACGACTTCTTCGCCATCAGCAAGTGGGTGCTGAACGTGATGCTCGAGGCCGAGGAGTACGGCATCACGCAGGCCAACGTCGACCAGATGAAGAAGGACAGCAAGAACCCGGGCGTGATGCGGCTGCTGGGCTCGGGCACCGAAGACACCGGCAAGCTGCTCGGCCTGGACAAGGACTGGGGCTACCGCATCATCAAGACCACCGGCAACTACGGCGAGGTCTTCGAGCGCCATGTCGGCGAGAAGACGCCGATCGGTCTGCCGCGCGGGTCCAACAACCTGTGGACCAAGGACGGGCTGATGTACGCCCCGCCAGTGCGCTGATGACCTTAGGCGCCGCGGGCCGTCTTGCCGTGCCCGCGGCCGCCGCTTCGGCCGCCGGTCCGTTGCCGTGCGGCGGCCGACTCCCAGTGGTCCTGGTTCGGAGTTCCGCTTGAGCGAGCGAGCACCCACGAAGAAGCCCATCGAATGGTCCTGGCGCAGCCGTGTGGTGCGCGGCTGGGTGTACCAGGCCGTGGCGCTGCTGCTGATTGGCGGCGCGGTGTGGTTCCTGGCGCACAACACGCAGGAGAACATGCGTGTGCGCGGCATCCAGAGCGGCTTCGATTTCCTGGGTCAGGCCGCCGGCTTCGACATCGGCGAGACGATGATCGCCTTCGACCCGAGCCAGAGCTACGGCCGGGCGCTGTGGGTCGGCGTGCTGAACACGCTGCGCGTGGCCGTCATCGGCATCGTCCTGACGACGATCCTCGGCGTGCTGATGGGGATTGGCCGCTTCTCGCACAACGCGCTGGTGCGCGGCCTGTGCTACGGCTATGTCGAGCTGTTCCGCAACGTGCCGATCCTGCTGCAGCTGCTGATGTGGTACCTGTTTTTCGTCGAGGTGCTGCCCGCGCCGCAGGCGGCGTGGAACCTCGGCGACTTGTTCTACCTGAGCAAGGGCGGCTTCTCGATGCCCTCGCCGGTGTGGGCACCGGGTTACGCCTGGATGGCGTTGGGCTCGCTGCTCGGGCTGGTGGCCGGTGTGGCCTACAGGCGCTGGGCGCAGCGCGAATTCGAACGCACCGGCCAGGATCGCAATCGCTGGGCGGTGCCGTTGCTTGCGATCGTCGGCCTGGCGCTGGCCGGCTGGGCCGCCGGCGGCGCGCCGCGCGAATGGTCGCGCCCGGAGCAGCTGGCCTTCATGGTCGAGGGCGGCATCAGCGCCACACCGGAGTTCATGGCGGTGCTGATCGGCCTGGTGATGTACACCGGCGCCTTCATCGCCGAAGTGGTGCGCGGCGGCATCCAGTCGGTGTCGCATGGCCAGACCGAAGCCGCCAGCGCGCTGGGCCTGTCGCCGCGGCAGACCATGCGGATGGTGATCCTGCCGCAGGCGCTGCGCGTCATCATCCCGCCGCTGACCAACCAGTACCTGAACCTGACGAAGAACTCGTCGCTGGCGGTGGCCATCGGCTACCCCGACGTGGTCTCGATCGCCAACACCACGCTCAACCAGACCGGGCGCGCGGTGGAGTGCATCGCCATCATCATGGTGGTGTACCTGAGCACCTCGCTCAGCACCTCGGCCTTGATGAACTGGTACAACAAGCGCGTCGCCATCAAAGAACGGTGATGGCCACCGACTCCTTCGTCCCCATCGCACCGCGGCCGCCGCCGGTCAACGCCGAGGGCTTGGTGCCCTGGCTCAGGCGCAACCTGTTCGGCGACTGGAAGAGCTCGCTGACCACCGTCGTGCTGATCGGCCTGGTGCTGTACCTGCTGCCGCTGCTGGCGCAGTGGGGGCTGTTCCAGGCGGTGTTCGGCGCCAATGCCGACGCCTGCCAGGCGGCGCGCGGCACCGGCGCCTGCTGGGGCGTGATCACCGAGAAGTGGCGCGTCATCATCTTCGGCCGCTATCCCTTCGAGCAGCAATGGCGTCCTGAAATCGCCACCGTGCTGATGGTGGCGGCGCTGGTGATCAGCTGCGTGCGCTGGTTCTGGAAGCCCTGGCTGGCGCTGATGTGGGTGGCCGTGCTGGCAGTCTTCTTCAGCTTGATGGGCGGCGGCGTGTTCGGCCTGGAGCCGGTGCGCACCGACCTGTGGGGCGGCCTGCCGCTGACGGTGATGCTGGCCACGCTGTCGATCTTCCTGGCTTTCCCGATCGCGGTGCTGGTGGCGCTGGGTCGGCGCAGCCAGTTGCCGGCGATCCGCACCGCCTGCGTGATCTACATCGAGCTGATCCGTGGCGTGCCGCTGATCAGCGTGCTGTTCATGGCCAGCTTCATGTTCCCGCTGTTCATGCCGCAGGGCATGAGCATCGACGTGCTGGTGCGCGTGCTGGTCGGCATCACGCTGTTCGCGGCGGCCTACATGGCCGAGATCGTGCGCGGCGGGCTGCAGGCCATCCCCAAGGGCCAGCTCGAGGCGGCCGACACGCTGGGCCTGAGCTACTGGCAGACGCAACGCAAGATCGTGCTGCCGCAGGCGCTGGCGATGGTGGTGCCGAGCATGATGAACAACTTCATCAGCATCTTCAAGGACACCTCGCTGGTGACCATCGTCTCGCTCTATGAGCTGACCGGCGCGCTCGGCCTGGCGCTGAACTCCGACGTCGAATGGCGGCCCTTCAAGATCGAGGCCTACCTGTTCATCACTGCGATCTACTTCGCCTTCTGCTTTGCCATGTCGCGCTACAGCCTGTGGGTGGAGAAGCAGGTCTCCGTCAGCCGCACGCGCTGACTGCGCGACCATCCGGAAACCGCCATGACCGAATCCATCGTCCGCTTCGACAAGGTCAACAAGTGGTACGGCAATGATTTCCACGTGCTGCGCGACATCGACCTGGACGTCGCCAAGGGCGAGCGCATCGTCATCTGCGGCCCTTCGGGCTCGGGCAAGTCCACGCTGATCCGCTGCGTCAATGCGCTCGAGGAATACCAGCAGGGCCTGGTCACGGTGGATGGCATCGCGCTGACCGACGATGTCAAGGCGGTGGAGCAGGTGCGCAAGCAGGTCGGCATGGTGTTCCAGCAGTTCAACCTGTTCCCACACCTGACGGTGCTGGAGAACCTGACGCTGGCGCCGATGTGGGTGGGCCACCTGCCGAAGAAGGAGGCCGAGGAGCGTGCGATGACGCAGCTCCAGCGCGTGCGCATCGCCGAGCAGGCGCGCAAGTACCCGCTGCAGCTGTCGGGCGGTCAGCAGCAGCGCGTGGCCATTGCGCGCGCGCTGTGCCTGACGCCGAAGATCATGCTCTTCGACGAGCCGACCTCGGCGCTCGACCCGGAGATGATCAACGAGGTGCTCGACGTGATGATCGAACTGGCCGGCCAGGGCATCACCATGCTGTGCGTGACGCACGAGATGGGCTTTGCACGCAGCGTGGCCGACCGCGTGATCTTCATGGACCAGGGTCAGATCGTCGAGCAGAATCCGCCAGAGGAGTTCTTCGCGCACCCGAAGAACGAGCGCACGCGCGACTTCCTGTCGAAGATCATCGCGCACTGACACCGCCGCGCCCCAGGCGCGGCCAAGCTCAGGCGCCGAGCCCGGCCACGGCCTGGTGAGCGGCTTCCACGCCCTGCTCGACGATGCGCGCCTTCCAGGCGTCGGTGTCGGTGTAGAAGGCGTCGCGGATCTGGCGCTTGATCTGTGCGCGTTGGGCGTGCGGCGCCTCCGGGTGGTTCTCCAGCCACTGGTCGGCGCGCAGTGCGTCCATCACCTGCTCGAAGGGCACGGTGCCGTATTCCATCGCAATCCCGGTGTACTCGGCCTGCGCGCATTCCTGCCCGGCGGCAAACCACATCAGGCCCGTCAGCAGCGCCGACTCGGACGAGCCATCGTAGATCGACGTGACCTGCTCGCCCCACCAGCGGCGCGCGCGGGCGATGGCCGGCGCATCGTCCGGGCCGGCCCAGATGCGTTCGCCGTGCCCGCTGGGCCCGAGGCCGGTATGCAGGTCGATCCAGCCCAGGCGCTGGCAGCGCCGTGCGTGGTCCTGCAGCACATGGCGCAGAGTCTGCTGGCTCCAGGTCGGGTTGCGCCCTCCATAGAACAAGCCCTGCGGGTGTTCGTACTGCCCGCTGGACGCGGCCGCCTGCAAGGCCTTGACGCCGTGTTCGGCGATGAACTCCGCCAGCCCGGCCTTGACCTCCGGCGTCGGCGGCCATTCGGCCGGCACGATCAGGTGGGCCAGCCGGTCGTAGGCCGGGTTGCGCGGCAGCGGCTTGGAGAAATCCTGGAAGTTGCGGTTCAGGTCGACGTTTTCGTGGGTGGTGCGGCGCAGCCACGAGAAGCCATAGGGGTTCAGCGCATGGATGTAGAGCAGCGCCACGCCGGCGCGCGCGGCCGCTGCCTGGAAGCCCGCATCGGTGAGCAGCGCGTTCTGCACGCCCGATCCGCAATAGCCTTCGACGCCATGACAGGCGCTGCTGAGGATCAACACCGCGGGCGCGTCGGCCGCGCCGAAGCGGGCCACGTCCATGGCCAGCAGTTCGCCGTCGCGGCCCAGCAGCGGGTGCGGATGGGCCACCGGCTCCTGGCCGGCGGCCGTGGCCGCTTCGATGAACTTGCGTCGGGCCTCGGCGTAACTCTGCGCGAAGTACGTGGAGGCCTTCATCGCGCCTGCCTCAGCGCGGGGCCAGCCACTTCTCGGCCA
>JAGTRL010000424.1 GCA_018261815.1 Pseudomonadota bacterium
CCTCATGAAGCTGGGCAGCCACAGCGCCAGCGCCGGGAACTCCAGGCACAGCACCAGCGCCAGCACCAGCGCGCCGACCAGCAGCCACACGCCGCGGAAGATCTGTGGCAGCGACACGTCCTTCAGCAGCGCGTTCAGCACGAACAGGTTCATGCCCACCGGCGGGCTGATCAGGCCGATCTGTACCACCAGCACGATCAGCACGCCGAACCATACCGGGTCGAATCCCAGGCCGACGACGATCGGGAAGAACACCGGGATGGTCAGCAGCACCATCGACAGCTCTTCCATGATGGTGCCCAGCAGCACGTAGATCAGCATCATCGCGCCCACCACCATCAGCGGCGACAGGCCCAGGTGAAGGATCCACGCCTTCAGGTCGTTCGGCATGGTGGTGAAGTTCACGAAGGACGAGAACAGCGTCGCCGCAATCAGGATGGCGAACAGCATCGCCGTGGTGCGCACGCTCTCGACCAGCACCTCGTAAAGCACCGTCAGCGTCAGCGTGCCGCGCGCCAGCGCGAAGAAGAAGGCACCCGACGCGCCGATGCCCGCACCTTCGGTCGCGGTGAACCAGCCGCCATAGATGCCGCCCAGCACCAGCACCACCAGCAGGGCCACGCCCCAGATGTCGCGCAGCGCACGCCAACGTTGGGGCCAGGTCGAACGCTCGGCGGCCGGGCCGGCCAGCGGGTCGCGCCAGGTGATCCAGCTCACCGCCGCCATCATCAGCAGCGCACACATCAGCCCAGGCAACACGCCGGCGGCGAACAGCTTGCCGATGTTGGTCTCGGTGACGATGCCGTAGATCACCATGATCGTCGATGGCGGGATCATGATGCCCAGCGTGCCGCCGGCAGCGATCACGCCGGTGGACAGATAGGGCGAATAGCCGTGTCGCTGCATCGCGGGATAGGCCACCTTGGCCATCGTCGCCGCGGTGGCGATCGACGAGCCGCAGATGGCGCCGAAGCCGGCGCAGGCGATGATCGTTGCGTGCGCGAGCCCGCCGCGCACGTGGCCGATAAAGGCGAAGGCGGCGCGGAACAGTTCATTCGCCAGGCCGGCCCGGGCGACGAAGTTGCCCATCAGGATGAACAGCGGCACCACGCTCAGGGTGTAGGCGAAGCCGCTGTCGTAGACCACCTGCGCGGCACTGGCCGCGGTGGCCGGCCAGCCACGCAGCAGCCCCAGGCCGACATAGCCGACGAAGCCCATTGCGAAGGCCAGCGGCACGCGCAGCAACGCCAGCAGGAAGATGGCACCGAAGCCGATCAGCGCTTCGCTCATCCCGCCTTGCCTTCGTCCACGCCAATGTGGTGGTGGGCCACGGGCGCGGCCAGCAGCAACAGGTGCACCGCCGCCGTGATGAAGATCAGCACGCTCATCAGGTAGACGAACCAGCCCAGCGTCAGGCCAAGTTGCTGTGTCTTGTCGCCGTATTCGAGCATCTGTCCGGCCTTGGTCCACATCACCCAGCCGATGACCATCAGGCCGCAGGCGCAAAGCAGGTCGATGACCAAGCCCTGAACCCGCCGCACGGCACGCGGCAGCAGCGGATCGAGCGAATCGAAGACCACGTGCTCGCCGTGCAAGGACACAAGCGGCAAACCGGCGAAGATCACCACGACGAGCAGCAGCTCGGTCACCTCCAGCGAGCCCGGCACGGAGCCCGCGAGCAGCTTGCGCGCGACCACGTCGACCAGGGTCAGGCCCATGATGCCGAACAGCGCCAGCGCGGACAGCGCGCTGCACAGCCTTTCGAGCATCGGCCTCACCAGGCGCCCCCCGCCGCAGGCGAACGGCGCCTTGCAGGCACCAGCTCGGCGCAGGCCACGCTCAGAGCTTCTTGATCTCGGCGCGGAAGTCTGCCAACGCCTTCTTCGGATCCTTCATGCCCTTGGCCTCGGCCGCCTTGGCCCAGCCGTCGACCAGCGGATCGGTCTTCTCCGTGACCGCCTTGACGAAAGCCGGGTCGGCCTTGTTGGTCTGCACGCCGGCGGCCTGCATGAAGGCCAGGGAGACGCGGTCGGCCTTGTCCCAGCTCTTGCCCATCATGCGCGCGGCGAACTCGCCCGACATCTCGTCCACCGCCTTCTTCACGTCCGGCGGCAGGCTGTCGTACTTGGCCTGGTTCATCATGAACACGAACGCGGTGTTGTACAGACCACCGGGAAATGTCGTCGTGTACTTGACGACCTTGTCGAGCTTGAAGCTCTGCACCGACTCGGCCGGGAACAGCGTGCCGTCCATCACGCCAGTGGACAGCAACTCGTAGCTCTCGGGCGCGGGCTTGAGCGTGACGTTCATGCCCAGCGACTTGGAGATCTCGTTGACCATGCCGCCGCCGATGCGGAACTTCAGGCCCTGCAGGTCGGCCAGGTTGGTGATCGGCTTCTTGGTGTTGAACACCATGCCCGGGCCGTGCGTGAACACGCTCAGCACCTTCACGCCCTTGTGCTCGTCCTGCATGGCCGGCGTCTTGGCATAGACGCGCTGGAAGGCCACCGAGGTCGCCTCGGCCGAATCGCCGAGGAAGGGGAACTCGGCAATCTGCGTGGTCACGAAGCGGCCCGGGGTGTAACCCTGGACGGTGAACGACAGGTCGACCAAGCCGTTGCGCACCGCGTCGAAGGTGCCCGGCGCGGCCGACACTGCGCGCGGCAGGGAATTGCACTTGACCTTGTTCGCGGTCTTCTGCTCGAGCATCGCGCACCACTCCTGCTGAGTGACCGTCAGCGAATGCGTCGGCGGCACCCAGCTGGACAGGGTGAGCACCGTCTGCGCCGACGCCGCACCGGTGGCGGCCAGGGCGGCAAGAGTCAGCGCAGGCAAGGCAAAGGAC
>JAGTRL010000079.1 GCA_018261815.1 Pseudomonadota bacterium
ACCAGGCTTCATTCCATCAACGCCACGGTCTTGACCTGGGCCCACACCGCCATGCCGGCTTCGAGTCCGAGCGCCTGCGCCGAGCGCCGCGTCAGCCGCGCGACGACCGGGCTGGCGCCGACGCGCACGCGCACCAGCGTCAGCGCCGGGTGCTCGTCGTCGGCGATGGATTCCACGGTGCCGCGCAGCTGGTTGCCGATGCTGGTGCCGGTCTGCGGCGCGCGCGTCAGGCTCACGTCACGGGCCAGCAGGCGCAGCCGCACGGCACGACCGAGCTCATGGCCCGGATCACGGGCCCATACCGAGAAGTCGGTGCCGACCTGCAGCCGCACCAGTTGCCACTGCGCATCGCGCTCGGCCAGCACCGCGTCGAGCACCACGCCGGCGGCCTCGCCGCGCGCGGTGGGCAGGTCCAGCCGCGCCATCACCTCGCCCAGCGCTCCTGCAGCGACGATGCGGCCTTGCTCCAGCAGCACCAGCTGGTGCGCCAGGCGCACCACCTCGTCGATGGCATGGCTGACATAGACGATGGGCAGCGACAGCTCGCGGTGCAAGCGCTCCAGGTAGGGCAGCACCTCGGCCTTGCGCGCCGCATCCAGCGCGGCCAGCGGCTCGTCCATCAGCAGCAGCCGCGGCGCCGCGGCCAGCGCACGCGCGATGGCCACGCGCTGGCGCTCGCCACCGGACAGCGTCTCGGGCCGCCGCGCCATCAGCGCGCCGATGCCCAGCAGCTCGACCACCGGCCCCAGTGCGACACGCGCATCGCCGGCACGGCGGCGCGCGTAGTCGAGGTTGCCGCGCACGTCCAGGTGCGGGAACAGCGCCGCCTCCTGGATGACGTAGCCGATGGCGCGGCGGTGCGTGGGCACGAACAGGCCACGCGCATCGTCCTGCCATACCTCACCGTCCAGCGCCACGCGGCCGGCTGCGTGCTCCAGCCCGGCCAGCGCGCGCAGCACCGTGGTCTTGCCGCAGCCCGACGGGCCGAACAGCGCGCTGACGCCCTGCCCCGGCAGCGCCAGGTCGACGTCGAGCAGGAAGTCCGGGCGCGTCAGGCGCAGCGTGGCCTCGATCACCGCAGCCCCTGCGCCGCGCGTCCGGTGGGTCGACCCAGCATGTACAGCGCCACCAGCACCGCCATCGCAAACACCACCATGCCGGCAGCCAGGCGGTGCGCGGACTCGAACTCCAGCGCCTCCACGTGGCCGTAGATCGCCACCGACAGCACGCGCGTTACGCCGGGGATGTTGCCGCCGATCATCAGCACCACGCCGAACTCGCCCACGGTGTGCGCGAAGCCCAGCACGCTGGCGGTCAGGAAACCCGGCCGTGCCAGCGGCAGCACCACGCTGAAGAAGCGGTCCCAGGGCCCGGCGCGCAGCGTGGCTGCGGCCTCCAGCGTGCGCTCGGGGATGGCCTCGAAGGCCTGCTGCAGCGGCTGCACGACGAAGGGCATCGAGTACAGCACCGAGGCCACCACCAGGCCGGCAAAGCTGAAGGGCAGCCGCCCCAGGCCCAGCGCCTGCGTCAGCTGGCCGATCGGGCCTTGCGGTCCCATCAGCAGCAGCAGGTAGAAACCCAGCACCGTCGGCGGCAGCACGATCGGCATGGCCACCGCGGCCGCCACCAGCGGCTTGAGCCGCGACCTCGTGCGCGCCAGCCACCAGGCCACCGGCGTGCCCGCGACCAGCAGCAGCAGCGTGGTCAGCGCCGCGAGCTGCGCGGTCAGGCGCACGGCGCTCCAGTCGTCGGCTGTCACGGGTCGATGCCGTAGCCGAAGGACTTGATCACCAGCTGCGCCGCCGGCGACTTCAGGTAAGCGAGCAGCGCCTTGGCCGCCGGGTTGCCAGCACCCCGTTGCAGAAGCACAGCGTCCTGGCGGATCTCGCCGTACAGCGCCTGCGGCACCAGCCAGTACGAGCCAGGCCCCGCCTTGCCGGGCAAGAATGCGGGTCCGCCCGGAGCCTTCGACTCCGGCCCCCCGAGGGCGCGTTGATCGCCTTGGGCAGGCCCTGCGGCGATCACCTGCGACAGCGCGACGAAGCCCAGCTCCGCATTGCCGGTGCCAACGAACTGGAAGGCCTGCGCGATGCTCTGGCCGGTGACCAGCTTCGGCGCCAGCGCCTCGGTCAGCCCGCGTGCCTGGATCACCTGCAGCGCCGCCGCGCCATAGGGCGCGGCCTTCGGGTTGGCGATCGCCAGATGCGCGAACCTGCCCGAGCCCAGCACCGCGCCCTGGCTGTCGACGAAATCGGGCTTGGCACTCCACAGCACCAGCTTGCCGATGGCGTAGGTGAAGTCGCTGCCGGCCACCGCATGGCCTTCGCTGACGAGCTTCTTCGGCGTCTCGGCATCGGCGGCGATCAGCACCTCGAAGGGTGCGCCGGCGACGATCTGCGAATAGAACTTGCCGGTGGCCCCGGCGGCGATCTTCAGCGTGTGCCCGGTGGCGGCGCTGAAGGCGGCGGAGACCTTAGCCAGAGGCACCGCAAAGTTCGCGGCCACGGCCACTTGGACCTCGGCGGCCTGTGCACAGCTGCACAGCAGCGCAGCCGCGCCGACAAGGGACCGGAAAGCCTGACGCATGAACGACTCCTGGCGGACCGGGCGCGCCGACGCCGCGATCACGTTGCAGTCTACGACAGCTGGTTATGTACTTAACTACATATCGTTTGTCGGCACGCCGCAGGCGCCGAAGGCTCTCCATTCGAAGCGCCCCTGTGTCTGAGCAACCGAACTGTGCGGCTGCCCGGCTTGTACGGCCGGTTCATCGTCGCCGTGGCCTTCGTGAACACCCGCATCGGCTCGATCGTGCTGTTGCCCTGGAAGCAGTTCGCCATGGACCGCAGCGACGGGCGCACCGCGCAGACGCGGCAAACCCTTGAGATCCGACCGGGACGGACAGGCGGGTTGCGGACCTGCCACACCCGGGCCCGGCTCAGCCCGTGGCGGGCACGGTCGCCGGCGCGGCCTCGACCGCTTCTTCCAGCAGCTGCAGCGCAGCCATCGCGAAGGCCAGCATGTTGGCCAGTCGGTCGGCGCTGCCAGTGCGCAGCAGGCGTTCGCACTGCAAAGGGCCATCGACGGCCAGGCAGGTGTGGCCGGCCGGGTCGCCATAGGTGTTGCCGCTGGGACCGGCGGCCCCGGTCTCGGCCAGGCCCCAGCTGGCCTTGAAGCGCGTGCGCTGGTGGCGGGCCAGCAGCTGCGCCCAGGGCGGGCTCGACGAGCGCATGCCGGCGATGTCGTCCGAAGTCAGCGCGGTGAGCAGCCGGCGCGATCGGCGCGTGTAGAGCACCACGCCGCCGAAGTAATAGGCCGAAGCCCCGGCGCGCGACAGCAGCGCGGCCGAGACCAGACCGCCGGCCGAGGACTCGGCCACCGCGAGCGTCTCGCCGCGTGCCACGATCTTGTCGCCGACGCGAGCGCCCAGGGCAAACAGGGTGTCGATGTCCATGGTGTCGGGCCTTGGTTGATTCTTGGGCTTGGGAGAGCCGCTAGCCGAAGCGGCGGCGCCGCCATTCGATGAGTTTGTCGCTCACCTCCTGCGGCTTTTCCTGCTGCGTCCAGTGACCGCTGTCTCTGACCAGGACCTTCTCCAGATCGGGCACCAGCCTTTCCATGCCGTCGGCGGCGGACGGCGGCAGCACCGCGTCGTTCTCGGCCATGATCATCAGCGCCGGCACGCGCACCACAGGGTCCAGCTCGGCACAACGCTGCCAGTTGCGCGTCATGTTGCGGTACCAGTTGATGCCGCCGCTGAAGCCGCTGCGGCTGAAGGTGTCGACGAAGACCTGCTTCTCCTCGGCCGACAGGATCGGGCTGCGCCGGTCGGTGGCGGCATCGTAGGCCGCAACGATCTGCGGGAAGGCCAGGTTCGGCGCCGACGATTCAGGCCGGGCCAAGGGCTTTCGCATGAAGCAGTCGAAGGTCTGCGCCACGTGGTTGTCGAAGATCGCGTCCACTTCGCGCGCCGGATTCTGGAACTGCACGATGTACATCTGCTCGCCGAAGCGCTTGCGCAGGATCTGGATCGGGTCGACTGGCGCGCGCGGCGTGTGCGGCGTGTTGAGGCTGACCACGCCGGCCACACGCGCACGGTGGCGCAGTGGCATTTGCCAGACCACGAAGCCGCCCCAGTCATGGCCGACGAAGATGGCCTGGTCGATCTGCAGGTGGTCGAGCAGCCCCACCAGGTCGGCCGTCAGCTGCTCCAGGTCGTAGGCCTCGACCGCGGACGGACGGTCGGTGGCGCCGTAGCCGCGCTGGTCGGGTGCGATGACGCGGATGCCGGCCGCCGCCAGCGCCTTGATCTGGTGCCGCCACGAGAACGCAATCTCCGGCCAACCGTGGCACAGCACGAGCGGTGGCATGTCACTCTTCGGCCCAGCCTCGTAGTAGCCCATGCGGATGCCGTTGCTCTGCGCAAACCGAAGGGGCGGCATGTCGATGAGCATCACGCCACCTCGAAGCGCCAGACCTCGCCGGCCGGCACCACCTGCCCGGCGGTCGGGTGCGCGAAGTGCGTGCCCAGCACCAGCGAACCGTCGCCCGCGCAGCAGGCGAGGAAGTTGCGCCGGGTGGCACGCGCCAGGTCGCGGTCGGTGTCGAAGTTCACGATCTGGTCGGGCTCGCTGCACTGCACCGGGTGGTGCATCAGGTCGCCGGTGATGACCGCGCGCCGGCCCTCGGATTCGATGCGCACGCTGACGTGGCCCGGCGTGTGCCCCGGCGTCGGCTCGAGGCGCACTTCGGCGGTCAGCCGCAGGTCGGTGTCGACCAGGTCGGCCAGTCCGGCGTCCAGGATCGGGCGCACCGAATCGCCCAGGACGTCGTCGGCACCGGCGCCGACCGGCTGATGCGACCAGTGCTCCCATTCCTTGCGAGCGAACAGGTAGCGCGCGTTGGCGAAGGTCGGCACCCAGCGGCCGTCGACCCAGCGCGTGTTCCAGCCCACATGGTCCACGTGCAGGTGGGTGCACAGCACCGTGTCGATGGACTCGGGCGCGAAGCCGGCCGCCTGCAGGTCCTGCAGGAAGCTGCCGTTCAGCCGGTTCCAGTCGGGGTGGCGGCGCGGCTTGTCGTTGCCGACGCAGGTGTCGACGACGATGCGCCGCCCGGCCGATTCGATGACGAAGCAGTGGATCGAGAGCAGCAGCCGGTCCTGCGCATCGGCGAAGTGCGGCTTCAGCCACGGGTGGCGCGACACCAGGTCGGCCGGCGGATCCTTGAAGAAGAACTTCGGCGAGGTCGGCACCGGTCCGATCTCCACCACCTGCGTCACCCGCACCTGCCCGATCTGCCAACGATTCATGGCGCCCGCCTCCGTGATGAACCCGGGTTGTAGCACCTTGGTCCAGACGCTCGCCAACCCAGGCCGAACTGGCGCAGCGCAGGGCCGCATGGTCCGATCGGGGCAAGCGGATACTGCGGCTTGTTCGCCGCCCAGTCCGCAGGAGATGCGCATGGCTACTGCCGAAGCCCACCCGGTCCCCGACCAGCATGGGGTCAACCTCTTCGACACCGACCCGGACCTGGGCAAGGTGCTGGCGCTGTACCTGCCACAGCCCGTATACCAGCACCTGCTGCCGCACCTGCGGCAGCTGGGCGGCCTGGCCGGCGGCGTGCTCGACACGTTGGCCCACACCGCCGACAAGAACCCGCCCGAACTGCTGCACCGCACACGCAGCGGCGTCGACGCGCAGCGCATCGTCAAGCACCCGGCCTATGTGGAGATGGAGCGCGTGGCGTTCGGCCCGTACGGGCTGGCGGCCATGTCGCACCGCGCCGGCGTGCTGGGCTGGGAGGCGCCGCTGCCGCCGGCCGCCAAGTACGCGCTGACCTACCTGTTCGTGCAGGCCGAGTTCGGCCTGTGCTGTCCGCTGTCGATGACCGATTCGCTGACGCGCACGCTGCGCAAGTTCGGCTCGCCGGAACTGGTCGAGCGCTACCTGCCCAACCTGACCACGCAGGATTTCGACGCGCTGACCCAGGGCGCGATGTTCATGACCGAACAGGGCGCCGGCTCCGACGTGGCCGCCACCGCGACGCGCGCGGTGCCCGACGGCGACGCCTATCGGCTCTTCGGCGACAAATGGTTCTGCTCCAACCCCGATGCCGACCTGGCGATGGTGCTGGCGCGCATCGACGGCGCGCCGGCCGGCATGCAGGGCGTGTCGCTGTTCCTGCTGCCGCGCCACCTGCCGGACGGCTCGGCCAACACCTACCGCATCGTGCGGCTGAAGGACAAGTTGGGCACGCGCTCGATGGCCAGTGGCGAGATCAGCCTGAACGGCGCGCGCGCCTTTCTGGTCGGCGAGGCCGGCCGCGGTTTCCAGCAGATGGCCGACATGGTGAACAACTCGCGGCTGAGCAACGGCGTGCGCGCCGCCGGGCTGATGCGCCGCGCCTGCAGCGAGGCGCTGTTCGTCGCGCGCGAGCGCCGCGCCTTCGGCAAGCGACTGGTGGACATGCCGCTGATGCGCCGCCAACTGCTCAAGCTGCTGCTGCCCGCCGAACAGGCACGCACGATGGTGTTCCAGACGGCCGAGGCACTGCGCCGCGCCGATGCCGGCGAAACCGGGGCCTATGCGCTGCTGCGCATCCTGACGCCGCTGATCAAGTTCCGCGCCTGCCGCGATGCGCGCAAGCTCACCGGCGACGCGATGGAGGTGCGCGGCGGCTGCGGCTACATCGAGGACTGGGCTGACCCGCGCCTGTTGCGCGACGCGCACCTGGGCTCGATCTGGGAAGGCACCAGCAACATCGTCGCGCTGGACGTGCTGCGCGCCATCCGTCGCGAAGCTTCGCTGACCGCGCTGGATACTCACCTGCGCGGCCTGCTGGCCGACACGCCACTGCATGCGGCTGCCCGCGGGGTGTTCGAAGACACGCTTTCGCGCGCCACGGCGCGGGCTGCACGCGCGGCCGAAGCCGGCGCCGGCGGCGAGGTGATCGCGCGACAGGTCGGCTCGGCGCTTTACCACCTGACGACGGCCACCGCCATGGCCTGGGAGGCCGGCGGCATGCGCTCGGCTCGGCGCATGCGCCTGGCCCAGTGGGTGCTGCGCCAGCGCGTCCTGCCGCAGGATCCGCTGGGCGGCGACGAGGCCGAACCGGCCTGGCTGCCGGGCCTGCTCGCGCCGGCCCAAGACGACGGTGACGTGGCTGGCGTCAACCTGCTCTGAAGCGGGGCCTCGGCCGCGGCCTCAGATGCCGTGGAAGCGCGCGAACTGCGCCAGCGGCGCGCGTTCCGAATGGAACTGGTTCACCGGATGCGACGGGTTGGCATGGCCGATGGACATGCCGCAGAACAGCATGCGCTCGGCGGGAATGCCGATGAAGTTGCCGACGGTCTTCGGGTACACCGACCAGCATTCCTGTGGGCAGCTGTCCAGCCCTTCCTCGCGCAGCAGCAGCATCACCGACTGCAGGTACATGCCCAGGTCGGACCACTGCGGCGGACCCATGCGGCGGTCGATCGAACAGAACAGCGCCAGCGGCGCGCCGAAGAACTGGTAGTTGCGCGCAAACCACTGCAGCCGCCGGGCCTTGTCTTCGCGCGGGATGCCGAGCGCGGCATACATCGCCTCGCCGAGCTGGAAGCGGTAGTCGCGGTACGGCGCGACCAGTTCCTTCGGATAGATGTCGTAGTCGGTCTGCTCGGAACCATCGCCGGCCGCCACTTCCTGCAGGCGACGCTGCATCAGCGCCTTGAGTTCGTCGAGCCTGGCGCCGCCGACCACGTCGATGTGCCAGGGCTGCACGTTGCCTCCCGAAGGCGCACGCGCGGCGGCTTCGAGCACGCGGCGGATGACGTCGCCGGACACCGGCGTGGGCAGGAAATCGCGTACCGAGCGCCGGCTGGCCAGGGCTTCGTAGACCGTCATGCCACTCCTTCTCGCGGGGCCGCGCCCGCCTGCGGGTTGTCAGGGGAGCCGGCACAGCGACCGGCGGAGCGCAGTGTAGCCAGGCCGCTCAGCGCGCGCCGCCGAGCCACTGCCGGGCCATGCCCGCCACCGCGGCCTTGAGCATGGCCCAGCCTTCGTCGCTGCGCAGGTCGATGCCGCCGAAGATGCGGATCTTGCGCGAACGCACCAGCAGATACTGCACGCCGGCCACGAGCAACAGCGTGACGCCGCGCAGCTGTGGCGAACGCTCGAAGTCCGCACCGCCGAACAGCGCTTCGGCCTGGGCGCCCCATTGTTCGCGCTCGGTCTCCAGGATGGCCGTCAGTTCATTGCGTTCCACGATTTCGGCCGCCAGGATCTCCAGCGTCAACGGTCGGCGGCGCAGCGCGTCGATGAAGCGCTCGAAGAACAGCGCATAGCGCTCGGGCAGCGGCAGCTGCAGCAGGGCCTGCGCATCATCGCCCAGGATTTCCTGCACCGTGGGCCAGAATCGGCCGCTCGCGCCCCAGTTGCGCAGCAGTTCCGTCAGGCCGCCGAAGTAGCGGTAGATGAGTACCTTGTCGACCGCCGCCTCGCGCGCGATGGCGTTGATGCCCAGTGCATGGAAGCCGTCGCGAGCCAGCACCTCGCCCACTGCGGCGAGGATGCGCTCCTCGGTGGCTGCACGGTCGCGCGGCCGCAGTACTTCGCCCTTGACCTTCATGTGCGCACGATATGGGCATCGACGCCGCGCCGCGGTGCCGGCCCGGCGGGCGGCGCGAAGCCGACGCGGGCCCACATCTGCACCGTCTGGCCGGGCGCCTCGGCGCCGAGCAGGCGGCGGATCTGCGCATGCGGCACGGCCTGCTCGGGGTATTCCTGCAGCGCCTGCTGCAGCGGCTGCATTACCACCCCCTGGGCGGTGGCGGCCAGTTGCACGCGCACATAGGCCCGCCCGGCGTTGACCTGGGTGCTGCGGTCGTTGGCCTCGGTCACCATCCACAGAAAGCCAGGGGTCGATGCCAGCTTGCTGTTGAAATCCTTGATCTGGCTGGTGGTGGCGTAGTCGTCCGGGCCGGGCGCCTGGCTGCGGTCGAACAGGCCCAGGCGCGACATCCACACCACCGTCGGGTCGAGCAGGGTCAGGCCATCGCGGTGGCGCGCCACCTCGTCGGGACCGATGCGCAGCACCTTGTAGGACTCCAGGATCGTGCGCGGCGTCAACATCTCGATGCGCCAGGCTTCGGCCGCCACGGCGCGCTGCTGTGCCAGCTGATCGGGCTGGTCCGGGCCCACGAAGCCGAAGCGCAGCGGGTTCGGCTTCACGGCCTCGGCCATCGCCTGCCAGGCGGAGGCCTGCACCGGACGCGCCAACTCGTAGGTGCCGCGGTTCGTATGGCGCTCGAGGATCTGCGCGAACAGCGGGTCCTTCGGCACGCTGGCGTCAGCCACCAGGCGGATCGACGCCACCGGGCGCCCGTCCAACTTGTCCACTGCGAAAGCGCCTTCCGGGAAGAGCGTGATCTCGGTGCGCTGGCCGCGCTCGCGGGCGGCGATGTCCAGCAACTCGATGAAGGTGCCCTGGCTCATCATGATCTGGCGCGAGTACGGGTCGGTCTCGGGAAGCAGGCGCTGCAGGTCGCAGCGCAGCAGGATGCGGTCCGGCACGCTCAGGTCCACCAGCCACGATTGCAGGTTGTGCGAATGCGGCGCCAGGATGGCGTAGCCCAGGATCCAGCGGCGCAGGTCGCTCTGCGGGCCCGGGCCCTGCCAGGGTGCGATCGCCTCGGCGGGCATTGCGCTGGAGCAGCCCGCCGCGGCGGCGCCGGCAGCCAGGATCACGCCGCCACCGGCGACACGGATGAAACGACGACGGTCCATGATGGTGTCCTCTTGTCACTTTATGGTGACAAAAGTGTAGTCACCGCGCGGTGATATGGCAAGCCGGAAACGGGATGACCCTGTGCACGACCATGAAAAAAGGGCCCCTCAGGGCCCTCGCAGGATGGAGCAGGTCGCCGTCAACACGCCATCGACAGCGCCGGCGACAGCATCACCGGCGCGGCTTGCGGCGTCGGTGTCACAGCGGATGTCAGCACGGGCAGGGCCACCGCATCGCGCAGTGTGGGAGCATGGAAAGTGCGCCGGCGCAGTTCGCTCAGTTCGCGGTGCACCTGGTCCAGGTCGTTCATCAGGCGCAACAAGCGGGCTTCGTTGCCCACTCCGTCGGTGGCCAACACATCGACCTCGTCGCTCAGTCGAGCGTACTTGCCCTTCAGTTCTTTCAGTGTCATCGTGCCTGCCCTGTATCCACCGCGGTGACCCGCAGCTGCGACGGGGCGAAGTCTCGCAGGGCCCGCAGGGAGACACCATCACTCAACTAGGGGGTGGTGCGGCGCAGCAACACCCAGGTTGTCGGGTCGTTCGCAGCGCGTGGTCACAATGTTTGCCCGGCGCCAACTGCAGGGTTCCCCAGTGCAAGACGATTTCGAACAGGCCCGCGAGCTCTTCCTGGAGGGGGTGACGCACTTCGAGGCGCAGCGGCTGCAGGCCGCGGAGACTGCCTTTCTGGCCTCACTGCAGCGGCTGCCGGGCCGAGTCTCGACGCGCGTCAATCTCGCCGCCACGCGGCTGCGACTGGGCCGCACCGCCGAGGCGCTGACCGAGCTGGAGGCCGTGCTCGCGGCCGAGCCGCAGCACCTGGATGCCTGGTGCCACCGTGCGGCGGGTTTGGCCGAGCTGGGCCGCGATGCCGAAGCGTTGCAATGCGCCGACCATGTGCTGTCCGTCGACCCCGAAAACGGGGCCGCCTGGTGGCGCCGCGGCCATGCCCTGGAGCGGCTGCGCCGCTTCGACGAGGCACGCTCGGCCTTCGGCCGTCTGCTGGCCTTGCAGCCGCAACACGCCGAGGCCTGGTTCCACCTGGGGCAGTTGCAGCAGCGCCAGGGCCGTTTGACCGAGGCCCTGGCCAGCCTGGACAAGGCGCTGGCCCTGACGCCGGACCATGCCAATGCCTGGACGCAGCGCGGCTCGCTGCTCAAGGACATGGGCCGCAAGGCCGAGGCCGCGGTCGCCTTCGAGCGTGCCATCGAGCTCGGCGCCGATGCCGACCTGAACCGCTTCTTCCTGGCATCGCTGGGCGCGCAGTCCAGCCCGGCCAGCGCGCCGCGGGCCTACGTGCAAGCGCTGTTCGACGACTATGCCGACGGCTTCGACCAGCACCTGGTGGACGTGCTGGGCTACCAGGCGCATCGCCAGCTGATCACGCCGCTGGCCGGCCTGCAGGCCGAGCCCTTCGAGTCGGCGCTGGACCTGGGCTGCGGCACCGGCCTGTGCGGGCCGCTGCTGCGGCCGATCGTGTGCCACCTGGAAGGCCTGGACCTGTCGCAGGCCATGCTCGACCAGGCGGCCGCACGCGGCGTGTACGACCGGCTGCTCAAGGCCGACCTGGTGGAGCACCTGCAGCACACGCCGTCGCGCCACGACCTGGTGGTGGCTGCCGACGTGTTCATCTACGTCGGCGAACTGGACGCGGTGTTTGCCGGCGTGGTGCGCGTGCTGCGTCCCGGTGGCGTGTTCTGCTTCTCGGTCGAGCATGTCGAGGACGACCGCCCGGTGGCGCTGAACGCGCAGCTGCGTTATGCCCATTCGCTGCCCTATCTGCAGGGTCTGGCGCAGCGCCACGGCCTGCGCCTGCTGCGCAGCGTGGCCGAACCGATCCGCCAGGACCGTACCCAGTCCATCCCCGGCCTGTACCTCTACTTCGGCGCCTGAGCGCGCGTCGCGAGTCGCGGCAACACGGGTCACCAACTGCAACAGCGCGGCCAGCCGTGGCGTCCTGCACGACCGGTGCTCCAGACCAGGTGCTACCCTGCCGATAAGAGGCCACGGGCGTCCGCCCGACCCTGCCTGAGAAGCCGTGTCCGATACCGACCTCACCTTCCCGACGCTGTCGCTCGACGAGCCGCCCCCGTGGCAGTGGCCGATGCCACCCTCGGGCGCGCGCCGCTATGTCGCGCCGCCGCCGCTGGGCACGCCGCAGCCCTGCCAGATCGAGACCCAGACCGGGCTGAAACTGCAGGGTGTGATGCTCGACTTTGACCCGGCCAAGCGCCGCCTGCAGTTCCGCGCCACCTCGGGCGGCACCGACGCCTCGCTGCCCTTTGCCGGCGTGCGCCGCCTGACGCTGACCGCGCCCTTGCTGCCCGCCGCGCGCGCCGCCGATTCGCCCAAGGAACGCATGCCGCCGGCGGCGCAAGAGCGCGACTACACGTTGCAGCAGGTGGGCAATGCCACGGCGCTTGCGCTGACTGGCCGCACGGCCGGTCATGTGCTGGCAGCCGAAGGCCTGTTCCTGTTCAGCCCGGCCGACGAGGACGGCGCGCTGTGCCGGGTGTTCGTGCCGCGCACGGCCTATTCGCGCTGCGAATTCGGCCCGTCGGTCGAGGAACTGGCCGCGCGCCACTGGATCGCCAGCCCGGCCAAACTGGTCGAAGCGATCGCCCAGCAGGAACGCGCGCCGGTGATCCCGCTGGGCCAGGCGCTGCTGGCGCTGGGACTGCTGACACCAGCGCAGCTCGAACGCGTGCTGCAGCGCGCGAAAGGCAAGACGGCTCTGGGCGAGACGCTGGTCGATTCCGGCCTGGTTTCGCGCGCCGACCTGCAGACCGCGCTGGCGCACAAGATGGGCTTCCCGCTGGTCGACCTGGAGCGCTTCCCGCTCGACCCGCAGGCTCTGGCCCTGCTGCCGCGCCGCCTGGCCACCAGCCACCGCGTGCTGCCGCTGATGCTGGACCAGCAACGCCTGGTCGTCGCCGTCGACCGGCCCGGCCGCGTGCTCAAGCTGCGCCAGTTGGACGCCTATGCACACATGCCGATCGTGCCGGTGCTGGCGCTGAAGTCGCAGATCCTGGTGGCGCTCAACCGACAGTCCGGCGACGGCTGGAATCTCGACGTGTCGGATCGCGCCAACTTCTTCGCCACCGCGATCTGAGGCGGCACGCGGGCAGCGCGCCGCGAAGCCCGACCTAGAATCCGGGGTCTGCGCAGGCGTCAGGACATGGCGCCCGAAGCCGCACCCCATGCCCACCGCCGACCGCTCTCCCAACGCCACGCCGCCGCGCAGACTGATGCCGGCGCTGTTCATCGGCGTGTTCATGGCGGCGCTGGACACCGCCGTGATCGCGCCGGCCATCCCGGCGCTGCGCGAAGCCTTCGCCATCGACCACCGCGACGCCGCGCTGCTGATGGTGGTGTTCATCCTGTGCTCGCTGTGCAGCACCGCGCTGCTGGCCAACCTGGGCGACCGCCATGGCCGCCGCCCGGTGTACCTGGGCAGCGTGGCCTGCTTCGCCGCCGGCTCGCTGCTGATCGCACTGTCACCCAGCTTCTGGATGGTGCTGGTCGGTCGCGCCGTGCAGGGCATCGGTGCCGGCGGCATCACACCCACCGCCAGCGCGGTGATCGGCGACGCGGTGGCGGCCCAGGAGCGCGGCCGCGCACTGGGGCTCATAGGCGCCACCTACGGCATGGCCTTCGTGCTCGGCCCCCCGTTGGCCACGCTGCTGATGCTGGCCTTCAGCTGGCACTGGATCTTCCTGATCAACCTGCCGATCGCCGCGCTGGTGCTGGGCCTGGGCGCCAGCAGCCTGCCCCGGCAATCGCGCGCCGCGTGGCTGCCGCCGCTGGACCGCGCCGGCATCGTTCTGGCGATGCTGCTGCTGAGCTGCCTGGTGCTGGGCATCACCCGCGTCGCCGACGACCTGTTCGGCCAGCCGCTGTGGCCCGGCTTCCTGGCCGCCGCCGCGCTCGGCCTGTTGCTGCTGCTGCGCGTGGAGCGCCACGCCGCGGCGCCGATGATCCCGCTGTCGCTGTTCGCCAACCGCCAGCTGGCGCTGACCTACCTGCTCACCGCCGCCGCCGGCTTCGGCATGGGCAGCGTCATCTTCCTCAGCTCGATTGCGCAGCTGGCGCATGGCGTGGCGCCGCAGCACGGCGGTTTCGTGCTGCTGCCGCTGGTGCTGAGCTCGATGCTCGGCTCGATGGGTGCCGGCCGGCTGCTCAACCGGCTGGGGGCGCGCACGCTGCTGCTCGCCGGCTTCGGCGCGCTGGCCACGGGCTACGCCATGTCGGCCTTCACCGCGGCGGGACTGTGGTTCTTCCTGCTGGCGTCGATGCCGGTGGGTCTGGGCGTGGGCATCGTCGTCGGCGGTGCGCTGCGCTCGATCGCCATCGACGAGGCACCGCCGGCGCAGCGCGGTGCGGCCCAGGGCATGATCAACATCTGCACCAGCGTGGGTACGCTGCTGTCGGCGGCGGTGGTCAGCGCGGTGGCCGATTTCAGCGGCGGCGGTGCCCGCGGCTTCGGCATTGCCTACCTGGGCGTGGCCGCGACGATGCTGCTGATGCTGCCGGCCGCGCTGGGCCTGCGCCACGACCGCGGCGCGCAGCTGAAGGCCGAGCCGGCCGCATGAACCTGATGTCCTGGCTCGAGCGGGCCGCGCGCGTGCATCCGCAGCGCGGTGCGCTGTGGCTGGGCGACGTGCCGCAGCTGGACTATGCGCAGTGGGCCGAGCGCGCTGCGCGCCTGGCCGGGCACCTGCGCCAAGGCCTGGGGCTGCAGCCGGGCGATCGTGTCGCCCTGTTCATGAGCAACCAGCCGGCCTACCTGGAGGCGCTGTACGCCGCACTGTGGGCCGGGCTGGTCGTGGTGCCGATCAATGCCAAGCTGCACCCGCGCGAGGTGGCCTTCATCCTCGGCGATGCCGGGGCCGCCGTGCTGTTGGTGTCGGACGACCTGGCTGAGGCCCTGCTGGCGCTGGGCGGCGAGCTGCCGGCGCTGCGTGCCGTGCTGACGCCGGGGCACAGCAGCTACGTCGAAGCGCTGTGCGCCGCCGCGCTGCCGCTGCAGCCACGCGCGCCCGACGATCTGGCCTGGCTGTTCTACACCTCGGGCACCACCGGCCGGCCCAAGGGCGTGATGCAGACGCAGCGCAACCTGCAGGCGATGACGTCCTGCTACTTCATCGACGTCGACGACGTTCGGCCGGACGACGCCATCGTCTACGCCGCGCCGATGTCGCATGGCGCCGGCATGTACAACTTCCCGTTCCTGGCGCGCGCGGCGCGGCAGGTGGTGCCGGCCTCGGGCGGCTTCGACCCGGCCGAATTGGTGGCGCTGTCGCGCAGCCTTGGCCGGCTGTGCCTGTTTGCCGCACCGACGATGGTCAAGCGCCTGGTCGAGCACCTTGAAGCCAGCGGCGCGTCCAGCGACGGCTTCAAGACCATCGTCTACGGCGGCGGACCGATGTACGTGGCCGACATCCAGCG
>JAGTRL010000425.1 GCA_018261815.1 Pseudomonadota bacterium
GGGCCGGCTCGGGCGGCGCCGTGACAGGCGGAATCGGTGCGGGATCTGCCGGCGCTGCGGGAGCAGGCGGCTTCTTCTTGAAGAAGCTGAACATGGGCTGGTGCTGGGTCGCCGGCAACGAAGCCGGGCTGGGGGCGGCCGCTATAATTGCGGCAGGGCGCTTTAGCTCAGTCGGTTAGAGCGACGGAATCATAATCCGCAGGTCCGGGGTTCGAATCCCTGAAGCGCCACCAACACCCAAACCCCCTGTAAATCAATGATTTACAAGGGGTTTCGTACGTCCGGGGGGCCATTCAGGGGGTCCACTTGGGCATCCAAGCGCCGCGCAAACACCACAAAGAGACGGGTGTCTTCTTCGTCCGGGGCACCAGTCCTGTCGGTCGTTCTGTGGGCGCCGTTCCGCGCCGCCAAGGCCGCGGCAACGTTGCGCAAGCTGCTGGGCCTGAGGGCTCGATCCCGAACTTCATCCACGTCAGCGCCGGCAAGACCCACGAGGTCATGTCTTGAACGCGCTCGATGCCGAGCCGGATGTACTCTGCCTGGTGGATCGCGGCCGCATGGACTTCGGTCGATGGCTGCGCGCCGCTCAAGCCCGCGGCGTGGCCCGAGCGATGATCGCCGCGCAGTCCACGCCGCGCGGCAGGGTGCCGTAGTTGCGATAGCCGCCCTGCAGCAGACGCGAAGCACAGAACGCATCAGCCACCTGCGCCGGCGCGTGCTGCACCAGCAGCGCGGCCTGGATGGCGAGTGCCATCCGGTCGACGATGCAGCGGGCGCGGTACTCGACGTCGGTGAGGTCATTGAACTCCTCGCGCAGGGCATCGACCCAGCGATCGAGCGCAGCGCTGGCGCCCTTCGCGGCGGCCAGTTCGCGGAACAGCGCCTCGACGACCTCGGGCGTCTTGTGCATCGCGCGCAGCACGTCGAGGCATTGCACGTTGCCGCTGCCTTCCCAGATGGCGTTCACCGGCGACTCGCGGAACAGCCTGGGGAAGGGGCCGTCCTCCATCACGCCGCTGCCGCCGATGCATTCCATCGCCTCGTAGGCGTGGTTCGGCGTGCGCTTGCAGATCCAGTACTTGCCGACCGCCGTGCACAGGCGCACCAGCAGGTCTTCGTGACGGTCGGCACGGTGGTCCATCGCGCGCGCCACGCGCATCGTCAGCGCCAGCGCGCCTTCGTTCTCCAGCACCAGGTCGGCGAGCACGTTTTGCATCAGCGGCTGCTGGTTCAGCAGCTTGCCGAAGGCCGACCGGATCGAGCAGTGGTGCAGCGCCTGCGCGACCGCGGCACGCTGCCCGGCCGCAGAACCGACCATGCAATCGAAGCGCGTCATCGCCACCATCTCGATGATGGTGCGCACGCCTCGGCCCTCCTCGCCCACCCTCCAGGCCAGCGCGCCGCGCAGCTCGGTCTCGCTCGACGCGTTCGAGACGTTGCCCATCTTGCGTTTCAGCCGCAGCACCTGCAGCGGGTTCTTCGTGCCGTCGGGGCGCCAGCGCGGCAGCAGGAAGCAAGACAGCCCCCCCGGGGCCTGCGCCAGCACCAGGAACGCATCGCTCATCGGCGCGGAGACGAAGTACTTGTGGCCGACCAGCTCGTAGGCTTCGCCCGGGCCTTCGACGCCAACCGGGTAGGCGCGCGTGGTGTTGGCGCGCACGTCCGAGCCACCCTGCTTTTCGGTCATTGCCATGCCAATGGTCACGCCGGCCTTGGCGGCGTCGGGCACGTTGCGCGGGTCGTACACGCGCGCCGTGATCTTCGGCTCCCACAGCCGGGCCAGCGCGGGCGTCGTGCGCAGTGACGGCACCGCGGCAAAGGTCATGGTGATCGGGCAGCCATGCCCGGCATCGACCTGGGCGTGCATGTAGCTGCGTGCGGCGCGCGCGACATGGGCGCCGGGGCCGGGCTCGGTCCACGGCGACGCATGCAGGCCGTGCTCGATCGAGGTCTTCATCAGCGTGTGGTAAGCCGGGTGGAAGTTGACCAGGTCGACTCGGCGGCCGAAGCGGTCGTGCGTTTCGAGCTCGGGGCCGAAGCGATTGGCAAGCACGCCCAGCGCCAGATGCTCTGCCGAGCCGGCCAGTTGGCCAAAGGCCACCAGATCGTCATGAGCCCAGGCCGCCCGCTCGCGGCGTACCGCCTCCTGCAGCGCGACGTCCTGAAGGTACAGGTTGGTGTCGCCCAGTTCGTGCGCGACGTTGACGACTTCGTGCGTTTCGGCCAGGAAGGGCTGTTGCTTCAAAGGCAGGTCGGGTGCGTTCATGACAGGGTCTCCAATCGAGAAGCCAGTGCGGGCCGTGCCCGCGACACCGCAAGGCGCGTGCATTGCGCCTCGAGGAAGTGTTTCCAGATCGCATGGCCAGCGGCGTCGAAGCGCAGCACGGCGTCGACAAAGGCGCGGCGCGCCTGGGTATCGACCAGCGGCTCGGGCAACAGCGGGTCGAACACCAGCGCGCGGATCGCATCGTGACCCAGCCCGAAGGATTCGCGCGCGGCCACTTCCGGTACCAGCGAGCCTGCACGGGTCAGCCAGTCGTCCAGCCGGCGCCGGGTGTCGAGATAGCGACGCGTCAGCGCACGGCCGTCCCACAGCGCGCGGGCGCGTTGCTCGCGCGTGGCGTCGAAACCCGTCGCCACGAACACCGGCGCGGCCGGCTCCAGGCCCAGCTTCAGCAGCCGGGCACGCACGGCGGCCACGCCGCCGGCCAGGTTGTCGGGCCGCAGGTGCAGCCCGCGCTCGAACTCGACCAGCCCCAGCAGGCCCAAGGCACGATGGCGTGTGCGCAGCGCCGTGCGGTGGCTGCGCCCGAGCGCGCCGAC
>JAGTRL010000080.1 GCA_018261815.1 Pseudomonadota bacterium
TTTCGGCCTCGCCGCGAGCCATTGGCCCGCTCGGCGTGCGCTATGGGCGCACTTTTCCATACAGTGTTCTTCGCGCGAGAAAGATGTTGGCCAGGGCCAGCACCACGAACGAGCGCGTGGCGTTCTTGGCGAGGCCGCGGTAGCGCACCTTGTTGAATCCCCACAGCCGCTTGACCACGCCGAAGACATGCTCCACGCGGGCGCGCACCTGGGATTTGGTGCGGTCCTTCGCGCGCACGGCCTCATCGATGTGGCCGCCCTTGCGTGATCGCTGGTTGGTGAAGTCCTTGGCGCAGGGCGACTTGGTTTGGATCAGCGCCTTCTGGCTGGCATAGGCGCTGTCGCCGTAGACGCGCTGCTCGGCGCCGTGCAGCAGTTGCGGGATAGGGTGCTTGTCGTGCACGTTGGCTGGCGTGACC
Source organism: Pseudomonadota bacterium (assembly GCA_018261815.1). Taxonomy (GTDB): domain Bacteria; phylum Pseudomonadota; class Gammaproteobacteria; order Burkholderiales; family Burkholderiaceae_C; genus Rubrivivax. The sequence goes on from JAGTRL010000080.1 coordinate 420, forward strand.
ACCGCGCTGTGCGCCAGCCCGCTGCGGCTGTCCACGCCGATGTGCAGCTTCATGCCGAAGTGGTGAGTCGGCCGCAGGAACTTCCCCCGCAGCCGCTCGCAGAACCGTACGTGACACTCTCGCGTCATACGGCTCTCCTGGTTGCCCAAGCGGTGGCATGCCACTGCCAGTTCTAGTGGTCGACGAGTGCATCTACCACCAGCCGCCATCGTTGCTGATCGGGACGGTAGACAAGTTTGCTCAGCTGCCTCGGAACCCGGTGATCGGGAACCTGTTCGGCGTCGGTCGCGGCATCCCGCCCGGATTGATCATCCAGGACGAGCTGCATCTCATCTCCGGACCGCTGGGCTCGATGTCCGGGCTCTACGAGTCGGCCAGCTCAAGCGCATCACTCGGCAGTGGCTGGAGCAGTGCCTGGTCTGCAAGGGCGGCACGTACCCCGCGCAGCTAAAGTACAAGACCCTGGCCGACATGGCCGCCGCGCGCATCACCGACGCGATCACGCGCACCGCGGTGGGCACCCGGCCCATCCGCGCCGTGCTCGACCCCTACAACCCGACGGGCGGCACGGCCCACGTCAACTTCAACACCTCGAAGACGGATCGCTACGACACCGCCGGTCCGCCACCTAAGTGCCACGTCAACTGGGTGATCATCGACAGCGACTGGGAGGCCGAGTTCTGCCGCGTGGCCGACCCGAAGGTATACGTGGTCCAGTCACCCACGTCGCTCATCCAGCGCTGTGTCTTGATGGCTACGGACCCTGGCGACCTTGTGCTCGATCCAACATGCGGGTCTGGCACAACGGCCTACGTCGCAGAGCATTGGGGTCGTCGCTGGATCACCATCGATACGTCGCGAGTCGCCCTTGCCCTGGCGCGCGCTCGCATCATGGGAGCCCGTTACCCGTACTACCTGCTTGCCGACAGTCGTGACGGTCAGCTCAAGGAATCTGAGGTGACGCGCACGGTGCCTTCCAGCGCGCCGACGCACGGCAACGTCCGGCACGGCTTTGTCTACGAGCGGGTGCCCCACATCACGCTGAAGTCGATCGTCAACAACGCCGAGATCGACGTCATCTGGGACAAGTGGCAGCCGCACCTGGAGCGAGTCCTCGGTGCCCTCCGCGATGCCGCGGGGACGTCCTGGCAGGAGTGGGAGCTGCCGCGGGAGAGCCCGGACCGACTGGCCGACACGACGGTGCGCGTCTCGGTCGAGGACTTCGGACCGATTCTCGAGGGCGTTCCGCGGGCCGAGCAGAGTTGGCTGTCGGAAAGCCGGATGCGTTTCGCCGACGTGCTGCGCTTCTGGTGGCGGGGCCGCCTACTGCGCCAGAGGGAGATCGACGCCTCGATCGCGGCCAAGGCCGAGTTCGAGTTCCTGTACGACCGGCCCTACGAGGACCGCAAGAAGGTGCGCGTGGCCGGCCCCTTCACGGTGGAGAGCCTGTCGCCCCACCGCGTGCTGGCCGTCGACGAGAATGACGAGCCTATCGAAACCGCAGCCGAGCCCGAGGCCGAGTACGAAGCCGGCAGGGACTTCGCGTCGATCATCCTCGAGAACCTGCGCACTTCGGGCGTGCAGCAGGCGCACAAGGCCGACCGCGTCGAGTTCACATCCCTGGTGCCGTGGCCGGGCGAACTGGTCTGCGCCGAGGGCCGCTACGTCGAGGGCGAGACGGAGCGCCGCGCCGCGATCTTCATCGGCCCCGAGTTCGGCACCGTGTCGCGGCCCGACCTGGTGGCTGCGGCCCGCGAGGCGGGCGACGCGGGCTTCGACGTGCTGATTGCCTGCGCCTTCAACTACGACGCGCATTCGGCGGAGTTCGGCAAGCTGGGCCGCGTGCCCGTACTCAAGGCGCGGATGAACGCCGACCTGCACATGGCCGAGGAATTGAAGAACACGGGCAAGGGCAACCTGTTCGTCATCTTCGGCGAGCCCGACATCGAGATCCTCGACGACTCCTGCGGCCAGGTGCAGGTGAAGGTGAACGGCGTCGACGTCTTCCATCCCGGCACCGGCGAGGTGCGCAGCGACGGCGCCGAAGGCATCGCGTGCTGGTTCATCGACACCGACTACAACGAGGAGAGCTTCTTCGTGCGGCATGCCTACTTCCTCGGCGCGGGCGACCCGTACAAGGCGCTCAAGACGACGCTGAAGGCCGAGATCGACCCCGACGTCTGGTCCAGCCTGAACAGCGACACCTCGCGGCCCTTCGACCGGCCGAAGTCGGGGCGCATCGCGGTGAAGGTGATCAATCACCTCGGGGACGAGGTGATGAAGATCTTCAAGCTGGCTTGAGCCCTGGCAGTGCGCGGGGGAGGCGTGGAGAACGGCGACAGGGTGCAGCTCGGGCGGGTGCTGCGGCGGATTCCCTCTGCTGCGTGGGACGGCTTCCTGGGAAGTGCCGAGGGCCGGCATCCGCGGCTGCGGCTGCAGGCGCTCGAGGAGACCCTCGCCGGGACGAGCCAGGGCGCGGAGTTCTCGCGCGCAGCCACCTCGACCCGAGTGTCGCGCCTCCTGGGCTACGGTGTCATGCAGGACGCGCACTGCGGAGCTTGGGTGCGCGAGCAGCTGCTGCGCGGTGCTTCGCGCAGCGCCTGGGTGCGGGTGCTTGACGCGTATGCCTCGCTCAACAGCCGCAAGACGGTCGAGGTGCGGCGCAACGCGTCAACACCTACGAGGGCACACACGACATCCATGCGCTCATCCTGGGTCGTGCTATCAGCGGCATTGCGGCGTTCAACTGATCCGCTTCACCATGGGGTGGTCCGGGTTCGCCGGCCGGACGCTCGATGATGGTCGACCGCTGCGAACTGCTCACCCGCTTGCTCATGAAGGCGCCCATGCCGGCATCCCTGCTGCGTTAGCGATCACGTCCAGCGCATCGGCCGTGAGCGCGACGACAGTGACGCGTCGGCCGTGCAGCTGACCTTGTCGCAGTGAACAAGGATGCGATGATTGAGACCCCTATAGGTCTTCACTTCCGGCGCCTGGATCACGATGCGAGCGTTGGCAGTGCGCCTGCGCCGCTGCGGTTCGCATCGAGGTGTTCCATGTTCTGCAGGATCCTCAGCAGGTAATGCAGCGTGTGCGCCAGGTCATTGACCGAAAAATCGGCGAGCACCTGCGCGTAGTAGGCGCGAATCTTCGGCTGGGCCAGCACCTCCCACACGTGCCGGCCCGAAGCGGTCATGCTCACCACGCGAGCGCGCCGGTCGGTGCCGCCAGGGGCCACCGACAGATGGCCGTCGCGCTCCATGCGGCCGATCAGGCCCGACAGATTCTGGCGGCTCACCATCAGGTAGCGCGCCAGCTCGCCGATGCTCAGCCCCGCGCCTGCCGACTCGCGCGACAACGCGCCGAGCACCGCCCACTGCTGCGTCGTCAGGCCCTCTGTTTCCACCGCACGGCTGCCTGTTTTATGCAACATGTTTGCGCATTGATAGAGCTTGAAGAACAGCCGATTGGCCATGTCGAACTGGGCTTCGGACATTCGTTTCATGTTGTTTCCCCGAACTATTGCAGTCAGGCAACGACTTGCGACAGTGTCGTGGCGAGGCTAAACTATATCAATATATTGTCTTTAATGCCCGTCAGCGGCGGAAGAAGGAGTCACCATGCAGCGCTTCGACAATCGCACCGTCATCGTCACCGGCGGTGGCGGCGGCATCGGCGGCGCCACCTGCCGCCGCTTTGCACGCGAAGGCGCGCACGTGGCGGTGTTCGACCTGAACCTCGAGTCCGCCGAGCGGGTGGCCGCAGGCATCCGCGCCGAAGGCGGGCAGGCGCTGGCCCAGCACTGCGACATCACCGACCGCGCCAGCATCGATGCCGCGTTGGCGCAGACCGAAGCGCAGCTCGGTGCCATCGACGTGCTCGTCAACAACGCCGGCTGGGACGTCTTCAAGCCCTTCACCAAGACCGAGCCGGCACAGTGGGACCAGCTGATCGCCATCAACCTGATCGGCGCGCTGCACATGCACCACGCCGTACTGCCGGGCATGGCGGCGCGCAAGTCGGGGCGCATCGTCAACATCGCATCCGACGCGGCGCGCGTCGGCTCGTCGGGCGAAGCGGTGTACGCCGCCTGCAAGGGCGGCATCGTGGCGTTCTCCAAGACCATCGCGCGCGAGCATGCACGCCACGGCATCAACGTCAACGTCGTCTGCCCCGGCCCCACCGACACCGCGCTGTTCGCCGACTACAAGCTCGGTGCCGGCAACCCCGAGAAGTTGGAGGAAGCGTTCCGCCGCTCGATCCCGCTCGGCCGCATCGGCCAGCCCGACGACCTGCCGGGCGCGATCCTCTTCTTCGCCAGCGACGACGCCGCCTACATCACCGGCCAGGTGATCAGCGTCTCCGGCGGCCTGACGATGAACGGCTGAACCCCTACCCAGGAGCACATGGCAATGAACTACGAAGATCTGCTGTACGAAGTCCGCAACGGCGTGGCCTGGATCACCATCAACCGCCCGGACAAGATGAATGCCTTCCGCGGTACCACCTGCGACGAGCTGATCAACGCGCTGTACCGTGCCGGCTACGACAAGAGCATCGGCGCCATCGTGCTGGCCGGCGCGGGCGAGCGCGCCTTCTGCACCGGCGGCGACCAGTCGGCGCATGACGGCAACTACGATGGCCGCGGCACCATCGGGCTGCCGATGGAAGAACTGCACACCGCCATCCGCGACGTGCCCAAGCCGGTGATCGCCCGCGTGCAGGGCTTCGCCATCGGCGGCGGCAACGTGCTGGCCACGATCTGCGACCTGACCATCTGCTCCGACAAGGCCGTCTTCGGCCAGGTCGGCCCCAAGATGGGCTCGGTCGACCCCGGCTACGGCACCGCCTTCCTGGCGCGCGTGGTCGGCGAAAAGAAGGCGCGCGAAATGTGGTACCTGAACAAGCGCTACTCGGGCGAGCAGGCGGTGGCGATGGGCCTGGCCAACATCTGCGTGCCGCCCGACCAGCTCGATGCCACCGTACAGCAATGGGGCGAAGAACTGTGCGAACGCAGCCCCACCGCGCTGGCCATCGCCAAGCGCAGCTTCAACATGGACACCGCCCACCAGGCGGGCATCGCCGGCATGGGCATGCTGGCGCTGAAGCTGTACTACGACACCGATGAGTCGCGCGAAGGCGTCAATGCGCTGAGAGATAAGCGCAAGCCGGATTTCCGCAAGTTCGCCAAGTAGGCCGGCCGTGAACCCCTACCTCGACGACGAGTTGCGCGCGCTGGCTGAACAAGCCCGGCGCTTCGCCAGCGAGCGCATCGCGCCGGGCTTCCAGGAACGTGACCGCACGCGCGTGCTCGACCGCAGCCTGATGCGCGAGATGGGCACGCTCGGGCTGATCGCACCCGAGCTGCCCGAAGCCTTCGGCGGCCTGGGCACAGGCTGCCTGGCGGCCGGCGTCATCCACGAGGCGATTGCCGGCGCCGACCTGAGCATGAGCTACATCAACCTGCTGTCGTCGCTGAACGGCCAGATCCTCAGCGAGCACGCACAGCCGGCACTGGCGGCGCCCTGGCTGGAACGGTTGACCCGCGGCGATGCGCTGCTGGCGCTGGCGCTGACCGAGCCGCGCGGCGGCTCGGACGTTGCATCGCTGCGCCTGAAAATGCAAGCCGCCGCCGATGGTTCCGGCGACTGGGTCCTCAACGGCGAGAAGACCAGCATCAGCGCCGCCGACCAGGCCGATGCCGCGGTGGTGTTCGCGCGCAGCGGCAAGGTCGAGGACGGCGCGCGCGGTGTGTCGGCGCTGTTTGTGCCGCTGGGGCTGCCGGGCATCACCCGCACACGCTTCGACTGCCACGGCCAGCGCGCCATCGGCCGCGGCAGCCTGCACTTCGAGAACGTGCGTGTGCCCGGCGACCACCTGCTCGGCGACCTCGGCGCCGGCTTCGTGCAGGTGATGCAGGGCTTCGACTTTAGCCGCGCGCTCATCGGCCTGCAGGTGCTGGCCGTCGCTCGGCAGGCCTTGACTGAGACCTGGCAGCACGTCGGCGAGCGTGAGGCCTTCGGCAAACCGCTGGCCTCGTTCCAGGGCGTGAGCCACACGCTGGCGACGCTGGATACGCAGGTCGAGGCCGCCCGCTTGCTGTGCCTGCAGACGCTGTGGCTCAAGGACCACGGCCTGCCGCACACGGCCGAGGCGGCGATGTGCAAGTGGTGGGGGCCGCAACTGGCCTACGACACCGTGCACCAATGCCTGCTGATGCATGGCCACGGCGGCTACGACCGCGGCGTGATGGAGCAGCGCCTGCGCGACGTGCTCGGCTTCCAGATCGGCGACGGCACGGCGCAGATCATGAAGACCATCGTCGCCCGCGCCCGTGCCGGGCGCAAGGCGGTCGGCGTCTGAGCGCCCCCAGGGCCGGGCTGCGCCCAGCCCGCCCCCCGCGGGGGTCAAGGAAACTTGGGGCGGCCCGGCGTTTCCTTGAGAGGCAAGACCGCAGGGTCACCTGCGGCTACGATCCATGCCATGGCCCGTATCGCCGGCAAGATCACCGAACAGACCGTGCTCGACATGAAGCGCGCCGCCACGCGGCTGATCGCGCTGCATGGCTTCGAGGGCATGAACCTGCGCATGCTGGCCGAGGACATCGGCCTCAAGGCCGGTTCCTTCTACAACCACATCGACTCCAAGGAGTCGCTGCTGCACCGGCTGCTCAGCGACACCATGCACGAGCTGATGGCCGGTCTGGACGAGGCGCTGGCCGCTGCCACCGACCCCGCTGACGCGCTGCGCCGTTTCGTCGCCTTCCACATCGAATTCCACGCCGTGCGGCGCGACGAGGTCTTCATCGGCAACGCCGAACTGCGCAGCCTGAGTGACGCGCATCGCGCCGAGATCGTGGCGCAGCGCGATGCCTACGAACAGCGCCTGCTGAGCATCCTGCGCGCCGGCCAGGCCGCGGGCCAGTTTGCGCCCGGTGACCTGCGCATCGCCGTGCGCGCGCTGATCGCGATGCTCAGCGGCGTGTGCACCTGGTACCGCGCCGACGGCCGCCTGGGCGTCAAGGCGCTGGTGCGCCAGTACACGCGCATGGCCTTCGGCTGCGTCGGCGCCGACCCGGCAACCGCGTTGCCCGCCAGCCCGCGCCGGCGCTGAGCCCGCCGCGCGCCATTTGCGCCGTGCCCTCTTGGCAAAACTGCCACGAGGTCATAAACTAACAAACGTTAGTAAATAAACGGTGGCCACCGACGATGCTGCAGTACGTGTCCGAGACGGCGGCCCACGCCGCGCACCAGCCCTGGTGGTCGCCGATCGAAGCGCTCGACGCGGGCGCCATGCAGGCGCTGCAGCAGTCGCGGCTGGCAGCGCAGTACGACTATCTGCAGGCGCACTCCGCCTTCTACCGCCGCAAGTTCGCCGCCGCCGGGCTGGGTGCTGGCGCGGTGCGCAGCGTCGACGACCTGGAGCGCGTGCCCTTCACCACCAAGCAGGAGCTGCGCGACAGCCTGAGGGCCGCGCCGCCCTTCGGTGAGCACCTGGCCGCGCCGATGGCCGAGGTGATCCAGATGCAGGCCTCGTCGGGCACCACCGGCAGCCCCAGCTACGTGGCGCTGACACGCCATGACGCGCTGGTGTGGCAGGAGAGCAGCGCGCGCAGCCTGTTCGCCTGCGGCATCCGCCCTGGCGACCGCGTGCTGCACGGCTTTTCGATGTCCAAGGGCTTCGTCGGCGGACTGCCGATCTTCCAGGCGCTGCAGTACATGGGCGCGGTCGACATCCCCATCGGCGCCGACGGCGGCGTCGAACGGTTGTTGGCGGCCGCCTTCGACCTGAAGCCGCAGGCCATCGTCGGCACGCCCAATTTCCTGCTTCACCTGGCCGAAGCCGCGCAGGCCCAGCTGGGGCGCGACGTGCGCGAGATCGGCGTGCGCCGGCTGGTGGTCGGTGGCGAGCCCGGCGGCGGCATCCCGGCCCTGCGCCAGCGCATCCAGCAGGCCTGGGGCGCGACGCTGACCGAACTGATGGGCGGCACCGACCTAGCCGTCATCTACTGGGCCGAATGCGACCAGCAGGACGGCATGCACATGACGGCGCCGGACTTCATCGTCACCGAGCTGATCGACCCTGACAGCGGTGAGGCGAAGCCCTTCACCGAAGGCGCCACGGGCGAGCTGGTCTACACCGCCATCCAGCGCCAAGCCTCGCCTGTGTTCCGCTTCCGCAGCGGCGACCACGTAGTGGTTACCGGCACCACCTGCGCCTGCGGCCGGCGCCAGCCCAGGATCCGCTGCTTCGGCCGCACCGACGACATGCTGATCGTGCGCGGCGTGAACCTCTTCCCCAGCGCGGTGCAGGACCTGGTGGAGTCGATGCGGCCCACGGTGTCGGGCCAGGTGCGCGTGGTCGCCGACTTCGACGGCCATTCGACGCAGGCCAACCTGAAGCTGCTGGTCGAACGCGCCGAGCACGAGCCGCCGGGGCTGTCGCTGCCCGCGCTGAAGCAAGACATCGAAGCCCGCGTGCGAGGCGCGCTGTCGGTCAAGGCCGAGGTGCTGCTCGCGCCCCACGGCAGCATCGACAAGCCGGGTGCCGCCAAGGTGAAACTGGTGATGCGCCAGATGCCACCCATCGAGGGCCTGCAATGAACGCTGTCGACGACGACGCGGCGCTGAACGAAGCCGCCTACTTCGAACGTCTGCGCGACCTCGCCGTGAGGCGCGCCGCGGCAAGGGCCGGCGGCGGCGACAAGGCTCATGCGCTGCATCGTGGCCGCGGCAAGCTGACGGTGCGCGAGCGCATCGACGCGCTGCTCGACCCCGGTTCGCCCTTTATGGAACTGGCCGACCTGGCCGGTGCGGGCCTGCACGAAGGCGTGCCGGCGGGCGCGGGCATGGTCACCGGCATCGGCGCAGTGAGCGGGCGGCTCGTCATGATCATCGCCAACGACGCCACGGTGAAGGGCGGCACCTACTTCGGCATCACCTGCAAGAAGCACGTGCGCGCACTGACCATGGCCTGGATGCACCGCCTGCCCTGCATCACGCTGGTCGATTCCGGCGGTGCCTTCCTGCCCGACCAGGCGCGCATCTTCCCGGACGAAGGCCAGTTCGGCTCGATCTTCCACCACCAGGTGCGCATGTCGGCCGAGGGCATCGCGCAGATCGCGGTGGTGATGGGCGCGTGCACCGCAGGCGGCGCCTACATCCCGGCGCTGGCCGATGAACTGGTGATCGTGCGCGGGCAGGGCTTCATGTACCTGGGCGGGCCGCAGCTGACGCAGGCCGCCACCGGCGAAAGTGTGGATGCCGAGACGCTGGGCGGTGCCCAGATGCACAGCGCCACCAGCGGCGTGGCCGACCACCTGGCCGACGACGACGCGCATGCGCTGGCCATTGCGCGCCGGCTGGTGTCGCGGCTGGACGACTGGCCGGCACGGCGCTGGCAGCTCACGCCGCCCACGCCGCCGCGCCTGGCGGAAAGCGACATCTACCGCTACATCAGCCGCGACGCGCGCCATCCGTCCGACCACCGCGAGGTGCTGCTGCGGCTGGTGGACGGCAGCGAGTTCGACGAGTTCAAGCCGCTCTACGGCGACACGCTGATGTGCGGCTTTGCGCGCATCAATGGCTTCCCGGTCGGCGTGCTGGCCAACCGAGGCGTGCTCTTCAGCGAAAGCGCGCTGAAGGCCGCGCACTTCATCGACCTGTGCTGCAAGCGCGACGTGCCGCTGCTGTTTCTGGCCGACGTCACCGGTTTCATGGTGGGGCGCGAGGCTGAACAGGGCGGTATCGCCAAGGCCGGCGCCAAGTTCATCACCGCCATGGCCTCGGCCAACGTGCCCAAGTACACCGTCATCACCGGCGGCAGCTACGGCGCGGGGTATCTCGCGATGTGCGGCCGCGCGTTTCGCCCGCATGCGATGTTCATGTGGCCCAACGGCCGCGCCGCCATCATGGGGCCGGAGCAGGCCGCCACCACGCTGGCGCTGGTGCGCGAGCAGATCCTGCAGCGCAGCGGCAAGCAATGGAGCGATGCCGAGCGCGAGGCCTTCAAGCAGCCGATCCGCGACGAGTACGAGCGCTTCGCCGACGCCTACAACTTTGCCGCCAACCTGTGGGTGGACGGTGTCATCGACCCGCTGGAAACGCGCAATGCACTGACGCTGCTGCTCGAAGCGGCCTCGCGCACGCCGCGACAGGACACACGTTTCGGCGTCTTCAGGATGTGATGCGATGTTCAGGAAAGTTCTGATTGCGAACCGAGGTGAGATCGCTCGCCGCATCGCGCGCAGTTGCCGGCAGATGGGCATCGCCATCGCGACGGTGCACTCCGAGGCCGACCGCAACGCGCTGCACGTGCGCGACATCGGCGAATCGGTGCCGCTGGGCGCGGCGCCGGCGCGCGACAGCTACCTGTCGATCGAGCGGGTGGTGGCCGCGGCGCGCAGCGTCGGCGCCGATGCGGTGCACCCCGGCTACGGCTTCCTAGCCGAGAACGCCGATTTCGCCGATGCGCTGCAGGCGGCAGGCATCGCCTTCGTCGGGCCGAGCGCGCAGACGCTACGCGACTTCGGTGACAAGGCCGCCGCCAAACGCCTGGCGCAGGCGGCCGGTGTGCCGACCATTCCAGGCTCGCCATGCGCCAGTGCCGATGCGCGCGACGTGGCAGCGATGGCGCTGGAAATCGGCCTGCCGGTGCTGCTGAAGGCTGCGGCCGGCGGTGGCGGCAAGGGCATCCGCATCGTGCACACGCCCGAGCTGCTGGACGAGGAGATCGGCGCAGCGATGCGCGAGGCCCGCGGCGCCTTTGGCGACACCGCGCTGCTGGTCGAGCGCTACCTGCCGCGCGGCCGCCATGTGGAGGTGCAGATCCTCGGCGACGGCCACGGCGGCGCCTGGCACCTGTGGGACCGCGAATGTTCGCTGCAGCGGCGCCACCAGAAGGTGGTCGAGGAAGCACCCGCGCTGCCGCTGGTGCCGGGACTGCGCGAGCGGCTGCTCGATGCTGCAGTGGCACTGGCGCGGCACGTGCGCTTTCGCGCGCTGGGCACGGTGGAGTTTCTGGTGGTGGGCGAAAGCTTCCACTTCCTGGAGGTTAACCCGCGGCTGCAGGTGGAGCACCCGGTCACCGAGGCCGTCACCGGCCTGGACCTGGTGGCGCTGCAGTTGCGCGCCGCGGCCGGCGAACTGAGCCCTTGGGACCCGGCCACGCTGCGCTGCGAAGGCCATGCCATCGAACTGCGGCTGTATGCCGAAGATGCCGAGCACGGCTTCCTGCCGGCCACCGGCACGCTGCAGCGGCTGCACTGGCCGGCCGACGGCGCGCGCGTCGAAACCGGCGTCGAAGCCGGCTCGGTGGTGATGCCGCACTACGACCCGATGCTGGCCAAGCTGGTGGTGCGCGGCCGCGACCGGGCCGAAGCCATCGCGCGCGCCCGCGCCGCGCTGGCCGCGACGCGTGTGGTCGGCTTGGCGCACAACCTGGGCTTCCTGGAAGCACTGCTGGCGCAACCCGAAGTCGCCGACGGCGTGCCTGACACCGGCAGCATCGACCGACTGGCGCTGCGCCCGCCGCGTGCGCCCTGGCGCGACGCCGCGCCGGCCATCGCCGCGGCCTGGGTGTTCGCCAGCTCGCGCGTGCCCGACGGCAGCGCGCCGCCCGTGTCCCGCTGGGCCGGGCTGAGCCATTGGCGCTTGCAGGCGCCGCTGGCGCAGCCGCCGCTGCATCCGCAGTACCAGGTGGCGGGGGAGGGCGGCACGCAACCGGCCTGGGTGTCGGTGCATGGTGAATGCCACGGCGTGCGCATCGGCGATGCGGGGCATGCGCTGGTCTTCGCAGCCGCTGCGGCCGACGGCTTCCAGATGCTCAAGCTGGACGGCATCACGCTGTCGCTGGCGCTGGGCGACGAGGCCACGCCCGAAGGCCGGCGCGTCTGGGTGGGCGACGGCCGCCACACCGAATGGCTGACGGTGCAACCGGCCCTGAGCACCCAGCGCCGCGGCGCCCTGGCCGCGGGTGCCGCGCTGCTGGCGCCGATGACCGGCAAGGTGCTGGACGTGCGCGTGCGAAACGGCGACGCCGTGCAGGCCGGCCAGGTGCTGGTGCTGATCGAATCGATGAAGATGGAGATGCGCGTCGCCGCGCCGCACGCCGGCATTGCGCGCGACGTCGGTGCCACGGTGGGCGCCACCGTCGAACGCGGTGCGCTGCTGGTCAGCGTCGAAGCCACCGAGGAGACTGCCATATGAGCATGCTGCCCAGGAAGGTCGAGATCCACGAGGAAGGCCCGCGCGAGGGCTTCCAGATCGAGCCCGACACCTACCCGCTGGCCGAGCGCGCCGCGCTGGTGGAAGCGCTGGCCGCGAGCGGTCTGACGCAGATCCAGGTGGCCTCCTTTGTCAGCCCCAAGCGCGTGCCGCAGATGGCCGATGCGGACCAGCTGTTTGCGACGATCCGCAAGCGCACCGGCACGCGCTACACCGCGCTGTGGCTCAGCGAGGCCGGCTACCAGCGCGCCCGCGCCGTGCCGCAGGTGGACCTGGCCGGCACGCTGTACTTCTATGCGTCCGACACCTTCAGCCGGCAGAACAACGGCCGCGGCGCGGCGCAGATGGCGCAGGAGCAGCGGCAGTGGGTGCAGCGCTACCGCGAGGCCGCGCTGCCCATCGAAGCCGCCTACCTGATGACGGCCTTTGGCTGCAACCTGGAAGGCGAGATCAGCGAAGCGCGCCTGGCCGAGGCGCTGCGCGGCATCGCCGCACTGCTGCGCGACGAAGCCGTGGTGCTGCCCAAGCTGTACCTGGCTGACACCGTGGGCTGGGCCAACCCGCAGGCGGTGCGGCGGCGTGTGGACCTGGTGCGCTTGCTGCTGCCGGGCGTGCGCGTGGGCCTGCACCTGCACGACACGCGCGGCCTGGGCATGGCCAACGCCTTTGCCGCGCTGGAGATGGGCGTGGACCTGTTCGACGCCTCGGTGGCCGGCCTGGGCGGCTGCCCCTTCTGCGGCCATGCGCATGGCAGCGCCGCAGGCAACGTCTGCACCGAAGACCTGGTGTTCCTGTGCCACGAGCTGGGCATCGACACCGGCATCGACCTGGAAGCGCTGCTCGAAGCGGCGCGCCTGGCCGAACGCATCATCGGCCGGCGCCTGGACGGCAAGCTGATGCACGCCGGCACGCTGGCCGCGTGGCGCACGCGGTGATCGCCGCCGCGAGCCTGGCCGAACTGTTCCGCGAACGCGCGCGCTCGCAGCCGCATGCGCCCGCGGTTAGCGACGGCAAGCTCACGCTGAGCTATTCGCAACTCGCGGCGCGTGTGAGCCAGCTGGCCGCCGGCCTGCGCGCGGCCGGCCTGCAGCCGGGCGAGCGCATCGCCGCGCTGTCGGAAAACAGGCTCGAATACGTGGAGCTGCAACTGGCCGCGGCCACGCTCGGCGCCATCGTCGCCTGCCTGAACTGGCGGCTGGCGCCCGACGAGCAGCGTCACTGCATCCGGCTGGTGGAACCGCGCATGATCTTCGTGTCGCCACGTCACGCACAGGCACTGGCCGGCATAGACCACGGCGTGCCGCAGCTGCTGGTTTTCGGCGACGACTTCGAGCGCCTGCGCCGCGCGGGCACCGCGCCCGAGGCCTGGCCCGACATCGACCCCGAGGCCGGCCTGGTCATCCTGTACACCAGCGGCACCACCGGGTTGCCCAAGGGCGCGCTGATCAGCCAGCGCGCGATGCTGGCGCGCGCCATGGTCTACGCCAGCGACTACGGCATCGGCCGCGCGCACAGCTACATCGCCTGGTCGCCGCTGTTCCACATGGCAGCCACCGACCATGCGCTGGCCACGCTGCTGCTCGGCGGCCACCTGCACATCGCCGACGGGCTGGACCTGGAGCGCATCGGCGCGGTGCTGATGCGCGAGCCGGTGGGCTGGCTGCTGGCCATGCCGGGTGTCATCGACCCGCTGCTCGATGCGCTGCGGCCGCTGGCCGGCCAGTTGATGGCGCCGCGCATGGTGGGCGCGATGGCCGACCTGGTCCCGCGGCAGCAGATCGCCGAGCTGACGCGGCTGGTCGGCGCGCCGTACCTCAACAGCTTTGGCTCCACCGAAACCGGGCTGCCGCCGGCATCGGCCGCGCTGCTGGCGCCGGGCGACGTGCCGCAGAACCTGAGCAAGCGCATCTCGGGCGGGTGCCGCGTGCGCCTGGTCAATGCCGAAGGGCGCGAGGTGGGCATCGACGAGCCGGGCGAGATGACGCTGCGTGGGCCGACGCTGTTCAGCGGCTACTGGAACGCCGACGCGGCCAACGCACACGACCTGCGCGGCGGCTGGTTCCACATGGGCGACGTGTTCGTGCGCCATGCCGACGGCAGCGTGGACTTTGTCGACCGGCTGAAGTACCTGATCAAGTCAGGCGGCGAGAACATCTACCCGGCCGAGATCGAGCGCGTGCTGCTGGCGCACCCCGCGGTGGCCGACGGCGCGGTGGTGCGCAAGCGCGACGCGCGCTGGGGCGAGGTGCCGGTGGCCTTCGTTGCGCTGCGGTCTGCTCTGGACATCGAGGCGCTGGCCGCCTGGTGCCGCGACCGGCTGGCGCATTACAAGCTGCCGCGCGAGTTCCGCATCGTCGAGCTGGACGCGCTGCCGCGCAGCAGCACCGGCAAGATCCAGCGGCATGAGATCGAGCGGCGGATGGTGTGATCTCCTCCGTGTCACACAGGCGGCCAGAGGCGACCGCCGGGATCGTTCGCCGGTTCGACGGGCTCGACGCCGCCGCGTAGTTGAGCTTCTGTGCCTAG
>JAGTRL010000426.1 GCA_018261815.1 Pseudomonadota bacterium
GCGCCGCCGGCGGCGGCCGCTGCCGGCTTCTGATCGCCGCCACCGCAGGCGGCCAGCCCCAGTGCCAACAGCGCTGCGCCAAAGGCGCGACGACGAGGCGCCGTCGCGCCGGGAATGCATGAGCTCACTTGGAATTCCTTGCAGAAAGTTCGTCGACACCTGTCCGGCGCGCCATGATTTGGAGTATAAACATACATTCGCAAACGTATGTAAAGACCCCGCATCAACCCAAGCCCATGGTCCGCCGCACGAAAGAGGAAGCCCAGCAGACCCGCAACGCACTGCTCGACGCCGCCGAGCTGGTGTTCGAGCGGCGCGGCGTGTCGAGCACATCATTGCAGGAAGTGGCCGAGGCTGCAGGCCTGACGCGCGGCGCGGTGTACTGGCACTTCCGCGACAAGGCCGACCTGTTCAACGCGATGATGGATCGTGCGGTGCTGCCCTTCGAGCGGCAATGGCTGGAGCCCGCCGACGACGACGTGACCGACCCGATGGGCCGCCTGCGCGAGCTGATGTTCGACATCCTGCGTCAGGTGGCGGTCGACGCGCGGCTGCAGCGGGTGTTCGCGATCTCCACGCAGAAGGTCGAATACGTCGGCGAGCTCGATGCCATCCGCGAGCGCCATCTGCGCGTGTACCACCAGGCGCTGCTGCGCATCGAAGCGCTGCTGCGCCAGGCTGCGGCGGCGGGCCGGCTGGCCAGCGGCGTGTCGCCGAAGACCACGGCGCGCGCGCTGCATGCGCTGGTGGATGGGCTGATCGCCAACTGGATGCTCGACCCCCGGGCCTTCGACCTGCGCCGCGTCGGGCGCAGCGCGGTGCTGCAGATGCTTCGCGGGCTGGCCGCCCGAGCCTAGCTGCGCTCGATGCGGAACACCGCCACGCTGGCCCGCAGGTTGGGCCAGCGCCGTACCACCTTGCCGTGCTGCAGGCCGAAGCTGTCGCTGATACGCAGCCCGAGCTTGCGCGCCAGCAGCTCGAAATCGGCATGCGTGCCGACGCGGATGTTCGGTGTGTCGTACCACTGGTAAGGCAGTGCCTTGGTCACCGGCATGCGCCCGCCGAGCACGCGCAGCCGATTGGGCCAATGTGCGAAGTTGGGGAAGCTGACGATGCCGATGCGCCCGACGCGCGCGGTCTCGCGCAGCATGCGCTCGGTGTGGCGCAGGTTCTGCAGCGTCTCCAGCTGCAGCACCACGTCGAAGCTGGCGTCCTCGAACAGCGCCAGCCCGTCTTCCAGGTTCAGCTGGATGACGTCGACGCCACGCTGCGCGCAGGCCAGCACGTTGGCGTCGGCGATCTCGATGCCGTAGCCGCTGCAGCCGCGGTGCTGCTGCAGGTGCGCCAGCAACTCGCCGCCGCCGCAGCCCAGGTCAAGCACGCGTGAGCCTGGCGGCACCAGGCTGGCGATGATCTCGAGATCGGCCCTTTCACTCATGGCTTTGTGTGTCGATCAGGCCCCTCACCGCGAGGGGAGGGGAGCGGGCAGGGGCGGGCGTGATCCAGGCGCAAAGCGCTTGCTTCGAGCGCCACGCGCTCGAAGTAGGCGCGCAGCACGCCGTGGTAGCGCGGATCGTCCAGCAGGAAGGCATCGTGGCCGTGCGGCGCGTCGATCTCGGCGTAGCTGACGGCAATGCGGTTGTCGACCAGGGCCTTGACGATCTCGCGCGAACGCTCGGGCGCGAAGCGCCAGTCGGTCGTGAAGCTGACCAGCAGGAAGCGGTTGTCGTGCGCCGGCGCGAAGGCGCGGCCCAAGTCGCCGCCAGTGGCGCGCGCCGGGTCGAAATAGTCGAGTGCGCGTGTGATCAGCAGGTAGGTGTTGGCGTCAAAGTACTCGCTGAACTTGTCGGCCTGGTGGCGCAGGTAGCTTTCGATCTGGAACTCGATCTCCTGCGTGCTGTAGGCCGGCCGAGGCCCGCGCAGCGTGCGCCCGAACTTGGCGTCCATCGAGTCGTCGGACAGGTAGGTGATGTGGCCCAGCATGCGCGCCACGCGCAAGCCGCGCCGCGGCACTGCGCCATGGCGCTGGTAGTGGCCGCCGTGGAAGTCGGGGTCGGTGACGATGGCGCGGCGCGCCACCTCGTTGAAGGCGATATTCTGTGCCGACAGATTGGGCGCAGTGGCGATGGCGATGCAATGGCGCACGCGCTTTGGATGGCGCAACGTCCAGGCCAGCGCCTGCATGCCGCCCAGGCTGCCGCCGATCACGGCGGCCAGCTGCGTGATGCCCAGCCGGTCGAGCAGCCGCGCCTGCGCGTCGACCCAGTCCTCCACCGTCACCACCGGGAAGTCCGCTCCATAGGGCTGGCCCGGCGCGTCCGGGTTCGGACTCATCGGCCCGGTGCTGCCGAAGCAGGAGCCGGGGTTGTTGACACCGATGACGAAGAGCTTGTCGGTGTCCAGCGGCTTGCCCGGGCCGACCAGGTTGTCCCACCAGCCGCTGCTGTTCGGCGCATCCGCATGGACCCCGGCCACATGGTGGCTGGCGTTGAGCGCGTGGCACACCAGCACGGCATTGCTGGCCTGCGCGTTCAGCGTGCCGTAGGTCTCGTAGACCAGCGTGTAGTCGCCCAAGGCGGCGCCACTTTGCAGCGGCAGCGCGTCGGCGAAGAACATCGACTGTGGGGTGACGGTACCGATCGAGGCCATGTGCCGGAAACGAAAAACCCGGTGCCGCAAGCTTCGAGGCGGTCACCGGGTGCCCCTCTTTAGCTGCATTTTTAAAGCGCCCGCAATCCGGACAAATCGGCGCTGTGGACGGAAGTATAGCGAGGCAGGCCAAGAGGCCTAGCCCCAATACTGTTCACATAGA
>JAGTRL010000427.1 GCA_018261815.1 Pseudomonadota bacterium
CCAACGTGGTGGTCGGTGCGCGGCTGTCGAAGAGCGGCAACGCCATGCCGCAAAGCGGGGACCTGGAAGGCATGTCCGCGCCGCTGGCGGGGCGCAGCAGCGGCATCGAGATCGTCATCGACACGGTGCGCCCGTAACCGAGAGCCATCAGGCTTCCTCGTCGAGGATCTCGAGCAGTCGGCCCGGGCGCTGCGCAAACCAGCGCGGCGGCGTCTTCAGGTTGTGCAGAACGCCATAGCCCCAGCCGGCCCAGGCCGCGGGTGAGCCCGCGGCCAAGGCGGCTCCCATGTCGGCGGCACTGTCGCCGACCATCAGCAACCGATGGGTCGCCAGGCCCAGCTCCTGCGCGGCCCGGTTCAACATGGCCGGGGCGGGCTTGCGCAGGGCCGCCACGTCGGCGCCGTAGACCGCGGCAAAGTGCGGCAGCAAGCCGCCAGCATCGAGCACCGCGCGCGCCAACTCGCTGGGCTTGTTGGTCACCACCACCAGCGGCCACGCGGGCCGCAGTGCCTGCAGCAGGGCATGGATGCCGTCGAACACCGCGCCGTGCGCCAGCGGTGCCTCGAGCGTGCTGCGGTCGAAGGCCCGGCGCAGTGTCCTGCGCAACTCCGCGCCATCGCCCTGCCCCAGCGCGTTGAGCGCACGGTCGATCAGCACGTCCGGCCCGTCGCCGATCCAGGCCCGCACCTGCTCCAGATCGAAGCTGCCGAAGCCGGACTCGCGCAGGGCCTGGTTCAATGCGTGCCCGATGTCGGGCGCGCTGTCCACCAGCGTGCCGTCCAGGTCGAAGGCCACAGCGCGTATCGAGCTTCCGTTGGCGTTCATGGTCGTGGTGCCGCGCCGTGGCGGTCAGCGTGTTGGGCTGGGGGTGAGTACGAGCAGCGCCGCGTCGAATGGGGCGGTGCAGGCCGGCGGCATGTTAAGCAATTCGGCAACACCGCGTCGGCGCCGCCGTTGTCAACCGGCCGCAGGCAGGCCGCGTTGCAAGGACCATCGGCTAGACTGTCCCGCACAGTGGCCGGTTGTCCTGCACCGTGACCCACTGAATTTCAATCCCAACGACGGAGTACCACCGTGAACCTGACCAATCGCCGCGTTTTCATGATGACCCTGGCTGCCGGCACCTCGGCCCTGGCCACCGCTGCCATGGCGCAAGCCAAGCTGGACGAGAAGGACCCCACCGCCGTGGCGCTGGGCTACGTGGCCGATTCGGCCAAGGCCGACAAGAAGAAGTATCCGAAGCACGACGTGGCGCAGAAGTGCAGCAACTGCCAGCTGTTCCAGGGCAAGGCCGGCGCGGCTGAAGGCCCGTGTCCGTTGTTCCCCGGCAAGTCGGTCGCCGCCAACGGCTGGTGTGCGTCCTGGGTGAAGAAGGCCTGAGGCGCTTAAACCCGAAGCCTGCGCCAGCGCACCCGCCATGGCGCAGGCCTTCGTGATCGCCCCGGCATGAATGTCTCTTCGCGGCGCAAGGCCGCACGCCTCGGCACGCAAGCCTCGGAGTTGATGCTCGCGGCGCCGCAGGTGGTGGCCCACCGGCTGGGCCGCATGGCCCGGGCCGGACACCGGCCCAGCGTCAAGGACCAGCGCGAGTTCCATCGCATGGGCGCCGAGAAGCTCGCCGCCTTCGGCGAAGCCTGGCAGGCGATGACGCTGCAGATGCTCAAGTCCAACCAGCAGCTGGCGGCGTCGATGATGCGCAGCGGGTGGCCGGGCGCCGCCTTGCGCAATGGCTCGATGGGCGCGCCGCTGGCCCAGGCGGCGGCCCTGTGGCAGCAGGCCGCGCTCGACATTCTCGGCCAGGGCATCCGCCCGGTGCACCGCCGCGCGGTCGCCAACGCCAAGCGTCTGGGCCGCAGCCGCATCCGTTGATTGCCGCCCCCGACGCCGGGTCAACGGCGATGAGGGGAGATCTGTGCAGACGTTAGCATTGTCTGCCGCCGTCTCGCGGCCCGTATCCATGCGTCCAGCCCCCTTCATTGCGACCTGCTCGCTCGCGCTGCGTTCGGCTTGCGCCGGTGCTTGGCGCCGAGCGGCCTGGGCTGGCTTGGCCATGGCGCTGGCGGGCTGTGCCAGCCTGCCGGACAAGGTGGAGCGGCCGCCTTCCAAGGCGCAGGCCGCGGCGCTGGACACCGCGCTGGGCCGCATCGCGAAGGCCTCGACGGCCGACCCTGAACAAAGCGGCTTCCGCCTGATGCCCACCGGGCAGTTCGCGCTGCAGGCGCGCATCGAACTGGCGCGGCGCGCGCAGCGCACGCTGGACGTGCAGTACTACCAGATCCACGACGACCGCACCGGCCGCTACCTGCTGCGGACCCTGCGCGATGCCTCCGAGCGCGGCGTGCGCGTGCGCTTGATCATCGACGACCTCTACACCTCGGGCCAGGACCCGCTGCTGATCGGCCTGGACGCCTATCCCAACGTCGAGGTGCGGCTGTTCAACCCCTTCCCCGCCGGGCGCCAGAACTTCCTGACGCGCTTCGTCGTCAACGCCAAGGAGTTCGACCGCGTGCACCGACGCATGCACAACAAGCTGTTCATTGCCGACGGCGTGATGGCCGTGGCCGGTGGCCGCAACATCGCCGACGAATACTTCATGGCCAGCGCCGGCGCCAACTTCGTCGACCTGGACACCTTCATCATCGGTGCGATCCTGCCGCGGCTGGGCCAGCTGTTCGACCAGTACTGGAACAGCGACCGCGTGCTGCCGATCCGCAGCATCGTCAAGACCGAGCTGCCGGACCCGCAACTGCGCGACGACTTCGAGCGCATGACCTCGGCCGAGGCCGTGCCGATCACCCGCGTGACCAA
>JAGTRL010000428.1 GCA_018261815.1 Pseudomonadota bacterium
CCCTGGGCGCCATGGCCGAAATCGGCGTAGTGCGTAGAGAGTTCGTTGCACAGGTCGATGAAGCGGCCCTGGTAGCTGTCCTGCCCGGCGGGCGGCGGGCCGAGCAGGTTGTTCTCGTTGTCCGCCAGGTGGTCGGCCACGCGCTGCACCAGCGCGGTGGTGAAGGCCACACGCTCGTCGCCGGCCAAACGCGCGTGGGCCATGCGGTCGGTCACCTGAACCAGGAACACCAGCCATTCGCGCAGGAAGTCGAAGTACATCGGCCCGATGTCGATGTCGAACTGCGCACTGCGCATCTGCGTCAGCGTGTTGTGCGCCACGCGCCAGACGATGAAGGCCATCGCGCCGGCCGCCTGCTGCGGCGACTTCGGCGTGTCGGTCTTGAACCACTGACTCTTGAGACGAATGGCCATTCGGAGGCGATCTCGGTCTGGTGTGGTGTGGTGCGACGCTAGCGAACAGGCGGACGCCGCGGAACCGGCTTCGCCGGGCCGCTGGCGTCGCCAGTCGACAAGCAGGTCGGCTTGCCCTCGCAGGCGCGGAACAGTCCGCAGGGACTGTTCCACGTCGCTGCTCGGCCCCCTGGGGGGAGGCGCCGCAGGCGCTGCGGGGAGGTCATGTCAGTAGCCGCCCTTGCCCAGCGGCTGCGGCAGACCGGCCACCTTGGCAGCCTGCTTGGCCGGGCCCAGCGGGAACAGGTCGTACAGGTATTTGCTGTCCACGCCGGGGCGGATCTCGGCCATGCCCTTGAGCATGTTGCGGAAGTTCGGCGTGTGGCCATGCTCTCGGAACTGCTCGCGCTGGAAGTTGATGACCTCCCAGTGCGCCGGGCTCAGCAGCAGGCCTTCCGCCTCGGCGATGACCTGCACGACCTCCTCGCTGAAGTTGGCCTCGAGCAGGAAGCCCTGCTCGTCGGTCTCGAGGGTCTGCCCATTCACCACATAGCTCATACAACGGTCTCCTTGTCGAGTGGTTTGGAACTCAGGCGCCCACGGCGGCGGCCGACTTGTGCGGCACGAACAGCCCGCAACCCAGCGCGCGCCGCGGTCCGATGCCCACACGCTGCACGGTCAGGGAATCGGCGGGGCCCAGGCCGTGCAGCATCAGGCTGAAGCCGACGACGACCCCGGCGTCGCTGTGGCGGACCTGGCGCTTGCCGCACACGGTGTGGGCATCGATGTGCAGGGCGTCCAATTCGGCCTGCACGTCGCGCATGAAGGCAGCCTCGTCGTCGCTGGCCGCGGCCACGAAGTACGCGTACAGGGTGCCGTGCGGCAGCAGCCGGTGCGGAGTCGGCGGACCCAACCGCAGCGTGCTGCCGGCCACGCCGAGCGTGCAACCGTCCAGCACCGCCAGGGCCGGCTGCAGCGACTGCGGCACGCGCAGCAGCAGCCGCGCACGCTGCGACAACCAGCCCTGCGGCCCGTCGCCGGGCACGACCTTGACCGGGTGCACGCCTGCCGTCGGGTGCGCGGCCAGCCACGGCAGGCGCGCCGTCAGCGCGTCGGCCAGCGCCTGGGCGTGGTCGCGCGGCAGGCTGCGGCCGTCGAGCGCAAACGCCACGTCCACGGCCGGTTCGTCGAGCACGGGCAGCGGCCTCATTGCGGGTCCTGCGCCCGAGCCCATTGCAGCAGCGCCGCACCCCACGCCGCGGCGGTGTGCGGATCGATGTCGAAGACCGTGAAACGGCTGTGTTCGCGGATGCGCGTGCGCAACAGGCTCATGCCGCCGGCGTCCAGGTCGACTTGCTGGAGTTCGATCTCCTGCGCGCCCAGCGGGGCGCGCAGTTTGAGCAAGGAGGTCAGGCGGGTCATGACAGCACAGCCGCCGGCGCGGACGGTGTTGGGGCAGTGCGCTATTGAGCGCGGCCGCCGGCGGCGGGTCTATAGCCGGGACGGGGGAGAGCGGCCTACCCCATATGGGTAGGGTGCGCACACCCACCGGAGTGATAGCGCGCACCGGGACACGGCCCCAAGATTCGCGCCATTCGGTAGGGAATCCGCCATGGGGTGGCTGCCACTACCGGTTCAGTGCCGATCAGGAGACAAGGCCATGGCCAAGAAGCCGCATGACACGCCGATGCTCGACCAGCTCGAAAGTGGCCCCTGGCCCAGTTTCGTCACCGGGTTGAAGCGCCTGGCCAACGACAAGGACTACATGGTTGACCTGATGGGTCAGCTGGAGCACTCCTACACCACGCGCAAGGGCTACTGGAAGGGCGGCACGGTCGGTGTCTACGGCTACGGCGGTGGCGTCATCCCGCGCTTTTCCGAAGTAGCGAGCCAATTCCCGCTGTCCTCGGAATTCCATACGCTGCGCGTGCAGCCGCCGGCCGGCATGCACTACAACACCGAGGTGCTGCGCAAGATGTGCGACATCTGGGAGGAGCACGGCTCCGGCCTGATCGCCTTCCACGGCCAGTCGGGCGACATCATGTTCCAGGGCGCGACCACGGCCAAGGTGCAGGACGCCTTCGACGCCATCAACGAACTCGGCTTCGACCTCGGCGGCGCCGGCCCCGCGGTGCGCACCTCGATGTCCTGCGTGGGCGCCGCGCGCTGCGAGCAGTCTTGCTATGACGAGGCGCGCGCACACCGCCAGGTGCTGAACACTTTCCTCGACGACATCCACCGGCCCGCGCTGCCCTACAAGTTCAAGTTCAAGTTCTCGGGTTGCCCGAACGACTGCATGAACTCGATCCAGCGCGCCGACATGGCCGTCATCGGTACCTGGCGCGACAACATCCGTACCGACGAGGCGCTGGCGCGCAAGTGGTTCGACAAACACGGCATGACCGAGTTGGTCAA
>JAGTRL010000081.1 GCA_018261815.1 Pseudomonadota bacterium
ACGACTCGCTACTGAGTCCGGCTGCCGGTCCAGCCTTCGTTGGTGGCGGCCGGGTGCGTGCGGCTGACCATCAGCCCGCCCTGCAGATACAGACCGTTGAGCAGGCGCATTGCACGCTCTGCGTCAAAGCCGGGCCACAGTGCGATCTCTCTCACATTGCGGGTATCGCGCTGCAGTCGGGCCACTGCCTCGGCCATCGAGCCACTGAGTTCGAGCATGCGAAGGTTCAGCCCCGGCGAGATGCGGTAGGCCGCCTGGCCGGCAATCTCAGGCAGCAAGTCCGCGCGAGGGCCGCGCAGTGCCAGCTCCCACAGCACCGGGCCCAATGCGTTGTAGTGTGCCGGCTCGCCAACCATCGCCTGGACGCGGTCACCGGGCGGGCGCAGCAGCGCCGGCTCGACATGCAGCACGCTCAGCTCGCCCAGCGGCAGCGCCAGGAACTGTTCCATTGGCATCGGGCAGTGCACCAGATGCTCCAACGGGAACACCGTCAGCGGCACCACCCGGTCCGTCGCCTGCAGATGGACCAGCAGCTTGCGCGCATGGCGGATGCCGGCAGCAAGAACCTCGATGACGCCACTTTGCTGACCCTCCTGCTCGAAACGCATCAGGTCGAGCATCAGCGACGGGCTCAGCGTCGACAGACGCGACGCCATCGAATCGGCCTGGCCGCTGCGCGCGGATTCGTCCAGGTAGCGCCGGAAGGCGCTGGCGCGCATCAAGTCGGGTTCGCCGAAGGGAAGGGTCGATTCGAACATGCGGTCACTGCAGCCGCCTGCGAGGCGGATGTTCATCCTACGCTGCCTGTATACGCCTCAGCGGCGCGAAATGTGACTGCCTGTACGTCGCAGCGCGTGCCAGAAGGCCGGATCCTGCGTGGTGGCGAAGTTGATGCGCATGAGCGTCGTCGGCCGGGGCAGCGCGTGGAACAGCGCGCCCGGCGCGATCAGCCAGCCCTGGTCGAGCAGGGCTTCGGCCAGGCGCTCGGTGTCGCAGCCGGTATCGACCCAGCCGAACAAGCCTCGCGGCGGGGTGGCAAAGGCAAAACCATGGCGCTCGGCGGCTTCGACGGTACGGGCCCGCGCCATATCCAGGCGCTGCATCACCCGTTCGACATGCCGGCGCAGCAGGCCCTGCTCCAGGCAATGGGCCAGCGCGCGCTCGGTCAGCGTCGGCGAGGTCAGCGTCGACAGCAGCTTGGTGTCGACCAGCCGGTCCACCCAGGCCGGCGGTGCGGCCAAGTAGCCGACTCGCCAGTTCGGCGTGAGGATCTTCGAGAAGCTGGAGATGTAGAAGCTGCGCTGCAAACCGTCCAGCGCGGCCAGGCGCGGCAGGTGGGCCGGCGCCAGGTGGGCGTAGGTGTCGTCCTCGACCACGTGCAGATCGTGTTGTTCGGCCAGGCGCAGCAACTGGTGCGCTCGGTGCAGCGACAGCGATGCGCCGGTCGGGTTGTGCAGCACCGACACGGTCACGTACAGCCGCGGGCCGTGGGCCTCGATCAACTGCTGCATCACGCTCAATGATGGGCCGTCCTCGCCGCGCGGCACCGGCAGCACGCGCATGCCCAGTGCCGCCAATCGGGCGTATTCCACCGCCCAGCCGGGTTCGTCGACCAGCACCGCATCGCCGGCACGCAGCAGCGTGCGTGTCACCACGTCCAGCGCCTGGGTCGCGCCGACGGTGGTGATGATCTGCTGCGGCGCCGTGGTCACGCCGAATTCGGCCAGCTTGTGCGACAGCGCCTGGCGCAGCCGGGCGTCGCCGGCCGGTTCGCCATAGCGCAGCGAGCAGTCGGCAAAGGCCGCGCCGCGGCTCACCTTGTGCAGCGCTGCGGCCAGCAAGGGCAGGTCCAGCCAGTCGGCCGGCAGCGTGCCCAGCCCGGGCATCGGCAGCGCGCCGGGCGGCTGGAACATGCCGCGGATCAGGGTGGTGGCGCTGATGGGCAGCGGCAGGCGTGGCCCATCGCCGCCGGCTCGCGTGCCGGCAGGGGCCTGGGGTTGGGCCTCGCGCACGAAGAAGCCGCGCTGGCGCCGTGCCTCGACCAGGCCCGCGGCCAGCAGCCGGTCATAGGCCGCGACCACCGTGCTGGGGCTCAGACCGTGGCGGCGCGCGCACTCGCGCACCGAGGGCAACCGGGCGCCGGCCAGCAGCAGCCGCTGGCGGATGCGCTCGGCATAGTGCGCCGCCAGCTGCTCGGCCAGCGTGCGCTCGGCCTGGCGCGACAGCGGCAGCGTGGGCAGCGTCTCGGGCGCGTTCATGGTGGGCGCAATGTGCTGGCGGATAGAGCAGTACAGAAAAGAATCTGTGATGAGTTTTGTATGGTCAGTGTACTGCTATGGCGCCCTACACTGGTGCCATGCGTGCCGATCGCCCCGTTCCCCCGACGCCCGTGCCCGGGATGGCGGGCGAGACCCGCGGCCTTTGGCTGGGCTTGCTGGGGGTGGCCATCTTCGCGATGACGCTGCCGATGACGCGCCTGGCCGTCGGCCCGGCCGAGTCGCCGCAGCTGCCGCCGCTGTTCGTCACCGCCGGCCGGGCGGCGCTGGCCGCGCTGCTCAGCATCGCCTTCCTGCGCCTGACCGGTGCCGCCTTTCCGCCGCGGCGGCTGTGGCTGGCGCTGGGCCTGTGCGCTGCCGGCACCGTGGTCGGCTTCCCGCTCTTCCTGTCGCTGGCGCTGCGTCACGTGGATGCGATGCATGCGGCGGTGGTCACCGGGTTGCTGCCGCTGGCCACCGCCGCCATTGCCGCACTGGTGTTGCGCCAGCGGCCCTCCATCGGCTTCTGGGTCTGCGCCACGGCGGGCAGCGCGCTGGTGCTGGCTTTCGCCGCCTGGGCCGGGAGTGGCCGCCTGAGCGCGGCCGACGGCCTGCTGCTGCTGGCCATCCTGTGCGCGGCGGGCGGCTACGTGGCCGGCGCCGCCGCGTCACGCGAGCTGACGGCCGAGCAGGTGATCTGCTGGGTGCTGGTGCTGAGCCTGCCGCTGACCGCGCCGCTGATGCTGCTGAGCTGGCCGACGCAGCCGGCCAGCGCCGGCGCCTGGGGCGGCTTTGCCTACGTCACGCTGTTCTCGATGTGGCTGGGCTTCTTCGCCTGGTATCGAGGCCTGGCGCTGGGCGGCACGGTGCGTGTCAGCCAGGTGCAACTGCTGCAGCCCTTCCTGGCGCTGCTGTTCGCGGTGCCGATCCTGGGCGAACGCCTGGAGCCGGTGACGCTGCTCTTTTCGCTGGCGGTGATTGCCACCGTCTTCCTCGGGCGCAAGATGCCGGTGCGCGCGCCGGCGTCGGGCCCGCGCTGACCCCGTCGAACGATCTATGGAGACCGACATGCATGCGTCCCCCACCGCACCCTGGCAGCTGGCCCGCCGCGCCGAGCGGCTCGAGCCTTCGGTGATTCGCGAGATCCTGAAGATCACCGAGAAGCCCGGCATCATCTCGCTGGCCGGCGGGTTGCCGGCGCCGGAGACCTTTCCGGTCGAGGCCATGCGCGAGGCCAGCGACCGAGTGCTGGCTGACACCCCCCGCGAGGCATTGCAGTACGCCGCCAGCGAAGGCTACGGCCCATTGCGCGAGTGGGTGGCGGCGCAGCTGACCACCCAGGGGCTGCAGGTGAAGGCGGCGCAGGTGCTGATCACCACCGGCTCGCAGCAGGGCCTGGACCTGGTGGGCAAGGTGCTGATCGATGCCGGCAGCCATGTGGCAGTGGAAGCGCCCACTTACCTGGGTGCGCTGCAGGCCTTTGCGCCCTACGAGCCGGACTTCGTCGCAGTGGACTGCGACGAGCAGGGCCCGCTGCCACAGGCCCTGGCCGCAGCGGCCGGTGCGCGCTTCCTGTACCTGCTGCCCAACTTCCAGAACCCGAGCGGGCGCAGCATGGGCGCGGCGCGGCGTATCGAAGTGGCGCAGGCGGCGGCCCGTGCCGAGCTGCCGCTGGTCGAGGACAACCCCTACGGTGACCTGTGGTTCGATGCCCCGCCGCCGCCGCCGCTGGCCGCCACGGCGGGCGAGGGCGCGATCTATCTCGGCTCCTTTTCCAAGGTGCTGGCGCCGGGGCTGCGCCTGGGCTACCTGGTGGCGCCGCCGGCGCTGTATCCGAAGCTGCTGCAGGCCAAGCAGGCGGCCGACCTGCACACGCCCGGCTTCAACCAGCGCGTGGCGCACGAGGTCATCCGCAACGGCTTCCTCGACACCCACCTGCCGAAGGTGCGCGCGCGCTACAAGGCGCAGCGTGATGCCATGCGCGATGCGCTGGACAAGCACCTGCCGGCGGGCTGCCGCTTCAACGTGCCGGCCGGCGGCATGTTCTTCTGGGTCGAGCTGCCCGAGGGCCTGGACGCGGTGGCGCTGCTGCCGCAGGCGGTGGACGCCGGCATGGCCTACGTGCCCGGCGCGCCCTTCTATTGCAGCGCGCCGCGCTTGAACACGCTGCGCCTGAGCTTCGTCACCGTGGCGCCGCCGCTGATCGAGCAGGGCGTGACCGCGCTCGGCCGCGTACTGGGCGCCGCGCTGGAGGCTCGGCCATGAAGCGCCGCTTCGACCAGCTGGACGTGTTCACAGCCGAAGCGCTGCGCGGCAACCCGCTGGCGGTGGTGCATGACGCCCAGGGCCTGGACGACGCGCGCATGGCGGCTTTCGCGCGCTGGACCCACCTGTCCGAGACCACCTTCCTGCTGCCGCCCACCGATGCGCAGGCCGACTACCGCGTGCGCATCTTCACGCCCGAGGGCGAGCTGCCCTTCGCCGGCCACCCCACGCTCGGCAGCTGCCACGCCTGGCTGACGGCCGGCGGCCGACCGCGCGAGGACGGCGTGGTGGTGCAGCAATGCGGCGTCGGTTTGGTGAAGGTGCGGCGCGACGCTGGGCGCCTGGCCTTTGCCGCGCCGCCGCTGCGCCGCAGCGGGCCGCTGGACGCGACGCAGCTGCAGCAGATCCGCGAGACGCTGGGCCTGGGCGAAAGCGAAGTGCGCGCCCATCAATGGGTGGACAACGGCCCCGGCTGGTGCGCGGTGCTGCTCGACTCGGCCGAGCGTGTGCTGGCGCTGCGGCCCGACTGGCCACGCCTGGGCACGCTGAAGCTGGGAGTGGTCGGCCGGCATCCAGCCGGCTCTGAAGCCCAGTTCGAGCTGCGTGCCTTCATCGGCGGCGGCAACTTCGAAGATCCGGTCACCGGCAGCCTCAACGCCAGCGTGGCGCAGTGGCTCATCGGCGCGCAGCTGGCGCCGTCGTGTTACGTGGCGGCACAGGGCGCGGCGTTGCAGCGAGCCGGGCGCGTGCACATCGCCAGCGAGGACGACACGGTCTGGGTCGGCGGCGACGTCAGTGTCTGCATCCAAGGCGAGGTGCTGCTGTGAGTGCGGCGGTGGACCATCTGGTGGTGGGCGCCCACTCGCTGGAGCAGGGTGCGAAATGGTGCGAGCGTGTGCTCGGTGCCGCGCCAGCGCCCGGTGGCAAGCATGTGCTCATGGGCACGCACAACCGCCTGCTGGCCATCGGCAGCGCGGCCTTCCCGATGGCCTACCTGGAAATCATCGCCATCGATCCCGACGCGCCACGACCGCCGCGCGTGCGCTGGTTCGGCCTGGACGAGCCGGCCACGCAGGCGCGGCTGCGCGTACAGCCGCGGCTGCTGCATCTGGTGGCGCGCAGCACGCGGCTCGATGCCACGTTGGCCGCGCTGGCGGCGCAGGGCATCGATGCCGGCCAGGCGGTCGCCGCCGAACGTGCCAGCCCGAACGGCGTGTTCCGCTGGCGCATTGCCGGCCGTGCCGATGGCAATCTGCTGTTCGGCGGGGCGCTGCCGACGCTGATCGAATGGCAGGGCATGCACCCCACCGATCACCTGCCGGCCAGCAGCGTGGCGCTGAGCTCGCTGGCGCTGGGCGGCCTGAGCGACGCGGTGGCCGCTGCGGTCGCGCTGCAGGGTGTTCCTGTCAGCGCGCAGGGCGCGGCCCTGCGCGCCAGTTTCGACACGCCCCACGGCGTGGTGCATCTGTCCAGCGACGATTGAGCGCAGCATGAGTTCATCGCTGTTGCCCGACCGCGAGGCGCTGCGCAGCGCCTGGGACATCGTGCGCGCACAGCTGCCGCCGACGCCGACCATCCGCTGGCCGCTGCTCGAGCAGCGCCTGGGCACGACGGTCTTCATCAAGCACGAGAACCACACCGCGCTCGGCGCCTTCAAGCTGCGCGGCGGCGCCGTCTACCTGCATGAGCTGCTGCGGCGTGAGCCGGGCGTGCGCGGTGTCATCAGCGCCACGCGCGGCAACCATGGCCAGTCGATCGCGCGCGCATCCGCATTGCACGGCCTGGCCGCGATGATCGTCGTGCCGCAGGGCAACTCGACCGAGAAGAACGCGGCCATGCGTGCGCTGGGTGCGACGCTGGTCGAGCATGGCGACGATTTCCAGCAGTCGCGCGAGCATGCCCAGGCGCTGGCCGAGGCCCTGGGCCTGCACATGGTGCCCAGCTTCCACCGCGACCTGCTGCGCGGCGTGGCCAGCTACTGGATCGAGTTTTTCGAATGCTCAAAGCCCGACGTGGTGCTGGTGCCCATCGGCCAGGGCTCGGGCATCTGCGCCTGCGCCGCAGCGCGGGCCTATACCGGTGCGGCCTCGCGCATCGTCGGCGTCGTCTCGGCCCATGCCACCGCGTACAAGGACTCCTTCGAGGCCGGCCGCGTGGTCGAGGCGCCGGTGAGCACGCAACTGGCCGACGGCATGGCCTGCCGTCTGCCCGACGAAGAGGCGCTGGCCATCATCCTGCGCGAGGTGGACGAGATCGTCGCGGTCAGCGACGACGAGGTCGCCGAGGCCATGCGCATCTATTTCAGCGACACCCACAACGTAGCCGAAGGCGCCGGCGCCGCGCCGCTGGCCGCGGCGCTGCAGCGGCGCGAGGCCTTTGCCGGGCGCAGCCTGGGCCTGGCGCTGACAGGCGGCAACGTCGACCGTGCCGTTTTCGCGCGCGTGCTTGCGGCATGATCGGCTCATGAGCCCCCCAAGCGCACTTCGTTCGCGGCCCCCCATGGGGGCGCTCAGTACCTTCGCAACGGCCGGGCGGTACGGATGACCGAAGAACTGTTCCGTGAAGACGCGACGCTGCGCGAATGCCGCGCCCGCGTGCTCGCCGTCGATGGCCAGGGCGTTCGCCTGGACCGTACCGTGTTTTATCCGCAAGGCGGTGGCCAGGCCGGCGACGCCGGCGTGCTGCTGTTGGACAACGGCCGCATCCTGCCGGTCGTGGACACGCGCAAGGGCGAGGCGCCGGGAGAGATCCTGCATCTGCTGGCCGAGGGCACGGACCTTGCCGGCCTGGTACCGGGCAGCGAGTTGACGGCGCGCATCGATGCGGTGCGGCGGTACGCGCACATGCGCTTCCACACCGCCACCCACCTGCTGTGCGCGCTGGTGCCGCAGGCGGTGAACGGCTGCTCGATCACCGCGACCTATGCGCGGCTGGACTTCCACATGAACGAACCGCTGGACAAGCAACTGCTCAGCGACGGCATCGCCCGCCTGGTGGCCGAGGCGCACCCGGTGCGCCACCGCTGGATCAGCGAGGCCGATCTCGATGCCAACCCGCAGCTGGTGCGCAGCATGAGCGTGATGCCGCCGCGTGGCCAGGGCCGCATCCGCGTGCTGGAAATCGAAGGCGTGGACCTGCAGCCCTGCGGCGGCACGCATGTCGCGAACACCGCCGAGGTCGGCGCCGTGGTCGTGACGAAGGTGGAGAAGAAGTCAGCGATGACCCGCAGGGTCGTGCTCGGCTTCTCGGAATCAGCCCCAGGCTGAGGCGTTTGTCAGTCCTTGCGGAAATCGTCGTGGCAGGACTTGCAGCTCTGGCCCACCGAACCGACGGCTGCCTTGATCTGGTCGAGATTGCCGGTCTTGCCGGCGGCCACCAACCTGGCGACATCTTCCTGGCTCTTGGCCACCGCGGCGTTCCACTTGTCCTTCTGCGTCCAGATTTCCGGCTTGACCCGGGTATCGCCCTTGTCGCTGCCTTCGACAAAGGCCGAAAACTGCAGTTTGTTGAGCATGGCGACGAACTCGATGTTCTCGGCCGCCACCTTGGCGTCGAAGGGCACGCGGCCATTGGCCATGGCCGCCACACGACCGAACGTGGCTCCTTGCAGCGTCATCGCCGCCTTGCGGTACTTGATCGCATCTTCGGGCTTGGCGAACTGGGCCGCGGCGGGCAGGGCCGTGACGATGCCGGCAACGGTCAGGGCGGCGAGGGACAGGCGCTTCATTCGATTCCTCCGAGGATGGTGGGTTTGACTTGGCAGGGCAAGCACCAAGCAGTGTACGCAGCGGCACCGGTCTTGCTTCCAACGCACGGGGAAGCCGGCGGCGCCGGTTCGCGCTATGGTTGTACTTGAGCCACTTTTGCCGGACCGATGGAACCATGAGCGACGCCCCATCCCGCCTGACCTCCGTGCGCGTGTGGGACCTGCCGACCCGGACCTTCCACTGGTTGCTGGCACTGACGACCGTCGGCTCGGTGGCTAGCGCCAAGATCGGCGGCAATGCCATGGTCTGGCACTTCCGCTTCGGCTACATGGTCTTCACGCTGGTCGCCTTCCGCGTCGCGTGGGGCTTGGTCGGCGGACGCTGGTCGCGCTTCTCCAGTTTCCTCTATGCGCCGGGCACGGTGCTGCGCTACCTGCGCGGCCAGTCGCGGGCCGACGAGCACCATGACGTCGGCCACAACCCGCTGGGCAGCTTCTCGGTCTTTGCCCTGCTCGGCGTGCTCGCCCTGCAGGTGGCCAGCGGGCTGGTGGCCGACGACGATATCGCCAACGTCGGGCCGCTGAACCGCTTTGTCAGCGGCGCGTTGGCCGGCCGGGCCACGCACTGGCACAAGGACTATGGCCAGTGGATCCTTCTGGCGCTGGTGGCGCTGCATGTCGCGGCCATCCTGTACTACCTGCTCGGCAAGCGCCGGAACCTGGTGCGTCCGATGCTCGTCGGCGACAAGGCCTTGCCGGCTGGCACGCCGGCGGCTGCCGACGGCGCGACGAACCGCCTGCTGGCGCTGCTGCTGGCGGCGCTGTGCGCCGGCGGCGTGTCCTGGGTGGCCAGCCTGGGGGGATGAATGAACGCCGTGCAGATCCGCCTGGTGCAGGCCGACACCCCGCAGCTGCTGGAGGCGGCGCGGGAGATCTTCCGCGAGTACGCCGCCAGCCTGCAGGTGGACTTGTGCTTCCAGAATTTCGACGCCGAGCTGGCCGGCCTGCCGGGTGAGTACGCGGCGCCTGGCGGGGCGCTGCTGCTGGCCTATGCCGACGACGCGCTGGCCGGCTGCGGCGCGATGCGGCCGCTGACCGACGTGGACCATGCCAATGCCTGCGAGATGAAGCGGCTGTTCGTGCGCCGCGCCTTTCGCCGTTTCGGTCTGGGGCGGGTGCTGGCCCAGGCGCTGATGGACCGCGCCGCCAGTGCCGGCTATTCGGTGATGCTGCTGGACACGCTGGACGAGATGGAATCGGCGCGCGAGCTTTATGCCACGTTGGGCTTCGAGGAAGTGGCGCCCTACTACTACAACCCGATCCCCGGCGCGCATTACCTCAAGGCGCAGTTGTAGCCGCGCTGGGCCGGCGCTTGGCCGTAGACTGCCAGACAGCGCTGCCGGCCCGGCGGCGTTGGGGACGACACGATGAACGCATTCAGGCAGTTGTTGCGCGCCGCCGGCCACAAGCCGCCCATCGGCACCTGGATCAGCTCGGCCAGCCCGATCGTCGCCGAGGCCATGGGTCATGCCGGTTTCGACTGGGGCGTGGTCGACATGGAGCATGCCCCGCTGGACATGATGAGCGTGGTGCACCTGCTGCAAGCGCTGGGCAACACCAAGATGGTCAGCGTGGTGCGCGTGCCCTGGAACGACCCGGTGATGGTCAAGCGGGTGCTCGACGCCGGCGCGACCACGGTGTTGTTCCCCTTCGTGCAGAACGCTGCCGAAGCCGCGCGTGCTGTGGCCGCCACCCGCTACCCGCCCGCCGGCCAGCGCGGCATGTCGGGCATGAGCCGGGCCTCGAAGTTCGGCACGGTGCCCAACTACCTGAAGTCGGCCGATGCCGGCATGGGCGTGATAGTGCAGCTCGAGACGCCGCAGGCGCTGGCGCAGCTGGAGGCGATTGCCGGCGTCGACGGCGTGGACGCGGTCTTCATCGGCCCGGCCGACCTGTCGGCCAGCATGGGCCATGTCGGACAGTTCACCCATGCGGCAGTGATGCAGACCATGGCCGACGCGGCAAGGCGCTGCAAGGCGCTGGGCAAGCCAGTGGGCACGATCGGGGCCACGCCCGAGGTGGTGACGCAGTACCGCGCCATGGGCTACGACTACCTGGCCATCTCGTCTGACATGGGCCTGCTGATGAGCGGCGCGCTGGCGGCGGTGAAGTCGCTGCGCGGCATGTCCGACGAGCCCCATGTGCATTCGCTGCAGACCGGCACGCAGACCGAAGCCTGAGCCTTCCCTTCCAAGAACAGGAACCCGATGACGACGCCGCATTTCGAACTGCATGCGGGCGCGCTGCGCCTGGCGCTTCGCCCCGACCTGGGCGGCTCGATCGCCGGCCTGTGGCACCGCCACCTGCCGGTGCTGCGCTGTACCGAGCCTGGCGAGTTGACCGGGGCGCGCCAGTCGGGCTGCTTCCCCCTGGTGCCCTATTCCAACCGCCTGGCCTACCGGCGCTTCCGCTGGAAAGGCGTGGACTACAGCACCCAGCCCAACTTCGACGACAGCCCGCATTCGCTGCACGGCGTGGGCTGGCGTCGGCCCTGGGACATCGTCTCGTCCAGCGCACTCGACCTGGTGCTGCGCTGCCGCCACGAAGGCGATGCCGACTGGCCCTTTGCCTTCGAGGTGCGCCAGTACTTCACGCTCACGCCCGAGGCCATGCGCGTGCAGATGGTCTTCGACAACCTGGCTGAGATCGCGCAGCCGGTGGGGCTGGGCTGGCACCCCTACTTTCCGAAGCGCGCGCGCAGCCGGCTGCATATCGAGTTCGACGGCCGCTGGGACAGCGACGCCGCCCAGCTGCCCGTGCGCAAGGTGGCGCAGGGCGGCATCGACAGCGACGTGATGCACTTGGACTACGACAACTGCTTCGACGGCTGGCGCGGCGTGGCGCGCATCCGCGACGAGAAGATGTCGCTGCAGCTGAAGTCTTCGGTCGACCGGCTGGTGGTCTACACGCCACAGCAGCGCGACTACTACTGCGTCGAGCCGGTGAGCCATGTTTCCAATGCGATCCACATGGCCGACCCGCAGGCGCATGGCCTGAGGAGCGTGGCGCCGGGCGAATCGGCCGAGGCCTGGATGCAGCTCGACGTGGCCGTGCTGTGAGGGCTGGCGTCCCCGAACCCGGCCTGCGCGTGGCCGTGCCGGTGCCCAGCCTGCTGGGCGAATCACCGCTGTGGCACCCCACCGAGCAGGTGCTGTACTACTGCGACATCCCGGGCAAGCAGCTGCTGCGCTTCGACCCGCGCAGCGGCGAGCGCCAGGTCTGGGACTTCGAGACCGAGCCCTCGGCCATCGCGCCGATGCCCGACGGGCGCTTGCTGATGTCGCTGCGCAGCGGCCTGTGGCACTTCGATCCGGCCAACGGATCGCGGCACAAGCTCCTGGACGCGCCGTACCCGGTGGCCAGCCAGCGCTTCAACGACGGCAAGTGCGATGCCCGCGGTCGTTTCTGGGTCGGCACCATCTGCACGCCGCTGCTGCCGGCCAGGGGCACGATGCAGTGTTATGCGCGCGGCGAGTTGAAGCAGCGCTTCGACGGCGTGTCGATCAGCAACGGCCTGGCCTGGAGCCCCGACGGGCGGATCATGTACTGGGCCGACACGCAGTTCAACATCCTGCATGCCTTCGACTTCGACCCCGACAGCGGCGAGCTGTCGCGCCGCCGCGAGCTGCGCCGCTTCCCCATCGAGGAGCCGGGCCAGCCGCGCGACGACTACCTGGGCAGGCCCGACGGTGCCGCCGTCGACAGCGAAGGCTGCTACTGGGTGGCGATGTACGACGGTCAGCGCGTGCTGCGCCTGTCGCCCGACGGCGACATCCTGCGCCAGGTGCACCTGCCGGTGCGCTGCCCAACCATGCCTGCGTTTGGCGGGCCCGACCTGAAGACGCTGTACATCACCACCGCGCGCGAGCACCGCCCTGCGGCCGAGCTGGTGGCGCAGCCGCTGGCCGGCTGCGTGCTGGCACTGGACGTGGAGGTGGCGGGCCTGCCGGTGAACTTCGCGCTGCCTTGACAACGATGCAAGCGGACGAGTTCGAGCGCGGCCGACTGCTGGGGCGGCTGCGTGAGCCGCGCGAATGGGACCTGGTGGTGATCGGTGGCGGCGCCACCGGACTGGGCGTGGCGCTCGATGCGGCGGCACGCGGCCTGTCGGTGGCCTTGCTGGAAAGCGATGACTTCGCCAAGGGCACCTCGTCGCGCGCGACCAAGCTGGTGCACGGCGGCGTGCGCTACCTGGCGCAGGGCGACATCGGCCTGGTGCATGAGGCGCTGCACGAGCGCAGCACGCTGCTGGCCAATGCGCCGCAGGTGGCACAGCGGCTGGCCTTCGTGGTGCCCGGCTACCGGGTCCTGGACCTGCCCTTCTACGGCACCGGGCTGAAGATGTACGACGTGCTGGCGGGCCGGCAGAGCCTGGGGCCGACCGAGATGCTGTCGGCGCGACGCACGCAGGAACTGCTGCCCACGGTGCGGCGCCAAGGTCTGGTGGGCGGCATCAAGTACTGGGACGGGCAGTTCGATGACGCGCGGCTGGCGGTGCTGTTGGCGCGCACCGCCATCACGCGCGGCGCGGTGGTGCTGAACCACTGTGCCGTCACTGGCCTGCTGCGCGAGGGCGGCAAGGTGCACGGGCTGCACGCGCGCGATGCCGAAAGTGGCGAGCGTTTCAACCTGCGCGCGCGCTGCGTGGTCAATGCCGCCGGCGTCTGGGTGGACGCGGTGCGCGACATGGACCGCGAGGCCGACGCCCCGCCCAAGCCGGCCATGGTGGCCCCCAGCCAGGGCGTGCACCTGGTGGTGGACCGCGCCTTCCTGCCCGGAACGCATGCGCTGATGGTGCCGAAGACCAGCGACGGCCGCGTGCTCTTTGCCGTGCCCTGGCTGGGCAAGACGATCCTCGGCACCACCGACACGCCGCGCCACGACCTGGACCGCGAGCCCACGCCCTTCCGCGAGGAGGTGGACTTCATCCTGCGCGAGGCCGGCCGCTATCTGTCGAAGGCGCCGACACGCGCCGACGTGCGCTCGGTCTGGGTCGGCCTGCGCCCGCTGGTCAAGCCGCCCGACGACGAAGGCGACAACACCAAGGCGCTGTCGCGCGAGCACACGGTGCTGGTCGCGCGCTCCGGCCTGGTCACCGTGACCGGGGGCAAGTGGACCACCTACCGCGCCATGGCCGAGGACGTGCTCGACCGCTGCATGGCCAGCGGCGCGTTGCCGCGACGTGCCGGGGGTGTCACGGTGCATCTGCCGTTGATAGGGGCCGCGCCGGGGCGCTCGATCAGCGAGCCGCCGGGCGAACACCTGTATGGCAGCGAGGCGGCGCTGCTGCGCAGCTTGCCCGGCGCCGACCACTGGCTGTGGCGCGATGCCGAATCGGGCAAGGGCGGCTTGAGCGAAGCGATGGTGCGCTTTGCGCTGCGCTACGAGATGGCACGTGGCCTCGAGGACATCCTGGCACGGCGCTCGCGCCTGCTCTTCCTCGATGCGGCCCGCGCCGCCGAACTGATCGAGCCGGTGGCCGCGCTCATCGAAGAAGAGCTCGGCCGAAGTGTCGGCGCCGACGAGCGCCAGGCCTTTACCGCACTGGCGCAGCGCTATCTGAGCCTGCCCTGATGGCGCGGCGCATCCCCAGTTTGTAGGAGACCGCGGGTTAGCACGTATAATTCCAAGGCTTTGCTGGACACAGACATGGTGGGAGTTCCATGCCCGAAAGGCGAATTCGTTCCGGGGCATGGGATGACGAAGCGGACGAGGCGGCATTCCAGCCCTTGACCCGTGCTGAGGCCCAGGCCTTGCGGGACAGGCAACCCCAGGTTCCGGTCTGGTGGGTGGTCGCGGCGCAGGCTGCGGTGGGTGGGGTAGTGGCCGTGGTTGCCTGGCTCGTGTCGGGTGACACGGGAGTGTTCGGATCGGCGCTTTACGGCGCCGCGGTGGTGGTGGTGCCGGGTGCCTTGATGGCACGCGGCATGAGCAGCCAGATCAGCAGCATGTCGCCCGGCGCCAGCGCCGTCAGCTTCATGTTGTGGGAGATGGTCAAAATTGCGGTTTCGGTGCTGATGCTGGCGTTGGCACCGAAGATCGTGCAGCCCCTGAGCTGGCCGGCACTGCTGGCGAGTCTGGTGGTCTGCATGCACGTGTATCTGCTGGCGCTTTTGTGGCGCCGGCCTGCGAAAAAACAGCGAACGGGAACCTGAGCACATGGCAACCCAAGGGCAAGAGAGCCACGCGCCGACCGCCGGCGAGTACATCGTCCATCACCTCCAGCATCTGCAGTCCGGCAAGCAGGGCGGCGTGGTCGACATGTCGGTCATGAACATGGACTCGCTGTTCTTCTCGATCACGCTGGGCGCGCTGGGCTGCTGGATCCTGTGGCTGGCGGCGCGCAAGGCCACCTCCGGCGTGCCTGGCCGGTTCCAGGCCGCCGTGGAGATGCTGGTCGAGATGGTCGACTCGCAAGCCAAGGGCATCGTGCACAACGCCCACAGCCGAAAGCTGGTGGCCCCGCTGGCGCTGACGGTGTTCGTCTGGATCTTCATGATGAACGCGATGGACTTGTTGCCGGTGGACCTGATTCCATCCATCTGGCATCAGGCCGGCCCGGCGCTGGGCGCCAAGGACTACATGCGCGTGGTGCCTACCGCCGACCTGTCGGTGACGATGGGCCTGAGCCTGAGCGTGCTGCTGATCTGTCTGTACTACAACGTCAAGATCAAGGGCCTGGGCGGCTGGGTGCACGAGCTGTTCTCGGCGCCCTTCGGCGACAAGTGGTTCCTGTATCCGGTGAACTTCCTGATGCAGATCATCGAGTTCGTCGCCAAGACCGTCTCGCACGGTATGCGACTGTTCGGCAACATGTACGCCGGCGAACTGATCTTCATGCTGATCGCGCTGATGGG
>JAGTRL010000429.1 GCA_018261815.1 Pseudomonadota bacterium
CTCTTCCTGGAACTGCTGCATCTGGTAGGTGAAGCCCATGCCCTCCTCGCCGATGCGCCAGCGCTGCGGCACGCGCACGTTGTCGAAGTGCAGCTGCGCCGTGTCGGACGAGTTCATGCCCGCCTTCTTCAACTTGCGCGCGACTTCCACGCCCTTGGTCTTCATTGGCACACAGATCAAAGTCTTGTTGCGGTGCGCCGAGCCGCCCTCGCTGGTGTTGGCCAGCACGCAGCACCAGTCGGCCTGGGTGCCGTTGGTGGTCCACATCTTGCCGCCGTTGATGACGTAGTCATCACCGTCCTTGCGCGCATGGGTCTTGATCGAGGCCACGTCGGAGCCGGCGCCGACTTCCGACACGCCCAGGCAGGCCACGTAGTCGCCGCTGATCGACGGCGCCAGGAACTCCTTGCGCACCTCGTCGGAGCCGAAGCGCGCCAGCGCAGGCGTGGCCATGTCGGTCTGCACGCCGATGGCCATTGGCACGCCGCCGCACTGGATGGCACACAGGCCCTCGGCAAAGGCTGCGGCATAGCTGTAGTCCAGGCCCTGGCCGCCGTACTCGACCGGCTTGTTCACGCCCAGGAAGCCGAGCTTGCCCATCTTGCGGAACAGCTCCTTGGCCGGAAAGATCTCCGCCTTCTCCCATTCGGCGATGTGCGGGTTGATCTCGGCTTCGCAGAACTTCTTCAGCGAGTCTTGCAGCGCGATGTGGTCTTCGGTGTAGAGCAGGTGTTGCATGGGGGTTCTCGTTCAGGGACGGGAGACGCCGAATTGCATGGGCCGGAGTTGGCGGGCTTCGGCCTGGCGGCAGATGTCGAAGGCCAGGCCCAGCACCTGGCGCGTGTCACGCGGGTCGATGACGCCGTCGTCGAGCAGGATGCCGCTGGTGTAGAAAGCGTCGGACTGGCTGTCGAAGTTGTGGATGATCTTCTTCTCCAGCGCCTGCAGCTCGGCCTCGTCCACCGGCACGCCCTTGCGCTTGGCACCGCCCTCGGCCACGATGCGCATGGTCAGCGCGGCCTGCTCGCCACCCATCACCGCGGTGCGGGTGTTGGGCCAGCTGAAGACGAAACGCGGCCCGTAGGCGCGGCCGCACATGCCGTAGTTGCCGGCGCCGAAGCTGGCGCCGCACATCAGCGTGATGCTCGGCACGGTGGCGTTGCTCACCGCCTGGATCATCTTCGAGCCGTGCTTGATCATGCCGGCCTGCTCGCTGGCCTTTCCTACTATGTAGCCGGTGGTGTTCTGCAGGTACAGCAGCGCGATGCCCGCCTGGCAGCAGCTGTGGATGAAGTGCGTGGCCTTGTTGGCGCCGGCCGGGTCGATGGGTCCGTTGTTGGTGATGATGCCGATCGGTTGACCGTAGAGCGTGGCATGGCCGACCACCGTGGCCGAGCCGTAGTCGGCGCCGAATTCGGTGAACTCCGACCGGTCAACGATGCGTGCGATGACCTCGCGCATGTCGATCGGCTGGCGGTAGTCCAGCGGCATCACGCCGGCCAGCTGGTCGCAGGGATACACCGGCTCCAGCGAAGGGTCGGCATCGATCCTGCTCGCCGGGCCGTTGGCGCCCCATTGCAGCCGCTGCATCAGCTCGCGGGCGATGCGCACCGCGTCGGCATCGTCCTCGGCCAGGTATTCGCCCAGGCCGGACACGCTGGTGTGCATCTTGGCACCGCCCAGTTCCTCGTCGTTGGCGATCTCGCCGGTGGCGGCCTTGAGCAGCGGCGGGCCGGCCAGGAAGGCCTTGGCGCGGCCGCGCACCATGATCACGTAGTCCGACAGCCCCGGCATGTAGGCGCCGCCGGCGGTGGACGAGCCGTGCACCAGGCCCACGACCGGAATGCCTGCGGCCGACAGCCGGGCCAGGTTGTAGAACAGGCGCCCGCCGTTGACGAAGCCCTCCACCTTGTACTGCAGCAGGTTGGCGCCGGCCGATTCGATCAGCTGCACGTAGGGCAGCTTGTTCTCCATCGCGATGGCCTGGCCGCGCAGCAGCTTGTCGCCGCCCAAACGCTGGATGGCGCCGGCGTTGATGCCGGCATCGTTGACCAGGATCACGCAGCGCGTGCCGCTGATGGTGCCGATGCCGGAGATCATGCCGCCGCCGGGCACGCTGCGCTCCGGGTCCGGATGGTCCACCAGGTAGCCCGCCAGCGAAGACAGTTCCAGCCAGGGCGAGCCCGGGTCGAGCAATCGGGCCAGCCGTTCGCGCGGCAGCAGTTGCCCGCGCTTGTCGAACAAGGGTTTGGACTTTGCCGAGGTGGCCGCAGCGCGAGCCTCCAGGTCGCGAAGGCGCTGCACCAGCTGCAGCATGCCCGCGCGTTGCGCCTGAAAGGAGTCGGACCCGGGGTCGATGCGCGATGAGATGGTCGGCACGGTGGAGATATTGAACGGGATTGCAAAATCTTCGCCGCTCGCGGCCGCGGCGTCAAGCATTGCGTCGCGGAGCAGCGCGGCGCTCATGGAAAACACCTAGGCAACTGATCGATCGCTTGACGAGCCCTCCACCACACCTATACTGAACATGATTCAATACTGGCCGCCCTGCCGTGTCCCTCGCATGAGCCCCCCTCTGCCCCGGCGGCGCAAGTCGGCGCGCCGCGCCGAGATCCTGGCGGCGGCGCGCGAGGTCTTCCTCGCACAGCCCTACGAGCAGGCCTCGATCGGACAGATCGCGCAGCGCGCCGGCTGCGTGGTCGGCACCATCTACGGCTACTTCGAGAACAAGCGCGACCTGTTCGACGCGGTGCTCACCGACTTCTACGACGCGCTGATTGCCGACATCGAACCGAAGTTCGCG
>JAGTRL010000430.1 GCA_018261815.1 Pseudomonadota bacterium
TTCATGTTGCCGGTGCCCGAGGCCTCTTTGCCGGCGGTGCTGATCTGCTCGGACAGGTCGGCCGCCGGATAGACACGCTGGCCGTTGGTGACGTTGTAGTTGGGCAGGAACACCACCTTCAGCCGGTCGTTCAGCGTCGGGTCCTTGTTGATGACCTCGGCCACGGCAGTGATCAGCCGGATCATCAGCTTGGCGAAGTGGTAGCCCGGCGCGGCCTTGCCGCCGAAGACAAAGGTGCGCGGGTGGACCTCGGCATTCGGCTCGAACTTCAGCCGCAGGTACATGGCGATGATGTGCAGCACGTTCAGGTGCTGACGCTTGTACTCGTGGATGCGCTTGACCTGCACGTCGAACAGCGAGGCCGGGTCGATGATGATGCCGGTGCTGCGGCGCACGTGATTGCTGAAGTCCTCCTTCACGCTGCGCTTGATGTAGCGCCACTCGCGGCGGAAGGCGGCATCCTCGGCGAAAACCTCGATGCGCTTGAGCTGCGACAGGTCGGCAATCCAGCCCTCGCCGATCGCCCCCTTCAGGAACTTGGTCAGCCGCGGGTTGGACAGCACCATCCAGCGCCGCGGCGTCACGCCGTTGGTGACGTTGATCACCTTATCCGGCCACAGCGCGTGGAAGTCGGCCAGCACGTCCTGCTTGAGCAGGTCGCTGTGCAGCTGCGCCACGCCGTTGATGGCATGGCTGCCGGCACAGGCCAGGTGCGCCATACGCACGTAGCGATCGCCGCTTTCGTCGATCAGCGACAGCCGCGCCAGCCGCTCGGTGTCGCCGGGGAAGGCCATGCGCACTTCCTCCAGGAAGCGTCCGTTGATCTCGTAGACGATCTGCATGTGCCGCGGCAGCACGCGCGCGAACAGGCCCAGCGGCCAGCGCTCCAGCGCCTCGGGCAGCAGCGTATGGTTGGTATAGGCGAAGGTCTGGCGCGTCACCTCCCAGGCCGGGTCCCAGTCCATGCCCTGCTCGTCCACCAGCAGCCGCATCAGCTCGGCAATGGCCACCGCCGGGTGGGTGTCGTTGAGCTGCACGGTGAACTTCTCGTGGAACTTCTCCAGCGGCAGCTTTTGCACGCGCATGATGCGCAGCATGTCCTGCAGCGAGCAGCTGACGAAGAAGTACTGCTGCTCCAGCCGCAGCTCCTTGCCCTGAACCTGCTCGTCGTTGGGGTACAGCACCTTGCTGATGTTCTCGGACACCACCTTCTGCTGCACCGCGCCGTAGTAGTCGCCGCGGTTGAAGGTGCCCAGGTCGAAGGACTCCGGCGCCTCGGCGCGCCACAGTCGCAGCGTGTTGGCGGTATGGTTGCGGTAGCCCAGGATCG
Source organism: Pseudomonadota bacterium (assembly GCA_018261815.1). GTDB lineage: Bacteria > Pseudomonadota > Gammaproteobacteria > Burkholderiales > Burkholderiaceae_C > Rubrivivax. The sequence continues at coordinate 1,331 of JAGTRL010000430.1, forward strand.
GCGTGTCGTAGGGAATGCCCATCACGGTGCGGCCGGGCACCCAGCGCACCTGCGTGCGGCCGTGGATGTCGATGTAGGTCTCGGTGTGGCCGCCAAGCTTGACCTGCACCGCCCATTCGGGGCGCGGCAGTTCCCAGGGGTTGCCGCGCTTGAGCCACTTGTCGGTCTGCTCGACCTGCCAGCCGTCCATCAGGCGTTGCGAGAAGATGCCGAACTCGTAGCGGATGCCGTAGCCGATCGACGGGATCTCGAGCGTGGCCATCGAATCCAGGTAGCAGGCCGCCAGCCGCCCGAGGCCGCCGTTGCCCAGGCCCGGCTCCTCTTCCTGCGCCACCAGTTCTTCGTAGCTCAGGCCCAGTTGGCGGATGGCCTGGCGCACCGGCTCTTCGATGCCCAGGTTGATCAGGTTGTTGGCCAGGTGCGGCCCCAGCAGGAATTCGGCCGAGAAGTAGGCCACGGTGCGCGCGCCCTGCCGGGTGTAGGCAGCGGCGGTGCTGATCCAGCGCTGCAGCATGCGGTCGCGCACCGTGTAGGCCAACGCCATGTAGTAGTCGTGCTTGGTGGCCAGCGCCGGGAACTTGCCCTGCACGCAGTACAGGTTGTCCAGGAAGGCGCGGCGCAGCGCGTCGCGGCTCAACCCGGTACGGTCGGTCTCGGTCATGGTGCTGCCAGGCGGGGCGATGCTGAGGGTGTTCATGGCTTTGGTTCCTGCGGAGCCCGAGTCAGAGTGGAGTAGGGCTTCGGAGCAAAATCGATGCCGTCGCCGCGGACGTGGAGGACATCGGCAGAGCCCCAATTCGGGACGCGCCTCGAAGCGCCGGTCATATACGCACCAGACGAGTGCAACGCTCCAGGGAGCGATTTGCGCCGCAGATCGGCCGCTTCTGTCACGACCCCGTCATGGCGCCGGGCCTACACTGAGGGTCATCAAAGCGCAGAACCGGCCGCACGATTGGGCGGAGGGGCTCAGGCTCCAGGGAACCCGTCACCCAGCGCAGCGAACCCGTCGCCGAACCCGAGACCCGGGCCGGTGTCCGGTAAGGGAGCCCGCCGCCAGCCTTGGCCGCGGGCTTTTCTTATGATCTCAGCGCAAGCCGTCCCACAGCAGCTTGGCACCGGTTGCGAACATTCCGGCATAGGCCACCGCGTAGAACCAGCGCGCCGCAATACGCCGTGACAGCCACACGCCCAGCCACACCCCCAGCGGCGCCAGCGGCAGCAGCAGCAGCGCACTGGCCATGTTGGTGCGGTCGATCAGGCCCAGCCAGGCATAGGGCAGCCATTTGGCCAGGTTCACCGCGGCGAAGAACACCGAGCTCGTGGCCGCGAAAGTGATCGGCCGCAGGCGCAACGGCAGCAGGTACACGTTCAACGGCGGGCTGCCGGCATGCACCACGAAGCTGGTGAAGCCCGAGGTGGTGGCCAGGCCGAAGGCGGCCCAGCGCGGCAGCGGCGGTGCGCTGGGCGTCGG
>JAGTRL010000431.1 GCA_018261815.1 Pseudomonadota bacterium
TCGCCGTGGCGGAATTCATCGTTGCACCAGCGCTCGAACCAGCGAAAGATCGGGTGGAAGCGCTTGTCGGGGTTCGCTTCGAGCTGGCGGAAGATGGTGATGTAGCGCGCGTAGCCGATCTTCTCGGACAGGTACGTGGCGTAGAAGATGTACTTGGGCTTGAAGTAGGTGTAGGCCTTGGTGCGCTTCAGCCCGCCCAGGTCCAGGCCCAGGCCGAAATCCTTCAGGCTGCTGTTGATGAAGCCGGCATGGCGCGACTCGTCGCGCGCCATGAAGCGCATCAGCGCCTTGATGTCGGGGTTGCTGACGTTCTTCTGGATCTCGTTGTAGAGGATGCAGCCCGAGAACTCCGAGGTCACCGAGGTGATCAGGAACTCGAGGAACTCCTTGCGCAGCTCCGGCGAGACCTGCGAGAAGACCTCGGCCACCTCCTTGGCGAACTGCTCGTTGCGCTGGAAATGGTCGTGGTTGTTGTCGCCTTCGTACTCGGCCATCATCGCGTCCCATTCGGCGCGGATCGGCGACACGTCGATGCGGTCCATGGCCGCGAAATCGGTGGTGTAGAAGCGCGGGCTCAGCAGCGTGCTTTCCTTGGCCTTGCGCGCGGCTTCGTCGGGCGTGGCGATCATCTGGGCTGCGGTCATGGGGGTGTCTCCTCTTTGATCAACGCGCCGGGGCGCCTTGCGCGGTGAGCAGGCGCCTGAAGACGCCGGAATTGGTGGGGCCGAAGGATTCGAGGTCGACGCGCTCGCCGGTGGCCGGGTCGCTGAGCGTCAGCCGGCCGTCGGCGCGGGCAATCAGCTCGAAGGCGGGTTCGGCGCCGAGGCCCTGCTTGCGTCGCTCGCGCGCCATGGCGCGCAACGCGCCGCGCAGGAAGCCGGCCTCGCCCTGGATGGATTCGATCTGCTGCCCGCTGCGCGCGTCGAGCACGGCCACGCTGCCGTCGCGGCGGTCTTCGAAGCGCAGGCTGCGTTGCGCCACCGCCTCGGCATCCGGCGCGCGGATCGGGGTGCCGGACAGGCGCACGCCGGCCACGCCGACCAGCACCACCAGCAACACTGCGCCGATGGCGAACAACGGGCCGCGCGGCATGCTGTCGCGCTGCGGAGGGGTGGGCTGCAGGGTGCCGAGCACGGATGTTCCTTCGTCGCTTCAGTGGCCGGCCAAAGCCGGTTGGCCGTTGCCGGCGTGGGCGCCCGAACCGAGCTGGGCGCGCTCGGCCGCGGCACGCGGCTCGGCCGCCAGGCCGGTGGCTTCGGACCATGCCTGCGTCAGCAACCGGGCCACCCGGGCGGCGTCGGGCACACTGCGCAGCATCGGCTGCGGCCGCGCCAGCCGCCACGGGCGGGCATGCGGCCACAGGTGCAGGTAGGCGATGTGGTCCGGCGGCAGCAGCGACAGCGGCAGGTCGCCGGTGCCGCGCGCGTCGAGGTGCAACCCGGCCGTGGCGATGCGCCGGTAGGGGATGTTGAAGGTGAGCGTCAGCACGATGCCGATGCGCAGGACCACGCGCTTGTCGGTCAGCGTGTACACGGTGGAGCGGGCCGACAGCCAGGCCATCAACGCCACCAGGCCGAGCGCGACGCCGGCCAGTGCCAGCGGTCCGAGCGTGGAGCGCAAGGCCGCCAGCGCCGAGGCGGTGTCGTTGAAGACGAAGACCGCGCGCATCAGCACCAGCGCGGCGAAGTACAGCGCCAGCTTGCGCAGATGGAAGGCGCGTCGCGCCAGCATGCGCCAGTCGGGGCTGCCCTGCCACAGCAGTTTCTCGTCGCCGGGCAGGGTCTCGGGCAGGCCGCGCTGGGGCTCGAACTCGTGCTCGTGCCCGCTGGCGCTGTGTCGATGGGCGGCTTTCATGGGGGTCTTTCGCGGGGCTGGTCAGATGAGCGGGTCGATGCGCGAGGGCGTTGCATAGAGCAGCCCGGCGCCGAAGTACGCCATGATCTTTTCCTCCTCGAGCTGGGTCACCTGGTCGGCGCTGCGCGTTCCCGGCACGGCGGCGAAGTGCTGGCCGAAGATGGCGCGCACATGGACCTGGTCCTTGCGGATGCGCGCGAAATTGATCGGCAGCAGCACGCGGCGGCCGCCGCCGGGGGTTTCCACCTCGAGGTAGCGGAACAGGCTCTCGGCCTTGTCGACCCACAGGTCGACCACCGTGCCGCCGACCTCGCCATCGCCGCCGACCACCGGCATGCCACGCGGGTCGTTGTCCTTGGTCGAGATCTGGAAGTCCGTGGCCAGGCGCAGCGGAACGATCTTGATCTGGCCTTCGAAGTCCATGTCCGGCACGTCGGCACGGTCGGCCCAAGCACCCGGGCCGACACCGTCGAGCATCGGGTTGTCGCCGGTGGGCACCAGCGGCGCGCCAGCCCAGGCATGCGCCGGCTCGGCCCGAAGCGTCTGCGGCGAAGGCGTCAGGTTGGGCACCACCGCCTCGCCGCCATGCGCCAGCTTGAAGGTCTTGGGCTCGGGGATCGGCCAGCCGGTGATGACACCGCGGCCGTCTTCGGTCTCCATCGGGTAGCCCTCGCGATGGTTCTCGCGCACGAGGTAATAGACTAGGCCTGCAAAGAAGATCCAGAACGCGTACAGCACGAGCTGCGCCACGTCGACGTACTGGGTGATGGCTCCGGTTCCCATGGGGTTCTCCTTCCGAACGACAGTGCTAGCCGGGAAACTCGGCCAGACCGAAACGAGGCTGGGCCGCGCGGCCCGGCCGTGTGGTGGCGCGCACCAGTGGCCCGATGGCCACCAGCGTCGCGAACAACAGGTACATCTCTATGTGGTAGACGAAGCTGTAGC
>JAGTRL010000432.1 GCA_018261815.1 Pseudomonadota bacterium
AATGGACCGAGCTGCCCGAACGCCAGCCCGCAGCAGGCGAGATCCGCGTGCGCGTCGCGGCCTGCGGCGTGTGCCGCACCGACCTGCACGTGCTCGACGGCGATCTGCCGGACATCCCGCTGCCGGTCATCCCCGGCCATGAGGTCGTCGGCCGCATCGATGCGCTCGGCGCGGGGGTCGAAAGCCTGCGCCTGGGCGAGCGTGTGGGCCTGCCGTGGCTGGGCCACACCTGCGGCGTGTGTCCGTACTGTGTGGGGCAGCAGGAAAACCTGTGCGACCGGCCGCTGTTCACCGGCTACACCCGTGACGGTGGTTTCGCCACGTCGACCATTGCCGATGCGCGCTTCGCCTTCCCGCTGGGCGAGCAGGGCAGCGACGAGGAACTGGCGCCGCTGCTGTGTGCCGGCCTGATCGGATGGCGCTCGCTGGTGCTGGCCGGCGAGGGGCGGCACCTGGGCTTGTACGGCTTCGGCGCGGCGGCGCACATCCTGGCGCAGGTGGCGGCCTGGCAGGGCCGCACGGTGTATGCGTTCACGCGCCCCGGCGATACCGCCAGCCAGGCCTTTGCGCGCAGCCTGGGCGCGGCCTGGGCTGGCGCTTCCGACGAGCTGCCGCCGCGGCCGCTGGATGCCGCGATCATCTTTGCCGCGGTGGGCGCACTGGTGCCTGCCGCGTTGCAGGCGGTGCGCAAGGGTGGCCGGGTGGTGTGTGCCGGCATCCACATGAGCGACATCCCGTCGTTCCCCTATCGGCTGCTGTGGCAGGAGCGGCAGCTGCTGTCGGTGGCCAACCTGACGCGGCAGGACGGCATCGACTTCCTGCGCCTGGCACCGCAGGTGGGCATCCGCACCCACACCACGCCCTATGCGCTGAAGCAGGCGAACGAGGCGCTGGCCGACCTGCGCGCCGGCCGCTTCGACGGCGCGGCGGTGCTGCTGCCGTGAGCTCCGGCCTCGCATGAACCACCGGCTGGCCGCTTACCTGGCGGCTGTGGCAACGATGCTGCTGCTCGACCTGCTGTGGCTGGGCTGGGTCGCCCGACCGTTGTACCTGCAGGGCCTCGGCCACCTGATGGCCGATTCGCCGATGTGGTGGGCCGCTGCCCTGTTCTATGCGGTGTATGGGCTGGGCCTGCTGCGCTTTGCCATCGCCATGCCCGCGGCGCGGGTGGCGGCGGGCACCGTGGCGCAGGCGGCGCGTGCGGGCGCGCTGTTCGGCTTCGTCGCCTATGCCACCTATGACCTGACGAACCTGGCGACGCTGCGCGACTGGCCGGTGGCACTGGCCTTCATCGACATCGCCTGGGGCACGCTGGCCAGCGCCGCCGCCGCCGCGGCCGGCCGCTGGGCCTGGGTGCGCCTTGCGGCGCGCTGAGAGCGAGAGAGGCCATCCAATGCATCCGCGTGAGGCCCCAGACCAGGCCCAATTTAGGCGCGAAGCACAGCCGGGGTGGGGCCCCGGCGAAGCTTCGCAACGACAAGTGGGCCTGGTCTGGGGCCTCACCCGAAGGGCCGGGGTACCCAAGGGCGCTGGGGGGTGTTGCGCCGCTTGCCCAGGCGGAGGCCTGGGCTGCGCGTCGCGCCTACCTCAGCGCCCTTGGCCACCCCGGCGCGGGTGCATTCGATGGCCTCTCGCGCTCTGAGTTCAGGCCTCGGCGTCGCCCGCAGGCTTGCGGATGCGAGTCGCGCTGCGCACGGGCGCTGCGGGTGCAGCGGGTTCGAGCTGCGCGGCCAGCGCGGCTTCCGGCGTCAAGGGCTCGTCTTCGGCACCCGGCACCCCACCGGGAATGACCCGGGTGTACGGCGCCAGCAACTGCACCAGCTGGCCATAGACCTTCGGGTTGCCCGCAATCACCTCGCGCTGGTACAGGAAGTCGGCTTCGCCGGTGAAGTTGCCGATCAGGCCGCCGGCTTCGCTGACCATCAGCGAACCCGCGGCCACGTCCCAGGGCTGCAGGCCGGTCTCGAAGAAGCCGTCGTACCAGCCCGCGGCCACATAGCAGAGGTCCAGCGCGGCCGCGCCGGGGCGGCGCAGGCCGGCGCAGTTCTGCATGACTTCTTCGAACATCTTCATGTAGCGCTTGAAGTTGTCGCCCTTGCGGAAGGGAAAGCCGGTGCCGACCAGCGAATCGGACAGCTTGATGCGCTTGCTGACGCGCAGCCGCCGGTCATTGAGGAAGGCGCCGCGGCCCTTGGATGCATAGAACAGGTCGTTGCGCGCCGGGTCGTAGACGACGGCCTGCTGCACCTGGCCGCGATGCGCCAGCGCGATGGACACCGCGTAGGTGGGCAGGCCGTGGATGAAGTTGGTGGTGCCGTCCAACGGATCGATGATCCAGATATAGTCGCTGTGCTTGGCGCCGTGGGCGCGGCCCGATTCTTCGGCCAGGATGCCGTGGCCCGGGTAGGCCTCGAGCAGCGTGTCGATGATGACGCGCTCCGATGCGTGGTCGACCTCGGTGACGAAGTCGTTCGGGTTCTTGGTGTTGACCTTGAGGATGTCGATGTCCAGCGCCGCGCGGTTGATGATCGCGCCCGCCGAGCGAGCCGCCTTGACGGCGATGTTGAGCATGGGGTGCAGGGCTTGTGACATGAGGTGTGCGCGTGGCGGGGGCTGCGCTGGCGGTGGCAAAGAGCGTGCGCGGCGAGAATGCCGCGGCGGAATCTGATTTTAGCTGCCCATGACCGAGCGTCCCGACCCGACCCGCTTCGTGCTGCTGCACACCAGCCATGCCGGCAACGTCGGCGCCGCGGCGCGGGCGATGAAGGTCATGGGCTTTTCTGACCTGGTGCTGGTGC
>JAGTRL010000433.1 GCA_018261815.1 Pseudomonadota bacterium
TCGGTGTGTTGCGTCGACCAGTTGAATCTGCCCACATTCAGCTCGGTCGTTGGCACGCCATGTTGCAGGACGATGACCGGCAGCGGCAGGTTCAGCGCGAACCAGTCCCTCTACACGATCAGGATGGCGAACGCGCAGGCGGTGCCCACGAGGCACTCGGCGGGCAAGAACTCCATGCGGCTCAGACCTGGCGCGGCGGCAGCGGCGGCGCGGCCAGATGTGGCCGCTGCTCCAAGCGCGGCAGCAACGGCACCATGCCTTCGGCCAGCTTCAGGGCGGTGGCCAATGCCGTCTCGAGCTGGCGGTCGCGCCCTGCGGCCGCGTCCTGCGGCGCGTTGTCGATCTCGATGTTCGGATCGGTGCCGTGGTTTTCGACCCCCCAGCCGACATCGCGGAACCAGAACGAGTACTCGGGCTGCGTGGTCTCGGTGCCGTCCACCAGCAGCGTGCGCGGCCAGATGCCGATGACGCCGCCCCAGGTGCGCGTGCCCACCAGCGGGCCGATGCCCATCAGCTTGAAGCCGTGCGCGAAGATGTCTCCGTCGCTGCCGGCGTGCTCGTTGCACAGCGCCACCACCGGGCCGGCGGCCGATTCCTCGGGGTAGGGCACGGTGCGGCCCCAGCGCGACACGTTGTAGGCGATGCGCTTGCGCGCCACCTTCTCCAGCAGCAGCTCGGACACATGGCCGCCGCGGTTGTAGCGCAGGTCGACGATGAGCGCGTCGCGGTCGCATTCGGCACCGAAGTAGCGGTGGAACTCGGCAAAACCGTCGGCCATCATGTCCGGCAGATGCAGGTAGCCGACGCGCCCGGCCGACTGCTCGTGCACCCAGGCGCGGTGGTGCTCGACCCATTCGCGGTAGCGCGCCGGCACCTCATCGGCCAGCGTCGTCACCAGCACGTTGCGCCGGGTCTGCGCATCGCCTTCGCCGCGCGCCAGCGTCAGCTCCACCTTGGCCGCCGCCTGCTTGACCAGCAGCGCCTGCGGCGGTCGTTCGCGCGACACACACTGGCCGTTGACGGCGACGATGCACTCGCCGACCTGCGCTTCCACGCCCACCGCGTTCAACGGCGAATCGGCCATCGCGTCCCATGGGTCGCCGCGCACGATGCGCGCGATGCGGTAGCTGTCGTCGGCCTGCACCCACTGCAGCTCGGCGCCCAGCTGGCCCAGCGCCACAGGCGGTGGCTTGCGGTGGTCGCCCTCGGACTCGTAGGCATGCGAGGTGCCCAGCTCGCCCTGCAGCTCCCAGATCAGGTCGGACAGCTCGGCCCGCGTGGCCACGCGCGGCAGCAGCGGCTCGTAGCGGCGAAGCATCGCCGGCCAGTCGACGCCGGACATGTCGGCCACCCAGAAGTGGTCGCGCTGCAGCCGCCACACCTCGCGCAGCATCTGCCGCCATTCGAGCCGGGGGTCCACCGACACGCGGATGCGGTCCAGGTCGAGCCAGCCGCTCTTGCGCGAGGGGGCATCGCCGACCTCCTCGCGCCGGTCCTCGCGGTGGTCCGCCGCGATGGCGCGCCAGCGCTTGCCGTCGCGCAGCAGCAGCGTGTGGTGGTCGGCGCCGAGCACGAAGTCGTCGGCCTTGGCCACCAGCGTGTCGGCGCGCAGCGTCTCGAAGTCGAAAACCTCCAGCCGGCCGCTGCCTTCCTTGTGGCCGCCGCGGCCCTGCTGGCCTTCGATCGGCAGCACGGTCCACAGCACCTTGCCGTCGGCCGCGCCGGACAGCTTGCCGAAGCGGCTCTCGGCCACCGGGAAGGCTGCGATGCGCTGCGCGATGCCCGCCAGGTCGACCTGCAGCGGCGTGGCCTCGGCCTTGGCGGCGGGCGCGTCCTTGTCGCCGGACTTCAGGCTGCGAGGCTGCAGCTCGAAGGGCGCCGTGCCGCCGGCTTGCAGCGCCACCAGGTAGGGCCTGGCGGCGCGTGGGAAACTCATCTCGAACTGCACGCTGTCGTACACCGGGTCGTAGGTGCGCAGCGACAGGAAGTACAGCCAGCGGCCCTGTGGGTCGAAGCTGGGGCTGTAGTCGCGGAACTCGGGCTGCGTCACCAGCGTGCAGGTCTGCGTGGCCAGCTCGCACAGCTTGATGGCGCGTTGCCGCGCCGTGGCCTGGAAACTGTAGGCCAGCCAGCTGCCGTCGGCTGACCAGGCCAGGTCCTCGCAGCGGCCGGCATCGCTGTGGTCCACCACCATGCAACCACCGCCGGCGGTGTCGCCGATCAGCAGCTGGTTGCGGTGGTTGGCCAGCGCCACGCGCGTGCCCACCGGCGCGGCACGCAGGCTGTCGACATGGCCGATGTCCCAGTCGAGCGCTCGTACCTCGCCGTCGGCGTGCAGCTCGATCCGCTCCTCGCCGCTGGCGTCGCTGACGCTGACCAGCGTCTTGCCGTCGGCCAGCCACTGGCCGTGGCGATAGCGCACGCCGTCGGCCAGTCCGTGCTGGCGCACGGCACCTTCCCACAGCGGCATCGTGAACGGCTTGCCGCGCACGTCGAACAGGGCGCTGTGGCCGGCAGGGTGCAGCTGCGCCGCGCCCACGTGCGACTCGGCCGGCACGAAGCGGCGGGCGGCCTGCGTGCGCGGGCTGGGCACGTCGATGTCGAGCACATGGTTCTCGCCGCGCGCGGGGTCCAGCAGCCACAGCTGCGCGGCGCATTGGTAGACGATGCGCCTGCCGTCGCTCTGCGCATGGCGGGCGTAGTGCTCGGCATGGTCGGTATGGCGGCGCAGCTGGCTGCCGTCGTTCAGGCAGGAGTAGAGGTTGCCCACGCCTTCGGCATCGGACAGGAA
>JAGTRL010000434.1 GCA_018261815.1 Pseudomonadota bacterium
GCATCTTGCGCAACCTGACCAGCAATGCCATCCGCTACACCGACGACGGCGGCGTGCTGGTCAGCTGCCGGCCGCGCGGGGAGAAGCTGCTGATGCAGGTCTGGGACAGCGGTATCGGCATCTCCGAGGGCAGCCTGCCGCGCATCTTCGACGAGTTCTACCAGGTGCAGAGTCAGCGGCCGCTGCAGGCGCACCAGCGCAAGGGTCTGGGTCTGGGGCTGGCGATCGTGGCGCGGCTGGCTGCGCTGCTGGAAGCGCCGATCAGCGTGCGCTCGCGCGTCGGCCACGGCACGGTGTTCTCCTTCGAAGTGCCGCCGGGCAAGGCGGTGCGTGCCGTGGGGCCCGCCGCCCCCACGCTGCGGGCGCCGCTGGGCCTGACGCTGCAGGGCCGGCTGATGCTGCTGGTGGAGGACGAGCCGGCGGTGCGCGAAGGCCTGGTGGTGTTGCTCAAGGCCTGGGGCGCCAGCGTGCTGGACTTCGATTCGGTGGGCTCGCTGCGGACCTGGCTGGCGGGCAACCCCACCGAGGCGCCCGATCTGCTGCTGGTGGACTACCGGCTGCCGCAGGGCCAGACCGGGCTGGACGCGCTGGCCGCCGCGCGCAGCCACTGGTCCGGGCGCAAGCTGCCGGCCATCGTCATCACTGGCAGCACCATCGGCGGCCACGAGAGCGAGGCCGCCGAACACGACTTCCACCTGCTGATCAAGCCGGTGCTGCCCAACAAGCTGCGCGCGATGATCGCTTTCAAGCTGGGCGTGCGCGCCTGAGCGTCTACCAGCGTCCCGTCGGCGCGGTGGGCCGCTGCTCGGGCGGCGGCAGCTTGGACACCACGCATTGCGCCGAAGCCTGCGTGCGCGGGTCGCCAAAGAAGTTGTTGATATCGTTCAGGTAGGTCTGCGGCGTGGTCTTCTTGTAGTACAGGCGCGAGGTGGCGTCGAACCACTGGTCGTAAAGATCGGTGGCGTAGTTCGGCGGGCTGTAGTTGACGGTGATCACTTGTGGGCCGGCATGCAACGGGGCGCATTCCACCGCCACCTGGTCGATGAAGGCATTGAAGCCGGTGGCCTTGATGTTCTGCATGGCATCGGGCGCGCATCCCGCCAACACGGCGGCGCCAAGGGCCGCCAACGCAGTCTTCTTCATGATCTGTGTCCTGTCCCGCCGCCTGCTGTGGCGCATCAACTCTAATCGCGTCTTCAGGCGGTGGCCGGCGCCCGGCCGGCCACCGGGTACAGCGCGTCGGTGTAGCCCGGCGTGGACGCATGTCCGGCCGGCACCAGCGCGGAGATGAAGGCCTCGTCCTCGGCATCGAAGGGCTGGCCCAGCGCGTCCAGGTAGTCCCGCCATTGGGCCAGTGTGCGTGGCCCGCCAATGAGGCCGTGCACCAGCCGGTTGTTCCACACCCAGCCCAGCGCCAGGCGAGTCGGCGCGATGCCCTTTTTTTGCGCGTGGCTGGCCAGCGTCTGGGACAACTGCACCGATTCGGGCCGGAATTCGGTCTGCATGATGCGGCGGTCGTTGCGGGCGGCGCGCGAATCCTCGGGCGGCGGTGCATCCGGGCGGTACTTGCCGCTGAGCACGCCGCGGGCCAGTGGGCTGTAGGCCACCACGCCGACGCCGTAGTGCGCACAGGCCGGCAGCAGTTCCACCTCGATCTGCCGCGACATGGCGTTGTACGGCGGCTGGCAGGCGATGGGCTGCGGCACGCCCATGGCGCGGCACAGTTCGACCAAACGCGCGACGCGCCAGGCGCGGAAGTTGGATACGCCGAAGTAGCGCACCTTGCCGCTGACGATCAGTTGGCCCATGGTCGCCACCGCCTCTTCCATCGGCGTGCTCTCGTCGTCGCGGTGCATGTACAGCAGGTCGATCCAGTCGGTGCCCAGGCGCTGCAGGCTGGCATGCACGGCATCCAGCATGTGGCGGCGCGACAGGCCGCGGTCGTTGGGCCCGGGGCCGGTGGGGTTGGCCAGCTTGGTGGCCAGCACCCAATGGCCGCGTTCGGCTTTGATCAGCCGGCCGGTGATGGCCTCGGATTCGCCGCCGGCATAGATGTCGGCGGTATCGATGGCATTCAGCCCGGCCTCGCGCGACGCTGCGACGATGCGCGCCGCCTCGGACTCGTCGGTGCGGTCGCCGAACATCATCGTGCCTAGCCACAGCCGGCTGACCTTCAGGCCGCTGGCGCCCAGCGTGGGGTAGTCGATCGGTGAAGGGCTCATGGCGGTTCGTGTGATGGGTGAGGGCCTCCGATCATGCCACCGGCCGCTGGTGTACAACCGCGGCACAGCCCTTGACGACAACCCCAGGAGACAGACAACGTGGCGACCCCGACCCGCAAGACCCGCGCTCGCAAGACCCAGCCCGCGACACTGCGCTCGCGCGCCTGGTTCGACAACCCAGCCAATGCCGACATGACGGCGCTGTACCTCGAGCGCACGATGAACTTCGGCCTGAGCCTGGAAGAGCTGCAGTCGGGCCGGCCGATGATCGGCATCGCGCAGAGCGGTTCGGACATCGCGCCGTGCAACCGCCACCATCTGGTGTTGGCCGAGCGCATGCGCGAAGGCATCCGCGATGCCGGCGGCGTGGCCTTCGAGTTCCCGCTGCACCCGATCCAGGAAACCTGCAAGCGCCCGACGGCCATGCTCGACCGCAACCTGCAGTACCTGAGCCTGGTGGAGGTGCTGTACGGCTACCCCATCGACGGCGTGATCCTGACCACCGGCTGTGACAAGACCACGCCGGCGCAGATCATGGCGGCCTGCAC
>JAGTRL010000435.1 GCA_018261815.1 Pseudomonadota bacterium
CAGGGCGCCGGCGGCCACGCTGCTGGCGCGGGCCTGCTCGATGCGCGACGCGGCGGCGGCCACGGTCGGGCTGGCCGCCTGCGCGGCGTCGATCATCTCGAGCAGCACCGGGTCGTTGAACTGCGTCCACCAGTCGCGCAGCGCCGTCTGCGCGGCGGCCTGCGGCGGCGGCGCCAGCCAAGCCGGCGGGGCGTCCAGCGGCGGCGGCGTCTTGTCCGGCATGGCCACCGGCGGCGCGAAGGCCGAGCAGGCGCCGAGCAGCAGGCTGGCTGTGGCGGCCAGGCCCAGCGAATACGGCGCGCGTGTCATGCGGTACCTCCCCGTGCCTCACGGCGGCGGCGCTCGGCGTCGATCATCGCCAGCGCGTACATCACCAGCCGGTCCGACCACCGGTCGAGCGCGTCAGTGCCGTCGTTGAGCTGCGGTGCGAGCTGCTGGATGAGGTCGTGGCCGACATGCAGGTGCACGCCCAGGCCGGCGATGCACACCGCCAGGCGCTGAAGTTCGCTGTCGGCCTCGGCCACGCCGAAGTGCCGGCACAGCACGGCCAGCAGCGCGTCGTGCATCGGCTGGATGCCGTGCTTGATTCCTTCTTCCCACAGCCCCGTGGGTTCGAGCATCTCGCGGACATGCAGCTTCATGCACAGCCGCGCGGTGTCACCCTGTTTCAGCGGCTCAAGCAGCCCGGCGTACAGCCCGACCAGCGCTTGCGCCAAGCTCAGCTCGGCGCCGCTGTAGCGTGCGATGTCGTCCTGCGGCGAGCCCAGCGGCTCGAAAAACACCGCCCGGTACAGCCCGGCCTTGTCGCCGAAGTAGTAGCTGATCGAGGCGACATTGACGCCGGCATGCTCGGCCAGCTCGCGCGTCGAGGTCTTGGCATAGCCCTGCTGGGCGAACAACTGCAACCCGCTGCGCAGCAAACGCGCACGCGAGGCTTCGCCGTCGTGACGCGCGGCGCGGGTGTGTTCGGTGACCGGCACGGCGCCGACAGTCGGGACATGACTCATGCCCGAACTGTATCAAGCTAATCAAACGATTGTTTAGCTTCGGGAATTGCCCCACGCTATCCAAGCTCTTCGCCGTGCACTGGCAAAGGGCAGAGGTGGGTCCAATCCAGCAGACGCCGTGGATCCAGCTCCGCCGGTCCACTGGGGTCGCCCCCTTTGAGGGGGAGCGCCGCAGGCGCTGCGGGGGTGGTCAGTATGTCGCGCGGCCGCCGGACAAATCGAAGACGGCGCCGGTGCTGAAGGAGCAGTCTTCAGAGGCCAGCCAGGCGATCATCGCCGCGGCCTCGCCCACTTCCAGGAAACGTCCCATCGGGATCTTCGACAGCATGAAGTCGATGTGCGATTGCGCCATGGTCGCGAACATCGCCGTCTTCGCCGCGGCCGGGGTGATGGCATTGACCATCACGCCCTTGGTGGCCAGCTCCTTGGCCAGTGACTTGGTCAGCGCGATCAATGCCGCCTTCGACGCGCTGTAGTGCGAGGCGTTGGGATTGCCTTCCTTGCCCGCCACCGAGGCGATGTTGACGATGCGGCCGTAGCCGCGATCGATCATGTGCGGCACGACGGCACGGCTGGTCAGGTACGGCCCGATCAGGTTGACCTCGACCACGCGGCGCCAGACGGCCGGGTCGAGCTCCCAGGTGGTGCCGTTGCCGCCGGTGATGCCAGCGTTGTTGACCAGGATGTCGATGTGCCCATGGCGCGCCAGCGTGGCCGCCGTGGCCTGGGCCACCGAGGTCTCGTCGGTCAGCTCGACCGCCATGCCGCTGACCACGCCCTGGGTCGACAGCGCGGTCTCGGCCTCGGCCAGCTTTCCGGCGTCGATGTCCCACAGCGCGACACTGGCGCCGGACTTCAACATCCGTTCGGCCGCGGCAAAGCCGATGCCCTGCGCGCCGCCGGTGATGACCGCGACGCGGCCCTTCAAGTCGATCTGGTTCATCAGTTCAGTCCTTTCAGCGTGGTGGCGGCGTCGGGGCGCTGGCGGCAGTCGTCGATGTACTGGCGCACGATGTCGGTGAAGCGCTCATCCGGCTTCAGCCCCAGTGCGGCGGCGCGCGCGGCAGTGGCGCCGGTGGGCCAGTTGGCGACGATGCCGGCAATGCGCTCGTCGCGCTCGAAGCGCACACGCGCGCGCACGGCCGGGCCGGCCACCTGCTCCAGCGCGTCGAGCATCTCGCCGACGCTGACGTTCAGCGCCGGCAGGTTCAGCCCCAGCCGCCCGCCGAGCTGTTCGCGGCTGGCTTCGAACACGGCGATCAGCCCGGCCACCGCGCTGGACGGCGACGACACCGGGTGGCGCACGTCGGGCTTCACCGGGCAGACCGAGTCCACGCCTGCCAGCGGCTCGCGGATGATGCCGCTGAAGAAGGACGAGGCCGCGCCGTTGGGCCGGCCCGGGCGCACCGTCACCGTCATCAGCCGCGCCGCGCGGCCGTCGACGAAGCCCTTGCGCGTGTAGTCGGCGATCAGGTGCTCGCACACCAGCTTTTGCATGCCGTAGCTGGTCTGCGGCGCCGGCAGCGTGTCGTCGGCCACCACCGGCGGCATCGGCACCGAAGCGTCCGGGCCGAACACCGCCACCGAGCTGGAGAACACCAGGCGCGCCACCGCACCGTGGCGCTGCTGGCGCGCGCGCAGCGCTTCGAGCAGCGCGCGCGTGCTGTCCAGGTTGGAGCGCATGCCGAGGTCGAAGTCGGCCTCGCATTCGCCCGACACGGCCGAGGCCAGGTGAAAGACGCCGTCGAAGGC
>JAGTRL010000436.1 GCA_018261815.1 Pseudomonadota bacterium
CACCTCGGCCACGGTGCCGTCCTGCGCGGCAGTGAGGATGTTCTCCATCTTCATGGCTTCGATCACCGCCAGCCGCTCGCCGGCCTGCACCACCTGCCCTGGCTTGACCACGATGTCGGCCAGCAGCCCGGGCATCGGCGACAGCAGGAAGCGGCTCAGGTCCGGCGGCGCCTTGAAGGGCATTCGGCGCAGCAGCTCGGCGGCGCGCGCGGTCATCACCTGCGCGTCGATGCGCAGGCCGTTGTGGTCCACGCGCAGCCACAGGCCGTGGCGCTCGACCTGGGCGGTGAAGGGCCGGCCGTTGCAGCTGCCGCTGGCGCGGATGCCGCCGAATTGCCACTGGCTGTCGATGGCGTAGGTGCGCCCGTCCACCTGCACCACCGTCGCGCGTTCGACCTCGATGATCACCGGTACGTGCACATGCTCGCCGCGTTGGCCCTTGACGACCACGACAAACTGATTGCCGATGGTCACGCGATGCCCGGCCAGCTGGCCGCTGATGCCGGCAGCGCGCTCCAGGTAGCGGCGGTAGGCGGCCGCGGCCAGCGCCACCAGGAAGTTCGGGTCGTCGTGCGGCACGTCCTCGGCACGGAAGCCCTGCGCATAGTGCTCGGCGATGAACCCCGTGTTGAAGTCGCCGGAGACGAACTTGGGGTGGGCCAGCAGCGCCGCCTGGAACGGGATATTGCTGGACACGCCGCGGATGACGAAGCCGTTCAGCGCCTCGCGCATCTTGGCGATGGCGTCGTCGCGATCCAGCCCGTGCACGATCAGCTTGGCGATCATCGAGTCGTAGTACATCGGGATCTCGCCGCCTTCATAGACGCCGGTGTCCACGCGCACGCCGCCGCCTTCGGGCACGGGCATGGCAGCTTCCATGGTTTGCACCGGCGGCAGGTAGCGCACCAGCCGGCCGGTGGACGGCAGGAAACCACGGAACGGGTCCTCGGCATTGATGCGGCACTCCATGGCCCAGCCGCGGCGTGGGATGTCGGCCTGCGCGAAGGGTAGCTTCTCGTCGGCGGCCACACGGATCATCTGCTCGACCAGGTCGATGCCGGTGATGCTTTCGGTGACCGGGTGCTCCACCTGCAGCCGCGTATTCATCTCCAGGAAGTAGAAGCTCTGGTCCTTGCCGACCACGAACTCCACCGTGCCCGCGCTCTGGTACTTGACGGCGCGCGCCAGCGCCACGGCCTGCTCGCCCATCGCCTTGCGCGTCTTGTCGTCGATGAAGGGCGACGGCGCCTCCTCGATCACCTTCTGGTGACGGCGCTGGATGCTGCATTCACGTTCGTGCAGATAGACGATGTGGCCGTGCGCATCGCCCAGCACCTGGATCTCGATGTGGCGCGGGCTCTCGACAAATTTCTCGATGAACACGCGGTCGTCGCCGAAGCTGTTCTTGGCCTCGTTGCGGCAGGAGCTGAAACCTTCGAAAGCCTCCTTGTCGTTGAAGGCCACGCGCAGGCCCTTGCCGCCACCGCCGGCGCTGGCCTTGATCATCACCGGGTAGCCGATGTCCTTGGCAATCTGCACCGCCTGCTCCGGCGTCTCGATGGCATCGTTCCAGCCGGGGATGGTGTTGACCTTGGCTTCCAGCGCCAGCTTCTTCGAGGCGATCTTGTCGCCCATCGCGGCGATCGAATGGTGCTTCGGGCCGATGAAGACGATGCCCTGCTCCTCAACGCGGCGCGAGAAGTCCTCGTTCTCGGACAGGAAGCCGTAGCCCGGGTGCACGGCTTCGGCACCGGTGGCCTTACAGGCCTCGATGATCTTGTCGGCCACCAAGTAGCTTTCGCGGCTGGGCGCCGCGCCGATGAACACCGCCTCGTCGGCCAGCTCCACATGGCGCGCGTCGCGGTCGGCCTCGGAGTACACCGCCACGGTGGCGATGCCCATCTTCTTCGCCGTCTTGATCACTCTGCAAGCGATCTCTCCGCGATTGGCAATCAATATCTTCTTGAACATGGTGCGCCTCAAAGCGGAATGTTGCCGTGCTTGCGCCACGGGTTGTCGAGCTTCTTGTCCTTGAGCATCGCCAGGCTGCGGCAGATGCGCTTGCGCGTCTCGTGCGGCTGGATCACGTCGTCGATGTAGCCGCGTGCGCCGGCGACGAAGGGGTTGGCGAAGCGCGCCTTGTATTCGGCCTCGCGCGCGGCCAGCTTGACCGGGTCGCCCTTGTCCTCGCGGAAGATGATCTCCACCGCGCCCTTGGCACCCATCACCGCGATCTCGGCATTCGGCCAGGCGAAGTTGACGTCACCGCGCAGGTGCTTGGAGCTCATCACGTCGTAGGCGCCGCCGTAGGCCTTGCGCGTGATCACCGTCACCTTGGGCACCGTGCATTCGGCGTAGGCATAGAGCAGCTTGGCGCCGTGCTTGATGATGCCGCCGTACTCCTGCGCGGTGCCGGGCATAAAGCCAGGCACGTCGACGAAGGTGATCACCGGGATGTTGAAGGCATCGCAGAAGCGTACGAAGCGCGCCGCCTTGATGCTGCTCTTGATGTCCAGGCAGCCGGCCAGCACCATCGGGTTGTTGGCGACGATGCCCACGGTATGCCCGTCCATGCGCGCGAAGCCGATGACGATGTTCCTGGCGTGGTCGCGCTGCAGCTCGAAGAAGTCGCCGTCGTCCACCACCTTGTAAATCAGCTCCTTGATCTCGTAGGGCTTGTTCGGGTGGTCGGGCACCAGCGTGTCCAGCGACCCGTCCAGCCGCTCGGCGGGGTCCCCGCTCGGGCGCACC
>JAGTRL010000437.1 GCA_018261815.1 Pseudomonadota bacterium
TGGTCCTCGCCCACCGGCACGAAGGCGGCCTTGTAGATCAGGATGTCGGCCGCCTGCAGCAGCGGGTAGCCGAGGAAGCCGTAGGTCGCCAAGTCGCGGTCGGCGAGCTTTTCGATCTGGTCCTTGTAGGTTGGCACGCGCTCCAGCCAGCCCAGCGGCGTGCCCATCGCCAGCAGCGTGAACAGTTCGGCATGCTCGGGCAGGCGGCTTTGCAGGAAGATCGTGCAGCGCTCCGGGTCCAGCCCGGCGGCCAGCCAGTCGGTGACCATCTCGTAGACGTACTGGCCCATGACCTCGCGCTCTTCGTAGTGCGTGGTCAGCGCATGCCAGTCGGCGACGAAGTAGAAGCAGTCGTAGTCGTGCTGCAGCCGCACCCAGTTCTTCAGGGCGCCATGATAGTGGCCGAGGTGCATCGCGCCGGTGGGGCGCATGCCTGAAAGTACGCGGGATTGCATCGACGGAGTTTGGCAGTGGCGGAATCGCGCGTCGGCGGGCCTGACGCTGGCCGATTCTACGAGCCGCCCCCGGCGGCGCGCTGGCTACACTGACTGCGATGAAGTCCATCGTGATCCTGATCTCCGGACGCGGCTCCAACATGGAGGCGATCGTGCAGGGCTGCGCGGCCGAGGGCTGGCCGGCACGCGTGGTGGCGGTGATCGCCAACCGCTCGGACGCCGCCGGCCTGCGCTTTGCGGCCGCGCACAGCATCGCCACTGCGGTCGTGGCACACAAGGACTTCGCCACGCGCGAGGCTTTCGACGACGCGCTGGCCGGGGCCATCGATGCCTTCGCCCCGGACCTGCTGGTGCTGGCCGGCTTCATGCGCATCCTCGGCGAGCGCTTCGTGCGCCGCTACGAGGGCCGGCTGCTCAACATCCACCCGTCGCTGCTGCCGGCCTTCCCGGGGCTGCACACGCACCAGCGCGCCATCGAGGCCGGCTGCAAGCTGAGCGGCGCCACGGTGCACTTCGTCACACCCGAACTGGACCATGGGCCGATCGTGTTGCAGTCGGTGGTGCCGCTGCGGGCCGACGACGATGCCCAGGCCCTGGCCGACCGCGTGCTGGCCACCGAGCACCGCATCTACCCGCTGGCGGTGCGATGGTTCGTCGAGGGCCGGCTGCGCGTGGTCGATGGCGTGGTGCGGCACGTGGATCGCGCGCCGCAGTGGCTGGCCTTCCTGGGGCCGGAAGGGGGCGCGGGATAATTGAAGGATGCACCCCGCCTCGCTGCTCGAGCTGTGCGCCGACCTGATCCGCCAGATCCTGAAGCTGGATGCCCCGGCCGACGGCGTGGTGTCGTCCTTCTTTCGCGCCCACCGCAACCTGGGCCCGCGCGAGCGACATACGCTGGCCGAAACCGCTTACGCCGTGCTGCGCCGCCGGCTCCTGTACCAGCATCTTGCCCAGGGCAGCAGCGGCGCCGTGGAGCGCCGTCTCGCCATGCTGGGCTGGCAGGGGGCGGAATCGTTTCTGCTGGGCGCGCTCGACGCGCACGAGCGGCAATGGCTGGAACGCTGCCGTGCGGTCGACCTTGCGAGCTTGCCGGACAAGCTGCGCCACAACCTGCCGGACTGGCTGGCTGGGGCCCTGCGCGAGCAGGTGGGGGCCGATCAGTTCTGGCCGCTGGCCGAGGCGCTGAACCAGCCCGCGCCGCTGGACCTGCGAGTCAACACCTTGAAGGCCAAGGTCGAGGCCGTGCAACGCGAACTGGCCGAGTCCGGCGTCGAGGCGCTGCCGACCCCGTATTCGCCTTGGGGCCTGCGCGTGCCCGGCAAGCCGGCAGTGAACAGGCTGGGCGTGTTCCTGCGCGGCGAGGTCGAGGTGCAGGACGAAGGCAGCCAGCTGCTGGCGCTGCTGACCGACGCCCGGCGTGGCGAGATGGTGGTCGACTTCTGCGCCGGGGCCGGCGGCAAGACGCTGGCGCTGGGCGCGGCGATGCGCAATACCGGGCGGCTGTATGCCTACGACACCTCGGGCCACCGGCTGGACGCGATGAAGCCGCGACTGGCGCGCAGCGCCCTGAGCAACGTGCATCCTGTGCAACTGGCGCACGAGCGCGACGAGCGCATCAAGCGCATGGCCGGCAAGATCGACCGCGTGCTGATCGACGCGCCCTGTTCAGGGCTGGGCACGCTGCGCCGCAATCCCGACCTGAAATGGCGCCAGTCGCCGAAGGCGGTGCAGGAACTTCAGCTCAAGCAGCGTGCCATTCTCGACAGTGCCTCGCGGCTGCTGAAGCCCGGCGGGCGGCTGGTCTATGCCACCTGCAGCCTGTTGCGCGCGGAGAACGAAGACGTGGCCGACGCCTTCGAGGCGCAGCATGGCGCGTCCTTCGCACCGCTGGTGGCGCACGAGTTGCTGGCGCAGGCGCGGGTGCCGGCCGCGGCCGACCTCGATACCGGCGGGCGGCTGCGCCTGTGGCCGCACCGCCACGGCACCGACGGCTTCTTCGCGGCGGTCTGGCAACGGCGTGATTGATCTGCCGCATGCGCAGCAACGGAACCCGCGCTTCGGCAGCCCGCACTAAGCAGTTCCCTCCATAGATTCGCGCAACGGCCGTCTACAATGCGAAATTGGTCCTTTTCGGGACAGCAAGGCATGTACAAGCAATGAATCAACTCTTGACGATGCACGACGCCGTGGTCGACCTCCTGGCTCACGGCCTGCTCGGCGCGTCGACCTGGCAGGTGGTGCTGGTGACGCTGGTCTTCACGCACATCACCATCGCGG
>JAGTRL010000438.1 GCA_018261815.1 Pseudomonadota bacterium
GTAGCGTCCGGCCGTCCCGGCGCTGCGCCTCGGTTTCCTGAGTCCTCCGCCCTCGCCAGCCGGGGGTGAAATCGACTTCACATGGCCGGCAGGCTACGCAGGCGTGGCGCTTGGACTGCGATTGCCTTCGCCCTCAGCGCGGCGCACGTTCGGCGTTGACCCTTTGCAGCCGCTCATAGGCTTGGCGGTAGCGCGCCAGGGCGGCCGTGACGTCTCCCGTACCACCGGTGGTGACCAGCTTGGTGTAGGACTCGAAAGCCTCGTCGTATTCGCGTTGGGCCAAAGCCAGATCGTCGTCGGTGGCCTCGATCGGCGTCGCCATCGTCGTGGCTGCGCTGGCACCCAGGGCGCCCTCCGCGCGCCCGGCCAAGGCCATCGGCGCCACCTGGTCGCCACCATCCACCGAGATCTCGCTCGGCAGTCGATCCGGCGCCACGTCGATCCGGAAGCGCTGGCCCTGGCGCAACGGCAACGCATGCACACGCGTGCCCTCGGGCTGGGTGGTCAGCAGGTGGGCGTGGCCATCGGCGCTGGCTTCCATGCGCAGTGTGTAGGGTTGGCGCAACTGGTCCACCCAGAGCATGCCCCAGGTTCCGGTGTCGGGCTCGAAGAAGGGCACCAGCTTCAGCGGGTAAAAGCCGGTGATCTGGCCGGTGCGCTGGTCGAGCGTCATCTGGTACCCGTTGCCCTCCCAGCGCAGGTGGAGCGGCGACAGCGAGATCACGATCTTCTCGCCGGTCATCGTCGCCGGCACTGGGCCGAGGATCGTCATCCGCTGCGTCGGCGGCAGCGGCGGCGGCTCCGCACCCGGGGCGCGCAGTTTCTCCCGATACAGCCAGGCCCCGAGCTGCGCACCGAAGACGTTGTAGCAGTATTTGACGGGATCGTCGGCCTGTCCGGTGCGGTGCTTGCGGTAGAACTGCTCGACTTCGTTGGCGAGCATCGAGACCGCGGTCCGCGTCTGCGGTAGCTCCAGGCCCGGATCGCGCTTCAACGCCTGCGCCATCTGCGCGAGCTTGTCGAACATCAGGTCCCCGAGGCCATCGACCGTCAATTGCGCCAACGTGTTCGGCCCCCACTCGCCGCGCGCCTGCATCTCGAAATAGGCGGTGCCGAACAGGTGATACCAATTGCCGGCGTTGGCCAGCGGATGCAGCTCGACGAGGCTCTGCTCGAGATGACGTTCGATGAACCCGATGTCCTGGCTGACATCGGTCAACTCGTTATCGTTGACGCGTGCCAGCGAACGCAGCGTGTTGTGGGCGAGCAGCATCGCGTCGCGCACGTGGCCGCCGCGCTGCTTCAGCGCGAGATAGAACACATCGCCGGGACTGAGCTTGCGGCCTTCGCGGACCGACATCTCGTAGATCGCGCTGTGCAGGGCGCGCTCGGTGCCGATGCCGGCATCGGTGTCTGGCAGGTGACGCGTACGCGCCCTCTGCCAGCGCTCGCGGTCAGCATCGCTGGCAAACACGAAACGCTTGCTGACCACGTTCATCGTGCCGCCCTGGTGCGCCAGCCAGCTCAAGGCCGGCACTGTGCCCATCAGATTGTCGCTGGAAAAGGCCTGCTGGCTGCCCTCGTGGTTGAAGCGCTCGATCGCGGCGTCGAACTGCCCGCGCAGGTCCTGGAAGTCGTAGCGCATCTTGGTCGGCTGGTTCGGATCGAGACCGAAGGCGCGCAACGCAGCATCGCAAGGCGGCTTCCCCTGCAATGCCGGGGCCGGCGTGTCGATCAGGTTACCCAAGCCACCCGCCACGACGCCTTGATGAAGGGCCATCGCCAACGGTTGCAGCGCGGCGCGCGCCTGTTCCAGCGTCACCACGCCCTCCTCCAGGGACCAGCTCATCGATACGCTGGCAAGGTGGTGTTCATAGGCCCAGCTCCAGCTCAGGCCTGCGGGCGTCGGCACGGCCTGACCCATCAAGGGCTTGCCATCGACGACATCCAGTACGGCCTCCTTGCCCTTGGCGTCGTCGTACGGCGTCCAGGATTCCCTCAGGGTGCCGCCCCACGGCGCCGCGGCGATCCCACCCGCAGCTCGCCGCAGTTCCTCTGCGCCGCTGGCCAGCGGACCAGCCAGGCTGGCCATCGACACGCGGTCGACGAAGCTGGTGCCCTTGGCCGCATGCGCGAGGTCGACCAGTCCGCGCTTGCCGTCGATGCCGGTGGCGCCTCGCCGGCCGGTCTGGACGGTCGTGCCGATCAGGCGCGCCGCCCCGGCCACCGCCCGCTGTTCCGGCTCGGCTGCGGGCAGGCCGGGTGCGCCGGCCAGCAGCGCGAGCAACGAGCAGGTAGCGCCAACGCGCAGGAAGGTCGAGCAGCTCATCCCCATAGACATAGGAAAGATAAACCACCTTGTCGTCCGGCGGCAGCGCCTCCTCGGTGCTTCTCACATCCTCCGGCGCCCGTGGTCGGCCACGCGAGCCGCGAAAGTACAAAGTCCGACCCCCTCCGGCCATTCCGGCGCGCCCCCTGGATCGGCCCGATTCTGTACAGCGGATGGCGAGGCTGTCCGCCGGCAACTCGGGTAAACCGACGGCGACAACGCCGGCGGCCAATGCCCGCGTCCTGTCCATCTCAACGGAGATAGTGGCGGCGGTACCGATCGCTGGAGAACCATTTCTGTGGGACGTTGCCTTCCCACCCGCAGCGAGGATCCGCGCAGCGAAAGCGATAAACCGGGCGCACCAAGCTCAGCAGCCGACCGAGCAGTCGCCGGTGGATG
>JAGTRL010000439.1 GCA_018261815.1 Pseudomonadota bacterium
TCGGTGGAAAGACGTGTGCGGTGCGCCGCGTCGTACAGGAACTCGGTGTGGTCGACCAGTTCCTCCCAGCTCGACGCCGGGTGGATGTTGACCTCGATCACGCCCGGGTCGGGCGTGACCTGCAGGATCTTCAGCCGCGGGTCGCGCGGCGGCGGGTAGCCTTCCAGCACCACCTTCACGTTCTGCTCCGCCGCCGTGGCCTCGACCGCGGCCAGCAGTTCCAGGTAGTCCTCCAGGTGCTTCAGCGGCGGCAGGAAGACGTAGATCACGCCGCTCTTGCCGCCATGCTCCTTCTCGGCCTTGGGGCCGTTGGCGCGCTGCGGGTCGCGCACCTCGACGCACAGCGCGGTGCGTGTCAGCCAGCCGGCCGATTCGTGGCGGCTGGGCACCGTGTCCGGGTCGCGCGCAGGCGCGGTCTCGGGCGCATGGGCGTGGCCAAGGCCGCTGTCGTCGCCCTCGCCGCCAGTACCCCGGCCGGCGCCGAGGCCGGCCTCGCTGTCCAGGTCCTGTGGCCAGGGCTGCGCCTGCAATGCCACGCTGCCGCCTCCGGCAAAACCGCCGCCCACATGGTGCGTGTCGAAGCCGGGCCGGCCGGCGAACTGCGCGCGCAGCGCCGCCGCATGCGGCAGCGGGCGCAGGTGGTCGAAGGGGTCCTGCGTGATCAGCTGCTGCGTGTCGCCGGGCGCGGCCCAGGGCAGCGAATCGAGCGGCAGCCGGTAGCCCATCGGTGAATCGCCGGGCATCAGGTACAGCCGCTCGTCGCGCAGGAACCAGGCGCCGGTGATCCACTTCGGCCCGGCGGTGAGCGTGTGCCATTCGCGCTTCAGCGGCAGCAGGTAGCCGACCACGCTGTCCAGCCCCTGCGTGAAGATGCGGCGCAGCCGGGCGCGCTCCATCTCGTCGTCGAGCTTCGACTCGAAAGGGTCGACGTTCACCGGCAGGCGGCGCTCGCGCCACAGGTAGTACCAGGTGTCCTCGTAGCCGGGCTGCACATATTTGGTGTCCAGGCCCAGGCGCCGCGTCAGCGACTCCATGAAGGCCTGGGCATCGTCGGTGGTGTAGCGGTGCACGTCGCGTTCGTCGGCAAACAGCGACGGGTCGTGCCAGCAGGGCTGCCCGTCGGCACGCCAGCCGATGGTCAGCGCCCAGCGTGGCAGCTGCTCGCCCGGGTACCACTTGCCCTGGCCGAAGTGCAGGAAGCCGCCGGCAGCGTACTTGGCGCGCAGCCGGTGCACCAGCTCGGTGGCAAAGCCGCGCTTGGTGGGGCCGAGCGCGTCGACGTTCCATTCGGCGCCGTCGCGGTCGTCCACCGAAACGAAGGTCGGCTCGCCGCCCATCGTCAGGCGCACGTCCTGGCGTTGCAGCTCGGCATCGACCTCGTGGCCGAGCTCCAGGATCGAGCGCCACTGCGCCTCGGTGTAGGGCTTGGTGACACGCGGCGACTCGTAGATGCGCGTGATCTGCATGTGGTGTTCAAACGCCACCTCGCACTCGTCGACTTCGCCGCTCACTGGTGCGGCGGTGGAGGGCTCGGGCGTGCAGGCCACCGGGATGTGGCCCTCGCCGGCCATCAGCCCGGAGGTCGGGTCCAGCCCCACCCAGCCGGCGCCCGGCAGGAAGACCTCGCACCAAGCGTGCAGGTCGGTGAAGTCGACCTCGGTGCCGCTGGGCCCGTCGAGCGACTTGACGTCGGGCTTGAGCTGGATCAGGTAGCCGGAGACAAAACGCGCCGCCAGCCCCAGATGGCGCAGCAACTGAACCAGCAGCCAGCCGGTGTCGCGGCAGGAGCCGGACAGGTTGGTCAGCGTGACTTCGGGCGTCTGCACGCCCGGCTCCATGCGGATCAGATAGCCGATCTCGCGCTGCAGCCGTTGGTTCAGGCCGACCAGGAAGTCGATGGTACGGACTTCCTCGAGCGAGACGCTGTCGACCAGCGCCTTGAACTTCGGGGTCAGCGGGCCCTTGACCAGGTAGGGCGCCAGGTCGTGCTTCAGCTCCGGCGCGTAATCGAAGGGGTAGGTCTCGGCCTCCGGCTCGAGGAAGAAGTCGAAGGGGTTGTAGACCGCCATCTCGGCCACCAGGTCGACGCTGACCTTGAACTCGGTGGTCTTGTCCGGGAAGACCAGCCGCGCCAGGTGGTTGGCAAAGGGGTCCTGCTGCCAGTTGATGAAGTGCCCGGCCGGCTCGACGTGCAGCGAATAGCTGAGGATCGGCGTGCGGCAATGCGGTGCGGGGCGCAAACGAACGACCTGCGGCGACAGGCCGACGCGGCGGTCGTAGCGGTAGTGCGTGACGTGGTTCAGCGCGACATGGATGGACACGAGGGACTCCTGCGATGGCTTCGACGGCTTGAATGCAAGGCGCGGGCCATCTGCGCCGGTCAGGGCCCGGCTTGCGGGCCGGCGTTGACCCGATGATGCCAGTAACGCGCCGCCACCTCGCGCTGGCAGCGGGCCACGCCCCGTGCATCCCAGACCCAGGCGCCGCAGGCATCGCTGCGCTGCAGCTCCACGCCCAGCGTCCGCTAGCGCGCCAGCACCTCGGCTGCGGGGTGGCCGAAGCGGCTGCGGTAGGCGGCCTGCACCACCGCCGTGCCGGGGGCCACGGCGCCGATGAAGGCTTCGCTCGAGGAGGTCTTGCTGCCGTGGTGCGGCACCAGCAGCACCTGGCTGCGCAGCGCCGGCCCGAGCCGCGCCACCAGGGCCGCTTCCTGCGCCG
>JAGTRL010000082.1 GCA_018261815.1 Pseudomonadota bacterium
AACCGCAACTGGTTCGACGCGGTGCAGATCGAGAAGCGCCTGATGTTCATCATCCTGACGCTGATCGTCGCGGTGGCGGCCTTCAACCTGGTGTCCACGTTGGTCATGACCGTCACCGACAAGCGCGCCGACATCGCCATCCTGCGCACGCTGGGCGCCAGCCCGCGCTCGATCATGGGCGTGTTCATGGTGCAGGGGGCCGCCGCCGGCATCATCGGCACCCTCGGCGGGGTTGCCTTCGGGCTGCTGATCGCCTTCAACATCGACGTCATCGTGCCGGCCATCGAGCGCGCGCTGGGCGTGGCCTTCCTGCCCGGCAGCATCTACCTGATCAGCCGCATGCCCAGCGAACCGCTGCTGAGCGACCTCCTGCCCATTGCCGTGATCTCGCTGCTGCTGGCCTTCGTCGCCACGCTGTACCCGAGCTGGCGCGCCAGCCGCGTCAACCCGGCGGAAGCCTTGCGCTATGAGTGAGCTGGTTCTTCAGTGCACAGGGCTGCACAAGCGCTTCAAGGAAGGCCCGCTCGACGTGCAGGTGCTGCGTGGGGTGGACCTGCAGGTGCGCGCCGGCCAGACACTGGCCATCGTCGGCGCCTCGGGCTCGGGCAAGAGCACGCTGTTGCACCTGCTGGGCGGGCTGGATGCGCCCACCTCCGGCCGGGTGGAGCTGATGGGCCGCGACTTCGCCTCGCTCGACGCCGCCGAACAGGGGCGCTGGCGCAACCTGCACCTGGGCTTCGTCTACCAGTTCCACCACCTGCTGCCCGAGTTCAGCGCGCTGGACAACGTGGCCATGCCGCTGCGCATCCGCCGGCAGTCGCGGCAACAGGCACGCGACACGGCGCGCCAGGTGCTGGCGCAGGTGGGGCTGGCCGAGCGCGTGGCCCATCATCCTGCGCAGCTGTCGGGCGGCGAGCGCCAGCGTGTGGCGATGGCCCGTGCGCTGGTCAACCAGCCGACCTGCGTGCTGGCCGACGAACCCACCGGCAACCTGGACGGCGAGACTGCCGACAAGGTCTTCGGCCTGATGCTGCAGCTGGCGCGCGACCGCGGCACCGCCTTCGTGCTGGTGACGCACGACCGCGAGCTGGCCGCACGTTGCGACCGCACGCTGTCGCTGGTGAGCGGGCGCCTGGCCGGGACCTGAGCAACCCTTCGTGGGTCGGCACCGCGGCGCCTTCCTACAATCCTGGCAGTGAACCTGCTCAACGCTGATCTGCATTGCCATTCCGTCGTCTCCGACGGCACCCTGCACCCCGAAGCCCTGGCCGAACGTGCCAAGACCAATGGCGTGGAGCTGTGGTCGCTGACCGACCATGACGAGGTCGACGGCCAACACCGCGCTGCGACAGCCGCGCGCGCCCTCGGGCTGGACTACCTGAGCGGCTGCGAGATCTCCGTCAGCTTTGCCAGCGTCACGGTGCATATCGTCGGCTTGGGCTTCGATGCCGAGGACGACCGGCTGCGCAAGGGTCTGGCCGCCACGCGCGGCGGGCGCGGCGAGCGTGCGCGCGAGATGTCCGACGGCCTGGCCAAGGTGGGCATCAAGGGGGCGTTCGAGGGTGCCCTGCGCCATGCCGGCAACCCGGAGCTGATCGCCCGCACGCACTTCGCGCGCTACCTGGTCGAGATCGGCACCTGCGCGGACACTAACGAGGTCTTCCGCCGCTATCTCACTGAAGGCAAGCCCGGCTACGTGCCGCACCGCTGGGCCTCGCTGGGCGACGCGGTGCACTGGATCACCCAGGCCGGCGGCATGGCGGTGATCGCCCACCCGGGCCGCTACAAGTTCACCGCCACCGAGGAGTACGCGCTGTTCACGGAATTCATCGCGCACGGTGGGCGCGGTGTCGAGGTGGTGACCGGCAGCCACACCACGGCCGACTACCAGAAGTACGCCGACCTGGCGCTGGAGTTCGGCCTGCTCGCGTCGCGCGGCAGCGATTTCCATTCGCCGGGTGAAAGCCACACCGACCTGGGTGCCCTGCCCGACCTGCCGGGTCGGTTGACCCCCGTCTGGTCGGCATTGCGGGACCGCGTACAACGTGCCTGAAGTTCGGCAGCGGCCCTTGCTGGGTGTTGGCCTGATGTTGCTGATGGTCGCCGGCTTCGCCGCCATGGACACCGGTGTGCGCCTGCTCGCCGGCGTGTTCCCGGTGCTGCTGATGCTGTGGCTGCGCTACGCCTTTCAGGCGCTGGTGATGGCGTTGTGGCTGCTGCTGATGCCCGGCGCCAGCTTCGAGGTAGCGCACCCGCGCTCCCAGGTGCTGCGCGGGACCTTGCTGCTGGTGACCTCGGCCATGATCTTCTTCGGTCTGCAGCACATGCCGGTGCCGGAGCTCACGTCGATCAACATGCTGGCGCCGCTGCTCGTCACGCTGCTGGCCGCGTGGCTGCTGCGCGAGCGGGTGTCGCGACTGCGCTGGCTGCTGGTGTGTGGCGGGCTGCTCGGTGCGCTGATCGTCATCCGTCCCGGCAGCGGCGTGTTCGGGCTGGCGGTGCTGTTCCCGCTGGCCGGCGCCTTCACCTATGCCGCCTTCCAGGTATTGACTTCGCGCATGAGCGCGCTGGACAACCCCTACACCACCCATTTCTGGACCGGTCTGGTGGGCATGCTGATCGTCACGCCGCTGCTGCTGTGGAACGCGCCGGCGATGCTCGACGCGGCCCAGGCCGCGACCCACGCGCAATGGCTCATCCTGACCGCCGTGGCCACGCTCGGCACCGGTGGGCACCTGATGCTGATCCTGGCCCTGGGCATGGCGCCCACGGCCACGCTGATGCCCTTCATCTATACGCAGATCCCGATCGCCACCGCCACCAGCTGGCTGGTCTTCGGCCAGCTGCCCGATGCCGTGGCCTGGGTGGGCATGACGGTCATCATGGCCTGCGGGGCCACGGCAGCCTGGCTCAACCTTCGCGCCCGTCCCGCGGTTGTCGTGCCGCGGGACGCAGCGGCGGCGGACTGAAGCCGACCGACAATTGCAGCCATGTCGCAATACTTCGAAGTCCACCCGGACAACCCCCAGCCGCGGCTGCTGAAGCAGGCCGCACAGATCCTGCAGCAAGGCGGCATCGCCGCCGTGCCCACGGATTCCAGCTATGCGCTGGTGTGCCGGCTGGACGACAAGGCAGCGGCGCAGGCATTGCGCCGGCTGCGCCAGGTGGACGACAAGCACCACCTGACGCTGCTGTGCCGTGACCTGAGCGAACTGGCCAGCTATGCGCGGGTGGACAACGCGCAGTACCGGCTGCTCAAGCTGGGCACGCCCGGGCCCTACACCTTCATCCTCGAGGCCACCAAGGAAGTGCCGCGCCGGCTGAGCCACCCCTCACGGCGCACCATCGGCCTGCGGGTGCCCGACCACAAGGTCACTCAGACACTGCTGGAGATTCTCGGCCAGCCGCTGCTGGGCACGACGCTGATCCTGCCAGGCGAGAGCGAACCGATGAACGACCCGCAGCAGATCCGCGCGCATTTCCAGAAGGCCTTGCAGGCCGTCATCGACGCCGGCGCCTGCCCGATGCAGCCCACCACCGTCATCGACCTGGAAAGCGGCGTCCCGACCGTGCTGCGCACCGGCCGCGGCGAGCTGGCGCGGCTGGGCCTGAACCCGCACTGAGGTCGCGGTTCAGGATGCGGGCGCGCCCCGGCTCAGCGCATTCAGCACCCGCTGCGCGTCGAAGCCGGTCTGCGGCTGCCCACGCACCAGCAGCACTGGCGACCCAGGGGCGCGCAACGCCTCGAAACGCGCAGCGCAGGACGCATCGGTTTCGATGAAACACTCATCGAAAGCCACCTCATGCTGCCGCATCCACTGGCGCGCGACGGTGCAGTAGGCGCAGGTGGTCGACGACAGCATCTGGATGTCGCCTGGCTTGGCCAGCGCCGACAGCTTCTCGCCCAGTCGGGCCTGGCTGTGGCCGGCCCACCATTGCGTGGCCGCGCCCACGGCCAGCACCAGCACGACCAGGCCGAAGATCGAGCTGCGGCTGTGCGCCATCGCCCTCAGACGGCGGCCGTGACCACCATCTCGACCTTCCACTGCGGCTTGGCCAGCTGCGCCAGCACGGTGGCGCGCGGCGGCGCCTGGCCGGCCGGCAGCCAGGCTTCCCAGACCTCGTTCATGCCGCCGAAGTCGGCCAGGTCGCTCAGGAAGATCTGGCACATCAGGATGCGCGACTTGTCGCTGCCGGCCCGCGCCAGCAGCGCGTCGATGGCGGCCAGCACCTGCCGCGCCTGGCCGCGGATGTCCTGCGTGGCGTCGCCGGCCACCTGGCCCGCCAGGTAGCACACCCCCTGGTGCACCGCCATTTCCGACAGGCGCGTACCGACATCGAAGCGTTGAACCGTCATTTGTGACCTTTCTTGTGAGTGTGACGATGGCCATGCGCATGCGCATGGCCCGGCTGCTGGTGGGTGGGATGCTTGGGGGTCGGCCCGTGGCTCACCGCGGGCTTCGCGCCGAGGCGCGATTCGGTGCCGGCAAACAGCTTGCGCATGTTCGGCTGGTGGCGCCACAGCAGCAGCAGGCTCATCGAGCACACCGCCAGCAGCGCCGGCGACACGCCCCAGATCAGCAGCTGGTAGAAAGGTGCAAACAGCGCCGCGACGATCGAGGCCAGCGACGAATAGCGGAAGAAGGCGGCGATGATCACCCAGGTCAGCAGCGTGGCCAGGCCCAGCCAGGGGTTCAGCGCCAGCAGCACGCCGGCGGCGGTGGCCACGCCCTTGCCCCCCTTGAAGCCGAAGAACACCGGCCACAGGTGGCCGAGGAAAGCCGCCAGTCCGACGAAGGACACCGCCACCTCGCCCAAGCCCCAGGCCGGCCCATAGACCAGCGCCAGCATCACCGGCACGTAACCCTTGAGCGCGTCGAAGGCCAGCGTCAGCACCGCCGCCAGGCGGTTGCCCGAGCGCAGCACGTTGGTGGCTCCTGGGTTGCCGGAGCCGTATTGGCGCGGGTCATCCAGCCCCATGCCGCGGCTGATGATGACGGCAAAGGACAGCGAGCCGATCAGGTAGGCCGCCAGCACGGCCAGCACGCTGGGCAGGTTTTGCATGCGTCGGGAAAGGGAATCGATGGAAAGGCCGCCGAGTTTACGACGCGTCCAGCGCGCCGCTACAGCGCGCAGGCCACCGCACGGGCGCCGAGCAGGCCGCTGAGCACTGCCGGCTCGATGCCCACCAGGAAGCCGCGGCGCCCGCCATTGATCCAGATGCGCGGCAGCGCGAGCACGCTGGCTTCCACGCACACCGGCATGGCCTTTTTGGTGCCGAAGGGCGAGGTGCCGCCCACCAGGTAGCCGCTGTGGCGCTGGGCCGCCTCCACGCTGCAGGGCTCGACGCTCTTCACGCCCAGCGCACGCGCCAGGTTCTTGGTGCTGACCTGGCGGTCGCCGTGCATCAGCACGAGCAGCGGCTGCGCCTTGTCGTCCTGCATGACCAGCGTCTTCACCACCGCATGCTCGTCCACGCCCAGCTGGCGAGCCGATTCGGCGGTGCCGCCGTGCTCGACGTAGTCGTAGGGGTGCTCGCTGAAGGCCACGCCGTGGCGGCGCAGCCATTGCGTGGCCGGCGTCTCGCTGACGTGGCGTTCCTTCTTCGCCATGGCGGGCCTACTGCGCCGGGTCGCGCATCTCCCAGCGGATGCGGTCGATGGCCGCCAGCAGTTCCGGCGACAGCTCGGTGTGCCAGGCGTCGATGTCCTCGTCGAGCTGCTCGATCGTGGTG
The DNA here is from genome assembly GCA_018261815.1 of Pseudomonadota bacterium. Classification (GTDB taxonomy): domain Bacteria; phylum Pseudomonadota; class Gammaproteobacteria; order Burkholderiales; family Burkholderiaceae_C; genus Rubrivivax. Next base: position 5,735 of record JAGTRL010000082.1, read on the forward strand.
ATGCCGATGATCGTGCTGGCCACGCGCCAGTTGCGGTAGCAGAAGGCCAGCGCCATCTGCGTCGGGGTCAAGCCGTGCTCGCGAGCCAGCGCGTTGTAGCGCCGTGCCGCGGCCAACGCCTCGGCGCGGCCGTGGCGCTGCTTGCGCATGCTGGCGAAGAGCGACATGCGCCCCGGCTGTGCCGGGTCGTCGAAGCCGGCGGCGTCATACTTGCCGCTGAGCAGGCCGAAGGCCAGCGGCGAATAGGCCAGCAGCGACACCTGGCAGCGCTGCATCAGCTCGTCCAGGCCGTTGTCCACCGAGCGGTTGACCAGGCTGTAGGCGTTCTGCACGCTCGCGATGCGCGGCAGCCCGGCGGCATCGGCCAGGCGCACGAACTCGGCCACGCCCCACGGCGTCTCGTTGCTGACCCCGACATGGCGCACCTTGCCCGATTGCACCAGCCGCTGAAGGCCGCGCAGCTGCTCGTCGATCGGCGTGACGACGCGGTCACTCTTTGGGTCGAAGTACAGGTTGCCGAACATCGGCACATTGCGCGTCGGCCAGTGCAGCTGGTACAGGTCGATGACGTCGGTATGAAGCCGCTTCAGGCTGCCTTCGCAGGAAGCGACGATGTCGTCGGCAGTGACATCGGCGCTGCCATTGCGCAGCCATTCATAGCCGCGCACCGGCCCTGCCGCCTTGGTGGCCAGCACGATGCGCGAGCGCACCCCGGGGCGTTGGCTCAGCCAGTGGCCGATGAAACGTTCGGTGTCGCCGTAACGCGCCGCGCTGGGCGGCACCGGGTACATCTCGGCGGTGTCGATGAAGTTCAGACCCCGCTGCAGCGCGTGGTCGAGCAGGCGGTGCGACGCGGCTTCATCAACCTGAGCCTCGCCGAAGGTCATGGTGCCGAGGCAGATGCGGCTGACCTGCAGGCCGCTGCAGCCGAGGGTGATGGTGTCCATGGAGGGATAGCTCGTGCGCAGTGAAGGCGCGCCAGTGTGCCGCAGATGCCACGACACCGAGCGGCCCGCCCGCGTCGGGGAAAATACCGAATCTTGGCGCCCGGACCCCCAATGACGCATCGCCCTGCCCGTCCCCCCGTGGCGCCGGCGCAGCGTGCCGCCCCTGCAGGCCGCCTGCGGCCGGCGTTCTGGCATGTCGCGAGCCGCTAGCCCCGCCATGGCGAGCGACTGGTCGGGCGCGCGTCGGCGGCTGCGCGTGCGCTGGCTGTTGGTGCTGCTGGCCGTGGCTGCCTTGCACCTGCTGCTGCTAGCGCTGTTGCAGGGCAGCTTGCGCGGCCCCGAGCTCCGCACGGGGCCGGCCCAGGCACCGTTGGTGCTGGTGTGGATCAAGCCGCCGCCGGTGCAGCAGCAAGCAGCGCCGCCAGCGCCCGAAGCACCGCCTCCCAAGCCAGTGCGCAGGGCCGAGCCACCGCCGATGGCCGCGCAGCCGCCGCCGCTGCAGGCGGCCGTGCCGGCCGGCGCAGCCAGTGTGGTCAGTGCGGCCAGCGCGGCCAGCGCGGCAGCGCCGACCACCCAGGCCGCAGCCAGCGCGCCAGCCGGCGGTCTGCTCGACACCGAAGCCTCGCGCCGGGCCATTCGCGAAGCGGCGCGTCAGCGCTCGACTGGCGAGATGGGCGCGGCGGCCACGGACGAGAAAGCTCCCCTCAGCGAACAGGACAAGATGGGCCAGGAGATCGCCCGCGGCGCGCGCGGCGACTGCTTGAAGGGCGAGTACGCCGGCTCGGGCATGGGCCTGTTCAGCCTGCCCTTCTGGCTGATGGCCGAGCTGCGCGAGAAGTGCCGTCGCTGAACGACGTCAGCGGCCGAAGCTGCGCAGGGCCTCGTCACTGACGCGGCAGATGCGCCATTCGGGCATCAGCGTCGCGCCCATGCGCTCGTAGAAGCGGATGGCGTTCACGTTCCAGTCGAGCACGCTCCACTCGAAGCGGCCATAGCCGCGCTGGTGGGCCAGTGCGGCCAGGTGCGTCAACAAGGCACGGCCGACGCCGCTGCCGCGATGCGCCGGCTGCACATACAGGTCTTCCAGGTACAGCCCAGGCTTGCCCAGGAAAGTGGAGAAGTTGGTGAAGAACAGCGCGAAGCCGATCACCTGAGCGTCGCGCTCGGCCACCACTGCCTCGGCCACGGGCCGCTCGCCGAACAGGTGCGGATGCAGGCTCTGCGGGGTGACCTGGACCAGGTGCGTCAGCTTTTCGAAGTCGGCCAGCTCGCGGATCAGGCCGACGATGGCCGGCACGTCGCGCGGCTCGGCGGCACGCAGTTTGGCATCGGACTGCAGATCGGCCATCGTGGTGGCCCCGTGCGGGTCAGCGGAACTTGGATTGCGCGATGGTGTGCACACCCGGCGGCAACGAGCCGAGGTACTGGGCCAGCATCTTCAGCTCCTTGTTGCTGAACTGCTTGACCTGCGCGCCCATGATGGCATTGCCGCGGCCGACCTGCGGGTTGCCTTCGACCTTGTAGGACTTGAGCGCGGCAAATAGGTAGTCGGGGTACTGGCCGGCGATCTTCGGGTAGGCGCCGTCGATCGGCTTGTTGAAGTCGGCGCCGTGACAGGAGGCGCAGGCCCCCTTGGCCAGCAGCGCCGCCACATCGGCCGGTGGCGCCGGCGCGGCCACCGCAGCCGCGTCCGAGGCCGCGGCCGCGCCGTGTGTCGAGTAGTAGGCCGACAGATCGGCCATGTCCTGCTCGCTCAGCGTGGTGGCAACGGCGCGCATCGTGCCGTGCTTGCGCTCGCCTTTCTTGTAGGCACTCAGTGCAGCGGCGATGTACTTGGCGTTCTGCCCTGAGATCGCCGGCACGCGGTGCACTTCGGGAAAGCTGGACTGGTAGCCCGGAATGCCGTGGCAGCCGATGCAACTGGCGTTGAGCGTCGCACCCCGGGCGGCATCGCCCTTGAGCTCCTGGGCCTGGGCCGCGAAGGTGGCGCCGGACAGGGCGAGCATCAGGGTGAGCGCAATCTTCATCGTGGGGCAGGCAGTAGGTTGCAAAGGAAAGCGAGCCCGCGGCTCGCCCGATCGATGGGCGCGAATTATACGACCGGCCCTTATACTGGTTTCGGATTCCTCACCGCGCATGCTTGGCATGTCGCAGCCCAGCCCCGTGCCCGTCTGCCCCTTGCGGCGGCCCGCAGCCACCCCAGCCCAACATGCAAGCACCGATCAAGTTCCAAGGCACCGAAAACTACATTGCCACGCAAGACCTGATGCTGGCGGTGAACGCCGCGGTCACGCTGAAGCGCCCGTTGCTCGTCAAGGGCGAGCCCGGCACCGGCAAGACCATGCTGGCCGAAGAGGCCGCCACGGCGATGAACATGCCGCTGCTGCAGTGGCACATCAAGAGCACCACCAAGGCGCAGCAGGGGCTGTACGAATACGACGCGGTCAGCCGCCTGCGCGACAGCCAACTCGGCGACGAGCGCGTCAAGGACATCCACCACTACATCGTCAAGGGCGTGCTGTGGCAGGCCTTCACCGCCGACCAGCCGGTGGCGCTGCTGATCGACGAGATCGACAAGGCCGACATCGAGTTCCCGAACGACCTGCTGCGCGAAATCGACCGCATGGAGTTCTACGTGTACGAGACGCGCGAGCTGATCAAGGCGCGGCATCGCCCGGTGGTATTCATCACCTCGAACAACGAGAAGGAACTGCCCGACGCGTTTCTGCGCCGCTGCTTCTTCCACTACATCAAGTTCCCCGACGCCGACACGATGAAGGCCATCGTCGACGTGCACTTCCCCGGCCTGAAGAAAGAGCTGCTGGGCGCGGCGATGAAGACCTTCTACGACGTGCGCAACCTGCCCGGGTTGAAGAAGAAGCCCAGCACCTCGGAGCTGCTCGATTGGCTCAAGCTGCTGGTGGCCGAGGACATCCCGCTCGAGGCGCTGCAGAGCAAGGACGAAAAGGTGGCGGTGCCGCCGTTGGTGGGCGCATTGCTGAAGAACGAACAGGATGTGACGCTGTTCGAGAAGCTGGTGTTCATGCAGCGGCACAACCGCTAGGCCCGCGCTGTCCCATGGCCTTCCTGCAACCCGTCACGCTGCGCGGCCGGCATGCGACGCTGGTGCCGCTGGCGCCGGAACACCTGGATGGTCTGCAGGACGCGGCGCGCGATGGCGAGCTCTGGAATCTCTGGTACACGCTGATCCCCAAGGCGGAGGCCATGGCCGCCGAGATCGAGCGCCGCCTGTCCTTGCTGGGCAAGGATTCGATGCTGCCCTTCACGGTGCTCGACGCCGACGGCCGCGTTGCCGGCATGACCACCTACATGAATGTCGACGGCGCCAACCGCCGTGTCGAGATCGGCTCCACGTGGTACGCCAAGCGCGTGCAGCGCACGCCGTTGAACACCGAATGCAAGCTGATGCTGCTGGCGCATGCCTTCGACATGCTCAACTGCATCGCGGTGGAGTTCCGCACCCACCGCCTCAACACGCAGAGCCGGCGTGCCATCGAACGCCTGGGCGCCCAGCTCGACGGCATGCTGCGCTCGCACCAGATCAGCCCCAACGGCAGCCTGCGTGACACGGCGGTGTACAGCATCATCGCCGCCGAATGGCCCACCGTGCACGCCCATCTGCAATTCCAGCTAGAACGCCCGCGGCAGCCTTAGCGCAGGCCGGGGGCGGCCCCTCATCATGGCCAAGAAGAAGAACCTGACGATCGACACGCTGTGGAAATTGCAGCGTGCCGGCGCGCCAAGCCTGGCGCCCGATGGGTCGCAGGCGGTGTGCTCGTTGAGCAGCTATTCGATGCAGGACAACAAGTCCAGCAGTTCACTGTGGCTGCTATCCACGCTGGGCGGCGCCGCTCGGCCTCTGACCCACTGCGGCGACAAGGACGGCCAGCCGCAGTGGTCACCCAAGGGAGACCTGATCGCCTTCGTCGCCAAGCGTGAGCAGCAGGGCCGCAAGGACGACGAGGCGCAGCTCTACGTCATCGCCCCCGACGGCGGCGAAGCGCGGCGCGTCGGCTTTGTGGCCACCGGCGTCGAGGCCTTCGCCTGGTTCCCTGACGGCAAGCGCATTGCTTTCGTCTCCTGGGTCTGGCCCGGGCTGAAGGGCGCGGCTGCCCAGCAGAAGGCCTTCAAGGCCTTCAAGGAGCGCAAGGAAAGCGGCTACGTCACCAGCCAGGCACAGTACCGCCACTGGGACAGCCACCTGCCGATGGGCCGCGTGCCGCACCTGCTGGTGATGGACATCACGTCAGGTCGGGTGCGCGACCTGTTCGAGGGCACGTCCTACGAACTGGTGCGCAGCGACCCCGACCGCAACGCCTTCGACATCGCGCCCGACGGCCGGCGCATGGTCTTCGCCTTCGACAGCGCGGCGGAAAAGCTGGCCGGCAACTGCTTCGCGCTGGCCGAGATCGAGCTCAAGGGCGCCCGCGTGCGCGGGGTGGCGCGCGATGCCGGCTGGGACATGGGCGCGCCGCGCTACAGCCCGGACGGCGAGCGCATCGCCTTTCTGGCCAGCCACCAGGGGCAGAAGCACACCATGCCGGCGCAGCTGTGCGTGTGGGAGCGCGAGTCCGGCCGCTGGTCGGTGGAAAGCGGCGAGTGGGACCATGAGCTCAACGCCCCGCTGCTGTGGGAGGAGGACGGCCAGTCGCTGCTGTTCACCGCCGAACAGAAGGGCCGCCAGCACCTGTGGCGCTTTGACCTGCCCGACCGGCGCGCCGAGCCGGTGGTGCGCGGCGGTACGGTCAGCGCGTTCGACAAGCGCGCCGGCACGCTGGTGACGCTGGCCGACACCGCCGATCATCCGGCGCGACTGTTCGCCCATCTTCCGGGCGAGATGCCGCGCCGCATCGAGACCTTCAACGACCACCTACTTTCCGGCGTGGCCCTCGGTCGCCACGAGGAGCGGTGGTTCCGCGGCGCGCTCGGCGACGAGGTGCAGATGTGGCTGAGCTACCCGAGCGGCTTCGATCCGAAGAAGCGCTACCCGTTGCTGCACATCATCCACGGCGGCCCGCATTCGGCCTCGGGCGACGGCTGGCACTACCGCTGGAACACGGCTGCCTTCGCCGCGATGGGCTACGTGGTGTGCAGCGTCAACTACCACGGCTCCTCAGGCTTCGGCTATGCCTTCCTGGACAGCATCAGCCACCGCTACGGCCAACTGGAGCTGCAGGACATCGAGGCCGCCACCGACACGCTGCTCAAGCAGCCCTGGGCCGACCCGCGGCGGGTCTTCGCCGCCGGCGGCAGCTACGGCGGCTACCTGGTGGCCTGGATGAACGGCCATGCCGAGACCGGCCGCTACCAGGCTTATGTCTGCCACGCCGGCTGCTTCGACTGGACGGCCATGTTCGCCGACGACTCCTACCCTTGGCATGCGCGCGAGTTCGGTGCCTGGTACTGGGACAACCCGGGTCAGGTCAACGCACAAAGTGCATTGAGCTATGTCGCCCACATGCGCACGCCCACGCTGGTGGTGCATGGCGCGCTGGATTACCGCGTGCCCGACCAGCAGGGGCTGGCTTACTACAACACGCTGAAGGCGCGCAAGGTCGACGCGCGGCTGCTGTGGTTCCCCGACGAGAACCACTGGGTTCTGAAGCCGCGCAACTCGCGCCTCTGGTACGCCGAGTTCTTCGAGTGGCTGCAGCGCCACGACCCCGGCGAGCGATCGAAGAAGACTCAGCCGGGCTGAGGCAGCGGCTCAGCTGCGCCCTGCAAGGCCGCCTCGACACGGTCGCGGCCGAGCCGCTTGGCGCGGTACAGCGCGTCGTCGGCCCGGGCCAGCAGGCGCGACAGGTCCTCGCTCGATCCGGCCCATTCGGCCACGCCGATGCTCACGCTCAGCGGCACCGACAGCTCGCCCAGCTCGAGCGGCTGACTGCGCACCTGCAGCCGCAGCGACTCGGCCTCGGCCAGCGCACGCGCCAGGTTGGATGCCGGCAGCAGCACCAGGAACTCCTCGCCGCCGAAGCGCGCCAGCCGGTCCTGCGTGCGCAGCGCCTGGGCCATCAGGCGCGAGATGTGCATCAGCGCATGGTCGCCGGCCTCGTGGCCATGGCGGTCGTTGACGTCCTTGAAGTGGTCGACGTCGATCATCAGCACGCTGAAGGTGTCGGCGGCGCGGCGGCGCTGCCGGGCGTGCTGGTCCAGCGCCGCATGCATGGCGCGCCGGTTGAGCAGCCCGGTGAGCGCATCGCGGCGCGCCAGCTGCTGCAGCCGGCCGAGCAGCCGCGTCACCACCAGCGCCATCAGCGTGGCATGCATCAGCAGCACCAGCACGATGTAGGCCAGCGCCGAGCCGACGTTGAGCGCGCTGTGCATGTTCATCTCGGTCGCCACCGATTCGGGCGCCAGCGCCGCACGCAGCGCGCGGCTGCCGAAGGCGACGCCGCCCAACAGCAGCGGCAGCGACAGCGCCAGCGGGAAGCGCCAGTGCAGGTCTTCGAGCGCATGGCGGCGCAAGTCGAAGGCGGTGGCCAGGTACAGCGCGGCAAGCACGCCGAAGTTGATCACGGCCTGCAGCGGGCGCCAGTTCGCCTCCTGCGCCAGTGCGCCGCCGGCCAGCACCAGCGCGAGCATCAGCGCCGGCGTGGCCCAGCCCAGCGGCCGTCCGATGTACAGCCGGATGCCGCGCCGCAGCGCAATCACGCTGCACACGCCGATCAGCACCACCAGCAACGGCGGCGATCGGAAGTGCAGCGACAGCAGCATCCACGTGACGGCGCTCAAGCCCGCATAGACCGACCAGTGGGCGAGCGCTACGCGTTCGGCCTGCGCCAGCCAGGCGCCCAGGCCCCACAGCAAGGCAGCCACCGCCTGCAGCACGGCGATTTGCAGGAAGGCCATCTCGGTGGCGGTAAGCGCGGACAGCATCGATGCGACGTACGGGTGGTGCCCGGGTTTATAGCACCGGCCGAGCCTCATGGCGGGCACCTCGGCTCCGGGCTATGCTTGCAGCCTGACGCTCTTCTGGCCGCCGACATCATGCTGATCAACTTCTTCTACACCCTGCGCGCGGCCAAGCTGCCGGTTTCGGTGAAGGAATATTTGACGCTGCTCGAAGCCATCAAGCTCGGCGTCATCGGCCCGTCGGTCGACGATTTCTACTACCTGGCGCGCACCTCGCTGGTCAAGGACGAGGCGCAGTTCGACAAGTTCGACCGCGCTTTCGCCGCCTACTTCAAGGGCGTGGAGATGCTCGCCGACTTCAGCCAGGACCTGCCGCTGGAATGGCTGCGCAAGAACCTGGAACTCGAACTCAGCGCCGAGGAGAAGGCGAAGATCGAGAAGATGGGCTGGGACGAGCTGATGGAAACGCTGAAGAAGCGCTTCGAGGAGCAGAAGAAGCGCCACGAAGGCGGCAGCAAGATGATCGGCACCGGCGGCACCAGCCCCTTCGGCGCCTTCGGCTACAACCCGCAGGGCATCCGCATCGGCCAGGACAAGGGCCGCAACAAGAGTGCGGTCAAGGTCTGGGACCAGCGCGCCTACAAGGACTACGACGACACCCTGGAACTGGGCACGCGCAACATCAAGGTGGCGCTGCGCCGGCTGCGCCGTTTTGCCCGGGAAGGCAACGAGCTCGAACTGGACCTGGACGACACCATCCACTGCACCGCGGCCAATGCCGGCATGCTGGACATCAAGATGGTGCCCGAGCGCCACAACAAGGTGAAGGTGCTGCTGCTGATGGACGTGGGCGGCACGATGGACGAGCACATCCACCGCGTGGAAGAACTGTTCAGCGCCACCAAGACCGAGTTCAAGCACCTGGAGTTCTACTACTTCCACAATTGCGTCTACGACTTCATGTGGAAGAACAACCGCCGCCGCTTCAGCGAGAAGTTCAGCACCTGGGACATCATCCGCAAGTACAACAAGGACTACAAGCTG
>JAGTRL010000083.1 GCA_018261815.1 Pseudomonadota bacterium
GGCGGCGTCGGTGCCCAGCTTCATGAAGGCCAGGACCATCGGCAGCGCCGACGGCAGCATCATCGCGGCCATCATCACGGCCCACATGGTCCACACCGCAAGCGCCTGGGCCGTGCTCCAGCGCGACGACATCGGCATCGTCAGCTGTGCCAGCGGATGACCCATGTCGATCACCAGCCAAGCCAGCGCGGCCCAGGCGACCACGCTGAGCGCCAGCACGCCTGCGCCGCGCAGGCGGGCGGCGGCCATGCCGCTCGCCACGGCCCCTGAGGCCGACTCACCCGGCTGATGTGCCATCGAACCTCCATTGCGCACGGGCCTGTGTGGAGCCACATTGTCAAGCAGGCATCGCTGCGCCGCATACCAGGCGCAGCCTGGCGGACATTCAACGCGACACTTGCGCATCGCCGCCGATGGGACTACTGTTGCCCCATCGTTCCCCGGACGGGCAGATGGTGCACGCACGCGCCGGTTGTCGAACCAGCACCCACCTGCAGGAGATTGACGATGTCAAGCTGGCAGATCTCTGGCGAATACATGGAAACCTGCAACTGCACGATGCTGTGCCCTTGCATCACCTCCAACCTGGCGGCGGCGCCGACCGAGGGCGACTGCAAGGCCGCGGTGGCGTTGCGCATCGACAAGGGCGCTAAGGACGGCGTGGCGCTCGACGGCTTGGCCTTCATCGTCATGATGCATGCCCCAGGGCCGATGGCGGCCGGCAACATGACGGTCGGGCTGATCATCGACGAGCGTGCCACCGAGGCTCAGGTCGAGGCCATCACCGGCATTGCCACCGGTGCCGCGGGCGGCCCGATGGCCGCGCTCGCGCCGCTGGTCGGCCGCATCGCCGGCGTCGAGCGGCGGCCGATTCGCTTCGAGATCGAAGGCATGAAGCGCATGGTGACAGCCGGCGATCTGGTCGACCAGGCCTGCGAGGGCGTGCCCAGCATGGTGGCGCCTGGCCAGGCCCTGGCGATCGAGCACACCGCCCACCCCGTCAACAGCCGCCTGTCCATCGCCAAGGCGCTGCGCAGCACGTTCAAGGTCTTCGGCATCGGCTGGAACGACTCGAGCGGCACGCGCAACGGGCACTTCGCACCCTTTGCCTGGGCCGGCTGAGCTGGACAGCGCGGAAGCACTGATCGCCAAGCACGCGAAAGCCTGAGCCGTGGCGCCCGGCACCAAGCGGCGCGGGCGTCGCAGGGCCATCAGCATGGTCACGGCGTGCAGCACGCCCAGCACGCAGAAGATCGCGCCGCCAGCGGCGTACAGCTGCGCGCCCAGCGTGTTCATGCGGCCGTCGCGCCGGCCCGCATCTCGCCGGCCTCGGCGGCCCGCCAGTGCCGCACCGGCCGCGGCAGGGAACTCTGCACGAACTCGCGGCCGAGCTTGGCGTACGAGCGCTGGTTGGGCACCAGGCCGTCGCGACCGACGGCCGCGCCCTTCATGTACCCGGCCGCGCACAGCGTGCCGTCCACGCACACGAATTCGAAGCGCATGTAGTTCCACGAAGGGTCGGACCCGACCAGCGTGAAGCGGATGCGGTAGCGCTGCCAGGGTTTCAGGCCCTTGCGGTAGGTGATGAAGGCGCCGCCCGACATCGGGCCACCTGATCCCGACTCGCCTGCCGAGTTGCGCGGACAAACGGCTACCGTCCGCTGCGCTCAGCGGGCCGACGGACCTCGCAAGTGGTTCAGGCCAGATCGTCAATGAACGGCACCTTTGATCACGACTGCATCGCCATTCCCTCACCATCCAATTACCATCCGTATGCCATCCATAAGGATGGTGCTATGATGCCCTAATGAAATCAACACCCGCCCGGCAACCGGTCAGGAAAATGAGCGCCGACTCCGAGAAGATCACCATCAACCTCGGCTTTGTCGACTTGGGACAAATTGACCTGCTGGTGTCGGAGGGCTTCTACGGCAACCGCACCGACTTCATCCGCACGGCCATCCGCAACCAGCTGAGCAGTCACGCGGATGCCGTCAAACAGGCGGTGGCGCGCAAGACGCTGGTGCTCGGCCTGCAGCATTTCGGTGCCGACGATCTGCGGGCCGTGAAGGCCGCCAATCAAATGCTGCGCATCCGCGTACTGGGCCTGGCGTCGATCGCTCACGACGTGACCCCCGAACTGGCGCTGGCCACCATCGAATCCCTGGACGTGCTCGGTGCGCTGCATGCCAGCCCGGCCGTCAAGGCCGCGCTGGCCAGTCGCCAGCGCTGAAACCGACGATCTCACGCTTGGAAGGACCGCATGAACCCGACATTCCAGGAACTGATGCGCGACGCGACACGACTGACCCGAGGCGGGCGTCTGGCCGCAGCCACCGCCGCGATACAACGCGCGCTCGGCGGCGCAAGTACCGCTATGCCTGCGCCAGATTCGCGCTCGCCAAGTGGCACCTTGCAGGCCAAGCCGTCGACGGGCCCAGCCGAGGGTCCCTCGCTCGTGCTCGAGGGCTGTGTGCTCGAGTTGGTTGATCGCGTCGAGGCCGGCACCGCATCTGCACCGGACGTCGCCGAAATGCCTGGCACGGGGAGTCCGCGTCAAGGCGAATTCATCGCCGGCGCGCACGCGCATGCATCGCTCACCCGCCACTACAAGCTCTTCGTGCCGCCAGGTGCTGACGAGCGGCGGCTGCCGCTGGTGGTGATGCTGCACGGCTGTACGCAGGATCCCGATGACTTCGCTGCGGGTACGGGCATGAATGCCCTGGCGCGCGAGCAGGGGTTCTATGTCCTGTACCCGGCACAGGCGCAGGACGCCAATCCATCGCGTTGCTGGAACTGGTTCAAGCACAATCACCAAGCACGCGACCGCGGCGAGACAGCCGTGATTGCCACCATGACGCACGCGGTGATCCAGGCGCATGGCGTCGACCCCAAACGCGTCTACATCGCCGGGCTGTCGGCGGGTGGCGCCATGGCTGCGCTGGTCGCGGCGGCGTACCCGGACACATTTGCCGCCGTCGGGGTTCATTCGGGACTGCCGCCGGGTGTGGCCCGCAGCCTGCCGGAGGGCTTGGCGGCGATGCGCGCCGGCTCGGGCGGGACCGTTTTGCCTGCCGGCATTCCTGTTCGAATGCGTTCGAAGGCAAGTCCTCCGCCTCCGTCGGAGCTGCCAGTGCCGGCCATCGTCTTTCATGGGGATCACGATCGGACCGTTCACCCGCGCAATGGGGAACAGGTCGTCGAGGCTGTGCTCAGAACCCGTGTGCGGTCTCCCGCCTCGATCGACAGTCGCCCGGTCATCGAGCAGGGTGTGTCGACCCAGGGTCGGCGCTATACGCGGTCGATCCACCGATCGGACACCGGGCGGCCCATCGCCGAGCACTGGCTGGTGCACGGCGCGGGCCACGCTTGGTCGGGTGGACAGGCGGCGGGCTCCTACACGGATGCGCAAGGGCCCGATGCCAGTCGCGAGATGCTGCGCTTCTTCCTCGAACAGGAAAGCCCGCAGGACGGTTGAAGCCGCGGCACCAGCCGGATCAATGCTGGTAGCGCCAGCGCGACAGGCGCTGAGAGCAGGACGCATCCCTGCCAGGAATCGTCAGAGTCAGAGGTAGCGACCGCCGCCTGTCTGATGCCCGATGGGGTGCAACCCGATAATCCTGCCGTTTCGATCGGATCGGCGACCAAGGCGCGCCTCGATGCGGTCTTTCAGAACCACAAACAAGCCCAATATAGGGTGCACGCCGGTTGCTGTGAATTGGGGCAGCTGAGATCTCCCTTCGCGGGTGCCTTTGGCCCGTCCCGACACGTGTGGGCGCCTCAGCCGGTAGCCGACTCGAACCACCACATTTCATCTAGAGGACTTGCATGGTCGCCAAGAGCATGGCTCACAAGAAGATCGAACGCACACCAGCGCTCGTTGACAACATCGTGGCTGCAGCGTCTGTGGAGCTCCCACCCAAGATCGCCAGTTCGACGGCCAGTGCCAAGCCCTTGAGGGTGAAGGTGCCAAAGTCCAAGGAACGAGCATTGATTCGCGAGTTCGGGCTCGACGCAACCGCACTGACCGAAGAGGAGACCGAGAAACGCCGCAGTGAATTGACCACCCTCATCAAGATGGGCAAGTCCCGCGGGTTCTTGACCCAGCAGGAGATCAACGACCACTTGCCGGGCAAGCTGCTCGAAGCCGAAGTGATCGAGGCGATCGTGACGATGCTCAACGATATGGGCATCGCCGTCTACGAGCAGGCGCCCGATGCAGCCACCTTGCTGGTCGCCGGCGGTACGGGCGCGGCTGCGAGCGACGACGATGCCGAGGAGGCGGCACAGGCCGCACTGTCCACCGTCGACTCGGAGTTCGGCCGCACGACCGACCCGGTGCGCATGTACATGCGAGAGATGGGCGTGTTCGACCTGCTGACCCGCGAAGGCGAAATCGAGATCGCCAAGCGCATCGAAGGCGGCCAGCAGGCGATGATGCTCGCCATCTCCGCGTCGCCGTCGATCATGGCCGAGGTGCTGGCCTATGGCGACAAGATTGCCAACGGGGAGCTGGCCATCGCCGCGGTCGTGGATGGTTTCGTGGCCGCCGACGAGGCCGACGACTACGTGGCCGAGGAAGATTCCGACGCCTTCAATGACGAAGACGACGAAGATGGCGGTGGCGCCAGCCAGGCGATGACGCGCCGGCTCGAGGAGATGAAGGTCGCCGCACTCGAGCGCTTCGCCTCGATGCGATCGGGCTTCGACAAGCTGCGCAAGGCCTTCGAGAAGAGTGGATACGACTCTGCGGCCTATCGCAAGGCACAGCACACGCTCAGCGCAGAGCTCATGACCGTGCGCTTCACCGTCAAGACCATCGACCGACTGTGCACCATGCTGCGCGCGCAGGTCGACGAGGTGCGCCGGCACGAGCGCGAGATCCGTCGCATTGCGGTCGAGCGCTGCGGCATGCCGCAGCAGCGCTTCATCGAACAGTTTCCCGCCAACGCGCTGAACCTGGCGTGGGTGCAGGCCGAAGCCGCCGCTGGCAAGCCCTACAGCGTCGCGCTGGGCCGCAGTGTTCCCGCCGTCCAGGAGCTGCAGACCAAGCTTGTCGACCTTCAGTCGAAGGTCGTGATTCCGCTCGATGCATTGAAGGTGATCAGCAAGAAGATGAGCGAGGGCGAGCGTTCGTCGCGGGATGCCAAGAAGGAGATGATCGAGGCCAATCTGCGCCTGGTGATCTCCATCGCCAAGAAGTACACCAACCGCGGCATGCAATTCCTCGATCTGATTCAGGAAGGCAATGTCGGGCTGATGAAGGCCGTGGAGAAGTTCGAATACCGCCGCGGCTTCAAGTTTTCCACCTATGCGACGTGGTGGATCCGACAGGCCATCACCCGCTCCATCGCCGACCAGGCTCGCACCATCCGAGTGCCGGTACACATGATCGAGTCGATCAACAAGATGAATCGATTCAGCCGCGCGCACCTGCAGGAATTCGGCGCCGAACCGGACATCGCGACACTGGCATTGAAGCTGGAGATACCCGAGGCCAAGGTGCGCCAGATCATGAAAATCGCCAAGGAGCCTGTCTCGCTGGAGTTGCCGGTCGGCGACGAGGGTGACACAACCTTGGGCGATTTCATCGAAGACACCTACAGCGTTTCGCCGATGGAGGCGTCCTTGCAGTCGGGCCTGCGCTCGGTCGTTGGCGAGTTGCTCGATGGCTTGACGGCTCGCGAAGCCAAGGTGCTGCGCATGCGCTTCGGCATCGACATGAGCAGCGACCATACCCTCGACGAAGTCGGGAAACAGTTCGACGTGACGCGCGAGCGCATCCGGCAAATCGAGGCCAAGGCCCTACGCAAGCTCAAGCACCCCAGTCGATCGGAGAAGCTTCGCACCTATGCCGAAGCCATGTGAGGCTCGGCATCGATTCAGATACTGCAGGCGCCCATTCTCCCGCGGGCGTGGACGGGCGTCGGCCATCCGACCAGCCGGTGCAAGGCACCGGCACGCGGCGGCCAGCAGTGGCGGCGGCGCCGGTACCCGGCGTCCAGTCTTCATCGCTCGGGCATGGCGCAGTGGGCCTGTCGTTCTTCTTGTGGTTCGATCACCGGGTAGGCGTCAGGGACGCATCGCAGAGACGACAAGAGCCGCGCGCATCACGCCATCGGTTTGCGCACCATCTCCAACACCTTGCCGGCATCCAGCGTGCGCGCCTGTTGCTGGATCTGAGGCAGCGCCTGCTGCTGCATCTGTCTGGCGCTGACCAGCAGGTCTTGATAGGTCTGTTGCAACAGCGCCGTGCTCATCTGCCGACCCCCGCCGTAGTAGCGCACGGCCAACTGCCCCAGCGCGTAGGTGGTGGCAAAGCTCATCGCTATGCCCGTGCCCAGGCTGCCCACGCCTCGGCCCAACCCACCCAGCACCGAACCCAGCAGGCCCCCCACCAGCTTGCGCCCGAACTGTTCCAGGTACTGCCCGGTCAGGCCCACGCCCGCCGTGGCGATGAATTCCTTGACCATGCCGGCGTCAATGTTGGTGATGCCGTGGGCCTGTGCAACGCCATGCACCAGCTTCACCTGCAGCGGGATGATGGCCATGCTGGCCCAGCTTTGCGGCAGCAGTTCCAGCGCGCCGCAGAGCACGGCGCGGTTGAAGATGCTCTTGTCCAGCGCAGCGCGGTCGATGGGGGCGGCAGCCGTTGCACCAGCGCTCGCGGCTGCAGGCGCATCGGTCTCGCGCGCCAAGCCATCGGCCTGGGCCTCGAAAGCCGTGTCCAGGGTGCCACCGAGTTCGGCCTTCAGGCTGGCCAGAAACTGGCGCTCGGCCAGCGTCTGCGCGCCGTCGGCGTCGCACACGCACACGGCCAGCTCGTAGGCCAGCTGTCGCTGTTCCGGCGCCTTCAACGCGGCCACGGCTTCGGGCAGGCCCAGGCGCTTGAGCAGCACGTCCTGCATCAGCGCCGGAATGTTAAGCCCGGCGGCCTGGCCGCCCAGCGCGGTGGCGATGCGCTTGACTTCCTCGCGCTCGGCTTCGGACTTGTCGCCATCGGCAAACGCGGCCAGCAAGGCCACGGCGAGCAGGGCGCGTTGTTCTTCAGCGGTCATGGGTTCTCTCCTTCAGGGCATTCGGAACGACGTGGGGATTGTCGCCAGTCGCTGCAAGGGGCCAGCGCTGCGCGCGACTGCTGCTGCTGGCCAAGGTCGGGGCCGACTGATAACCTATGTCCATGGTGACCAGATCGCGCTCCAGCGCTCCGAAGCGCGTCTACCAACTCCTCATCGAGCTCGACGAGGTCGAGCCCAGGGTATGGCGCAGGCTTTGGGTTCCAGACACGCTGACCATGGCCAAGCTCGACCGTGTCATCCAGGCCGCCATGGGTTGGACCAACAGCCACCTCCACGAATTCGACGTGGACGGGAAGCGCTACGGCATTCCCGACGACGACGGGGTGCACGATGCGCCGACGCTCGACGACAGGCGCCACAAGGTTGGCGCCGTCCTTGGCGACGCAGTCTACCGGTTCAGCTACACCTACGACTTCGGCGACAACTGGCGCCACACCGTGACCGTCGAAGACCGCCTCCTGCCCTACGAGTCATTCAACTCCTGGCCTGTGTGCATCGCGGGACAGAACGCTTGCCCGCCGGAGGACGTTGGCGGCGTGGGCGGCTACACCGAGTTCTTGGAGGCGATCCCGGATCCCAGCCACGACGAGCATGCCGCGATGTGGCAGTGGAGCGGCGGACCGTTCGACCCGGCCGGATTCGACGTCAACGCGACGAACGCCGCGCTGCGCAGACTGCACTGACGCATTCCACAGGCCCCGGGGCGACTGTCAGCAGGGTTGGACACGAACGCGGCACAGAGCCGGCACCAGTCGCGTTCGAGGCCGCGGCATCAATTGACGGGGTCCGTTGGGGAAAGCCAAGCCTCACCGCCCGCGGGCCATCCACGGTACCAAACGACAACGGCCTAGCATTGCTGCTAGGCCGTCGACTTGAATGGTGGGCCCTGAAGGATTCGAACCTTCGACCAACGGATTAAGAGTCCGCTGCTCTACCAACTGAGCTAAGGACCCGCTCGATGGAATCGAGTGGTGGGTTGTGCAGGATTCGAACCTGCGACCAACGGATTAAAAGTCCGCTGCTCTACCGACTGAGCTAACAACCCGTGCAGTAGAGGCGCGCATTATAGCCAAGGCCTTCAGGCCCCCTCCACGGGCTGCGCCAGCAGTTGTGCGATGGCCTCGCCGGCGGCCACCAGGCCGAAGGTGGCGGTCACCGTGACGCTGGAACCGTAGCCATGGCAGTTGAGGCTGCCGTCGTTGCCGTCGTCACCATCACAAGCCTGTGCGGGCGCGGCCACCGGCTCGCGCGAGAACACGCAACGCAGCCCGATGCGCCGCTGCCGCGGCGCGCCATGCTCGCGGCGCAGGCGCTGGCGCAGCGCGGCGAGCAACGGGTCGTGCGTGACGGCAGCCAGATCCTCGACGTCGACGCGCTGCGCCTGGCGCTTGCCGCCGGCCGCACCCACCGCGACAAAGGGCCGGGCGCCGCCCAGGGCCCAGGCCGCCATCGCCGCCTTGGCGCGCACCTGGTCGCAGGCGTCGATGACCGCATCCATGCGCGGCGGCAGCAACGCCGGCCAGTTCTGGGCGTCGACGAACTCCTCCACCGCCAGCACGTCGCAGCCGGGATGGATGTCGGCAATGCGCTCGCGCAGCGCCAGAACCTTGGCCTGGCCGAGTGTGCGGCCCGAGGCCTGGACCTGGCGGTTGACATTGCTCTCGGCCACGTGGTCCAGGTCGATCAGCGCCAGCGCCGCTACGCCGCTGCGGGCCAGCGCCTCGGCGGCCCACGAGCCGACGCCGCCCACGCCGACCACCGCCACGCGCGCCGCGCGCAGCCTTTCGTAGCCGGCATCGCCGTACAGACGGCGCAGCGCGCCGAAGCGGCGCTCCAGGTCCGCTTGCAGCGTATCGGGAAGTGTCACAGGCTGCGTTCCACGCGCCAGGCCTGGTAGCGCACGCCCAGCACGCCGCCGGTCAGGATGCCGCCCAGGGCGAGAAAGCTGCCCAGCGCCAGCGTGCTGACACCGCTCAAGCCCTGGCCGATGGTGCAGCCCAACGCGGTGACACCGCCCAGGCCCATCAGCCCCGCCCCGACGACATGGTTGGCGGTGTCCTCGGTGCCGGCAAAGCCTTCCCAGCGGAAGCTGCCGCTGGCCAGCGCGACCGCCGCCGACCCCAGCACCACACCCAGCGTGCTGACGATGCCCAAGGTGAGCACACGGCTGGTGTCGCTGAACAGGATCAGCCAGTCCATGGTGTAGGCCACCGGGGCCACGAAGCTCAGGCTTTCCATGCGCCGCGAATTGGTGGCGAGGAAGCTTTCTTCCAGCGTCACCGGGTGCTCGGGCACGAAGCCCAGCCGTCCCGACACCCACCACATGCCGACGATCACCGCACCGAGGCCCAGGCCGGCCAGCAGCACCTCGCCGCTGCGGCCTTCGGGCCGGTACAGCACCCAGGCCAGCAGCAGCAGGCCCAGGCCGCCGCCGAGCCACAGGGCCAGTGCGTGGCGCGGAATGCCGCTGGCATGGGCCAGCAACGACGGCAGGTCCTGGCCACTGGGCAGCGTCACGGCCACGGCGTCCAGCGTGGCCACGCGGGCCACCGCCAGCACGCCGCGCATCGTGGCATAGGCCGCCACGGCCAGGACGAACAGCACCACCAGCGACTTGAGGTTGCCCCCGCCCACGCGCACCAGCGTCTTGCTGCCGCAGCCCGAGGCCAGCACCATGCCCACACCGAAGAGCAGCCCGCCGACGAGGTTCGACAGCCACAGCAGCGCCGGCCCGGCATAGATGCTGTCGGCGGCCTCGATCCAGCCCGCCGCCACCATGGCGTTGAAGCCGATCATCGCCACCCCGATGGCCAGCACCCACATGCGCATGCGCGTCCAGTCACCGAGGTTGACGATGTCGGCCACCGCGCCCATGGTGCAGAAATGGGTGCGCTGGGCGATGGCGCCAAAGGCCACGCCCAGCGCAAAAGCAGCCCACAGCACGCTGGCCGTGAGGCCTGGCAAGTCGGATTCCTGCATGCTTGCCGCAAGTTCTGGTTGAGCGCCGCTGCGGCGCAGGTGCTACTTCAGCGAGGCCAGGCGCTCCTTGCCTGCCACAGCAGCCTCGGACTTGGGGAAGCTCTTGATCAGATCGTCCAGCGTCTTGCGCGCGGCGGCCTTGTCCTTCATCTCGGCCT
Organism: Pseudomonadota bacterium; assembly: GCA_018261815.1. Classification (GTDB taxonomy): domain Bacteria; phylum Pseudomonadota; class Gammaproteobacteria; order Burkholderiales; family Burkholderiaceae_C; genus Rubrivivax. Next base: position 10,217 of record JAGTRL010000083.1, read on the forward strand.
GGCTGTTGGCGATGGCCAGCATCGCCTCGCTGGCGCGCTCGCTGTCTGGCGCCTTGGCCAGGAAGGCGCGGAAGGCGGCAATGGCTTCCTTGTAGTCGCGCTTGCCGTACAGCGCGTTGCCCTGCCAGTAGCGGGCCGACGCGCCGTAGCCGCTGGCTGGCCAGCGCGCCTGGAAGGCGATGAAGGCCTGGTTGGCCTTGTCGAAGTCGCCCGAACGCAGCAGCGCGATGGCCTCGTCGTACTGCCGCTTTTCCTCGGGGTCGGCACTGAACTCGCGGCCGTCGAGCGAGACCTTCTGCGGTTCCATCTTGCGCAGCCGCTCGTCCACCGCCTGGCCCAGGTCACGCTGCTTGCGCTGCAGTTCCGACACGTCGCGCAGCAATTGCTCGTTGCTGCCGCGCAGCTTGGCCATCTCGCCACGCATCGTCTCGAGCTGAGCGTTCAGGTCGAGCAGGCTGCGGCGCAGCGCCTGCAACTGCTCGTTCAGCTCGGCGTTGCGCGTGCGCGCCTGCTCCTCGCTGGCCGCGAACTTGGTGCGCAGGTCGAGGATGGCCTTGCGCGCATCGTCGTCGGCAAACAGCTGCGCTTGCGCCGGCATCGCGACGAAGCCAACGAGCGCGACCGATGTCGCCACGCGCACACAAAGCGACCAAGCAACCGCTGCGGAACCGGCTTTGCCGGGCCGCTGGCGGTGCCCCTCTGGGGGGGAGGCGGCCGCAGGCCGCTGCGGGGGGGGACTCATTTATCCTTGAGTTCGACGCGGCGGTTCTTGGCCCAGGCGGCCTCGTCGCTGCTTGGCACGGCCGGCTTCTCTTCACCGAAGCTCACCGCCTCGAGCTGGTTGTCCTGCACGCCGAGCAGCACCATCGACCTCAACACCGCCTCGGCACGCTTCTGGCCCAGCGCCAGGTTGTACTCGCGGCCGCCGCGCTCGTCGGTGTGGCCTTCGAGCATCATGCGTTTGCTGCGGTTGGCGCTGAGCACCTTGGCATGGGCTTCGAGCATCGGGCGGTACTCGTCCTTGACGACGAAGCTGTCGAAGTCGAAGTACACCACGCGCTGCGACAGCAAGCCGTCAGCCGCGCCAGCACCCTGCTTGGACAGGTCGACCGTGGCCACGTTGGACTGCGCCGTGCCGCTGCCGCCGGCCCCCGTGCCTGCCCCGGCAGCGGTACCGTCGGCCGGCACGTTGCGGCTTTCCACCGGTGCCTCGTCCAGCTTGGTGCTGCTGCAGCCGGCGAACAGGCCGCCCAGGGCCAGGGCCAGGACGGCGGTGCTGAGGGTGCGTCGGGTGTGTTGCATGGGGCTTCTCCGGTAGGGTGAAAGTTCAGCGTCGACAGGGGCGCCGGCCACGTCAGCGTCCGAACGGGCCCCAGGCGGGCTCGCGCATGTCGGCGCCGGTGGTGAGAAGGCGGCTCTTGATCTTGCCGTCGAGTGTGGTGGTCATCAGCACGTCGCGCCCTTGCGCGCGGCTGGTGTAGACGAGCAGCCTGCCATTGGGCGCGAAGCTGGGGCTTTCGTCGTCGCTGGTGTCGGTGATCGCGCTGGGCGTGCCGCCGGCCAGTTCCTGCACCATCACCTTGAAGGCCGAGCCCTGGCGCGTGATGTAGGCCAGCACGCGGCCGTCGGGGCTGATCGCCGGGCTGATGTTGTAGTTGCCCGAGAAGGTGACACGATCGGCGTTACCGCCGCCGGCGGGCATGCGGTAGACCTGCGGGCCGCCGCCGCGGTCGCTGACGAAGTAGATCTGCCGGCCGTCGGGCGAGAAAACCGGTTCGGTGTCGATCGCCGGGCTGGTGGTGATGCGCCGCGGCGTGCCGCCGTCACGCGACATCAGGTAAAGCTGTGCCACCGCATCGCGCGACAGCGTCAGCGCCAGATCGCGCCCGTCGGGCGACCAGGCCGGCGCACTGTTCGAGCCGCGGAAGTTGGCCAGCATGCGGCGCTGGCCGGAGGCCACGTCCTGCACCCAGACCACGGCCTTCTGGCTCTCGAACGACACATAGGCCAGCTCCTTGCCGTTGGGCGCCCAGGCCGGCGAGATGATCGGGTCGGGGCTGGCCAGCGCGATCTGACCGCCTTCGCCGTCGGCGTCGGTGACGTGCAGCTGGTAGCGGCCGCCAGCGCGGGTGACGTAGGCGATGCGCGTGGAGAACACCCCGCGCTCGCCGGTGAGGTTCTGGTAAATCGAATCGGCCACGCGGTGCGCCGCCAAGCGCATGTCGGCCGGCAACGCGGCATGGCTCTGGCCGACCAGCTCTTCGCCCTTGACCAGGTCCCAGAGCTTGAAACGCACGTCGTGGCGGCCGTCGGCCAGGCGCGACACCGAGCCCACGGCCAGCGCATCGGCGCCGCGGCCGCGCCATTCGGCCACGGTGATGCGGCTGCTCTCGTCGAGGCCACCGGGTGCATCGACCATGCGGAACAGCCCGCTGCGCAGCAGGTCGGCGCGCACGATGGCGGCCACCGGCACCGGGGACTTGCCCTCGTCGCGGAAGGTGGCGATGGCCACCGGGATCTGGTTGCCGCCGATGCCGGTGATCTCGACGCGGAACTGTGCGGCCGCGGGTGCGGCGGCCGCAGCGGCCAGCGCACCGACGAAGCGGCGCCGCGGCCAGGACGGGTACGGGGAGGCGGGGCGCGTGGGTCGGGTCACTGAGGGCAGAAGCGTTTATTCATCCGGGGCCGCAGGGGCCTGATGCGATAGAGCACGGCGCGTCGCCACAGTTCCATCGACACCTGCCCACGGGCGGCTAAGCGTGGATTGTAGGCAAGCCCGGGACCCGTCCCGTGCGCCGACGCGATAATCGCCCGGGCCCGAGCTGCAACGTGCGGCCTGCCCCCTCGCCCATGCCCCCATTGCTGCAGCGCATCGCCCGCCTGAAGCCGTACTTCAAGTCCGGGAATCGCGGCATCGTCGTGGCCGTCATCGCGTCACTGATTGCCGCGGCCACCGAGCCGGTGCTGCCAGCGCTGATGAAGCCGCTGCTTGACAGCGGCTTCGGCAACAGCAGCGTCCCACTGTGGCTGGTGCCGGTGGTGATCATGGGGCTGTTCCTGGTGCGCAGCGCCACCGCCTTCACTGCCCAGTACGCGCTGGCGTGGACTGCCAACGAAGGCGTGCTCAACCTGCGCAAGGCCATGTTCGACCGGGTGCTGAGCGCGCACCCCGACCTGTTCACGCGGCACACGACCAGCAAGCTGACCAACATCGTGGTCTACGAGGTGCACCAAGGCGCCCATCTTCTGGTCAGCGCGCTGTTGACCATGCTGCGCGAAAGCCTGACGCTGGTGGCGCTGCTGGGCTACCTGATCTGGTTGAACTGGAAGCTCACGCTGTTCGTCGGCGTGATGTTTCCTCTGGTGGCCACTGCCGTGCGCTTGATCAGCCGGCGCATGCGGCGCATCACTCTGGCCAGCCAGAAGGCCACTGACGAGCTGGCCTACGTGATCGAAGAGAACGTGCTGGCCTGGCGCATCGTGCGGCTGCACGACGCGGCGCAGCACCAGACCGAGCGTTTCCTCAAGCAGGGGAACCTGCTGCGCCGACTGGTGATGAAGTCGGTGGCCGCGTCGGCCTTGATGACGCCGGTGACGCAGACATTGACGGCTTTCGCCATCTCGGGCGTGGTTGTGGTCGCGTTGTGGCAAAGCCGCACTGGCGGCACCACGGTGGGCGGCTTTGCGTCCTTCATCACCGCCATGTTGCTGCTGCTGGCGCCGATCAAGAAGCTCTCCGACGTGACCGGTCAGATCACACGAGGCATGGCCGCGTTGGAGCGCGGCATGGCGCTGGTCGAGGAAAGCCCGAAGCAGCCCTGCGGCAGCCATGCGCCGGATGTAGTGCGCGGCGAGATCGAGTTGCGCGATGTCACGCTGCGCTACCGCGAAGCCCAGGCGCCGGCTTTGGACCATATGAACCTGCGCGTGCACTCGGGCGAATCGGTGGCCCTGGTGGGCCCCTCGGGCGCGGGCAAGTCGACGCTGGTGCACCTGCTGCCACGCTTCATCGACCCGAGCAGCGGCAGCGTGATCCTGGACGGCACGCCGATCCAGGACTGGGACATCGATGCGCTGCGCCGGCAGTTTGCGCTGGTCAGCCAGGACGTGGTGCTGTTCAACGACAGCGTCGCCGCCAACGTCGCGCTGGGCGCGCCCAAGGATGCAGCCATCGACCGCGAGCGCGTGCGCGACGCACTGCGCAGCGCCAACCTGCTGGACTTCGTCGAGGGCCTGCCGCAGGGGCTGGACACCGACATCGGCCACAACGGCAACCAGCTGTCCGGCGGCCAGCGCCAGCGCATGGCGATTGCCCGCGCCATCTACAAGGACGCGCCGATCCTGATCCTCGACGAGGCCACCTCGGCGCTGG
>JAGTRL010000440.1 GCA_018261815.1 Pseudomonadota bacterium
ACGGTGGCCATGGCCAGCGGCGCGGCCGACATCCTGGTGCGCGCGCGCATCGTGGACTCGTTGAGCGAAGCGCTGGACGGCATCCACCATGCCTGCGCCACGGCGATGACGCCGCGCGACTTCGGCCCGCCGACCTGCGCGCCGCGCGAACACTTCGGCGCATTGCAGGCCAGCGACCAGCGCGTGGCCTTCGTCTTCGGCTCGGAGCGCTTCGGCATGAGCAACGAGGATGTGTATCGCTGCCACGCCTGCCTGAGCATCCCCACCGATGCGCGCTACGGCTCGTTGAACCTGGCGCAGGCCGTGCAGCTGATTGCCTACGAATGGCGCATGGCCCTTGGCGGCTTCGAGGTCGAGGCACGCACGCCCGACGTGCAGCGGGCCGATGCATCGGCGGTGCAGGGCGTGGTCGAGCATTGGGCGCACGCGCTGGTGCAACTGGGCTACCTGGACCCGGCCGCGCCGAAGAAGCTGATGCCGCGGCTGCAGCAGTTGCTGAACCGGGCGCAGCTCACCCAGGAAGAAGTTCACATCCTGCGCGGCATTGCGCGGGCGATCGAACAACGTCGCTGAGCGCGCGGCGTGACTTGAACCACGAACCGGTGTCGGAGCCGGGCGTCACCCCTCGGGCCCGGGATGCGCGGCGGCACCGCGCCCTTCAGCATTTGGGCCATGCACCGTCCAGCCGGCGGCGCAGCACCCAAAAAGCAAGGTCGTTGAAGGAACCTCATGACGCTCACCCAGACTCTCATCGCCACCGCCGTTGCGCTGTGCGCCGTGCAGGCCCAGGCCCTCACCTGGTCGATTGCCGCAGGTGGCTACAGCACGCAAGCCGGAGCCCGGCACGAAACCTTCGACGACGTGGCGACCGATGCGAACGAGGCGCTGGATATGAGCTATGCCGGCGGCTGTTCAACAACAGCATCGGCGGCATCACCGCGCGACCGCCGGGCTCGGTCGGCAACTTCCTGTCGGTAGGCATCTCGGGCGGCCAGGGCGGCCCGATCGTCGTCAATCTGACGGCCGCGCCGGCCGGCTACTACGGCTTCCTGTGGGGCTCGCCGGACAGGTACAACAGCGTCGAGTTCTACGACGACGAGACGCTGCTGAAGTCACTGTCGGGCGCCGACGTGTTCGCCAACCCGAACCCGGCCAACGGGTTCCAGGGTGCGTTCTCCAACGGCCAGTACTTCAATGCCTTTGCCGGCAATGCAGAGCAGATCACCCGCGTGGTCTTCCGCTCCACCGGCAACGCTTTCGAGACCGACAACCATGCCGTCATGGCCGTACCCGAACCCGGCAGCTACGCGCTGATGCTGGCTGGCCTGGGCGTGATGGGCTTTGTGGCCAAGCGCCGCAAGACAGGCTGAGCCGGAATCAGATCACGCCGTCCTTGGCCATGGTGCTGACGATCAACTGCACGAACTGGTCGATCAGCTGGACGACCGAGTTGTAGCCGGTGGAGGTGGTGGTAGCGGCGGACCACAGCACCGCGGCGTCGGCCGCGTCGAAGACGCGGGTGTCGGAGTGCACGTTCTGCGTGGTCGTCACCTGCGGCGGGATGGACGTGGCCCACATCGCGTTCTGGTAACCGGCGAAGCCGCCCCAGCCGGGGCCCCAGCCGCCGCCCCAGCCCCAGCCCGGTCCCCAGGCCGGGCCCATCACCATGCCCGGCGACACGTTCACCTGCGTGCTGACGTTGATGATGCGGGAGACCATCGCATGCGTCACGCCGGCCTGGGCGACCACGCTACGCAGCCTGTCCTCGCTGACCGGACCTTCCTCCGGCAGGAACTTGTAGGACTGCACCGCCGTGACGCCGGCGGCCTGCAATGCGGCCACCATGCGGTCTTCGAAGATGCGGCGGTTGGTCGAGTCGCGCACAGCAGACATGACCATGACGTTGCGCACGCTGCGCTTGCCGGCGTACTGCGGGTTGACCCATTGCGCGTCGAGCGTGGTCGCCGTGCTGGCGCAGCCCAGCAGCACCAGGCCAGCCGTCGCGGCCAGCATGAAGAGGAAGAGTCGCTTGAACATGGCCAGCTTTCCGTCAAGGCCACGCCATTGCGTCGGCCATCGCCCGCTAGGTTAGCGCATGCCTGTCGCCGTGTCGGCCCTGCGGGTGTGCAGGGCGCCAATGCGGTCCGCCGATGCACAAGGCCGAGCCGGCATACACTTTGTGTCCGGCCACCGGAAAGAGATCATGTTCAGCCGCCTGCGTGAAGACATCGCCTGCATCCTGGAGCGCGACCCCGCGGCGCGTTCGGCCTGGGAGGTGCTGAGCTGCTACCCCGGCCTGCATGCGCTGGTCATGCATCGCTGGGCCCATGCTTGCTGGACCCGAGGGTTCCGCTGGCTCGGGCGCTTCATCTCGCACCTGGGGCGCTTCCTCACCGGCATCGAGATCCACCCGGGTGCCACCGTCGGCCGGCGGGTGTTCATCGACCATGGCATGGGCATCGTCATCGGCGAGACCGCCGAGATCGGCGACGAATGCACCATCTACCAGGGTGTCACTCTGGGCGGCACCACGCTATACAAGGGCGCCAAGCGCCACCCGACGCTGGGCCGCGGCGTGGTGGTCAGTGCCGGCGCCAAGGTGCTGGGCGGCTTCACCGTCGGCGACGGCGCGCGCGTCGGTTCCAACGCGGTGCTGCTGAAGCCGGTGCCACCCGGGGCCACCGCGGTGGGCAT
>JAGTRL010000441.1 GCA_018261815.1 Pseudomonadota bacterium
CCCGGCGCGCAAGGCGGCCTCGGCCGCCAAGGGCAAGCTGCGCGGCCTGGGCTACAGCTGCTACATCGAGGCCTGCGGCCTGGCGCCGAGCAACATCGCCGGCGCCCTGGGCGCGCGTGCCGGCCTGTTCGAGGCCGGCGAGGTGCGCGTGCACCCCACCGGCACGGTGACGGTGTTCACCGGCTCGCACAGCCACGGCCAGGGCCACGAGACCACCTTCGCGCAGGTGGTGGCGGGCAAGCTGGGCATTCCGGTGGAGAACGTGGAGATCGTGCACGGCGACACCGGGCGTGTGCCCTTCGGCATGGGCACCTACGGCAGCCGCTCGCTGTCGGTGGGCGGCACGGCCATCGTCAAGGCGGTCGACAAGATCATCGCCAAGGGCAAGAAGATCGCCGCGCACCTGCTGGAGGCGGCCGACACCGACATCGAGTTCGAGAACGGCGAGTTCAAGGTCAAAGGCACCGACAAGAAACTGCCCTTCGGCGCCATCTCGCTGACGGCCTACGTGCCGCACAACTACCCGCTGGACAAGTTGGAGCCGGGCCTGAACGAAAACGCGTTCTACGACCCGACCAACTTCACCTACCCGGCGGGCAGCTACGTGTGCGAGGTCGAGGTCGACCCCGAAACCGGCAAGACCACGGTGGCCAGCTTCGTCGCGGTGGACGACTTCGGCAATATCGTCAACCCGATGATCGTCTCGGGCCAGGTGCACGGCGGCATCGCGCAGGGCCTGGGCCAGGCGATGATGGAAAGCTGCGTCTACGACACCGCATCGGGCCAGTTGCTCACCGGCACCTACATGGACTACACCATGCCGCGCGCCGACGACCTGCCCAGCTTCACCGTCGACCACACGGTCACGCCGTGCACGCACAACCCGCTGGGCGTCAAGGGCTGCGGCGAGGCTGGCGCGATCGGCTCGCCGCCCGCCTTCATCAACGCGCTGACCGACGCGCTGGGGGTGAAGGACATCGCCATGCCGGCCACGGCCGAAAAGGTCTGGCGCGCGGCCAACAAGATCGCCTGAGGAGACACACACCATGTACAACTTCGACTACCAACGTCCCGGCGATCGGGCTGCGGCAGCCGCTGCCGCCAAGAGCAGCGATGCCCGCTACCTGGCCGGCGGCCAGACCCTGATCCAGGCGATGAAGCTGCGGCTGTCGTCCAGCGAACGGCTGGTCGACCTGGGCGGCATTGCCGACCTGAAGGGCATCAAGGTCGACGGCAGCAGCGTCACCATCGGCGCCACCACCACCCATGCCACGGTGGCGCGTTCGGCCGAGGTGCAGAAGGCCATCCCGGCATTGGCCGAGCTGGCCGGCGGCATCGGCGACCAGATGGTGCGCAACGTGGGCACGATCGGCGGTTCGATCGCCAACGCCGACCCGGCCGCCTGCTACCCGGCCGCGGTGCTGGGCCTCGGCGCGACCATCAACACCGACCGGCGCAGCATTGCGGCCGACAGCTTCTTCACTGGCATGTACGAAACCGCGCTGCAGCCGGGTGAACTGATCTTCTCGGTCAGCTTCCCGATCCCGCAGAAGGCGGCGTACATCAAGTACAAGCAGCCGGCCTCGCGCTTCGCGCTGGTGGGTGTGTTCGTCAGCCAGGGTGCGGGCGGCGTGCGCGTGGCCGTCACCGGTGCCAAGAGCAGCGCATTCCGCGCCGGCGACATCGAAGCCGCGCTGAAGACGAGCTTCACGCCAGCCGCGGCCAAGGCGGTGAAGGTGTCGGCCGCCGACATGAACAGCGACCTGCACGGCTCGGCCGCTTACCGCGCGGCGATGGTCAGCGTGATGGCGGCACGCGCCGTCGAGAAGGCGCTGGCGCGCTGAGCGACCCCCGGGCCTGCCCTCGCGGGCGGGCCCGCCACGGTGGCGCGACAATGGTGCCTTCTGTTCCCCAGCCGTCACCATGAGCCTGCCCTTGCCTGAGTCCGTCGACGCCGTCATCGAGCTGCTGGCGGCCGAGAACTACGTCTGCGACCGGCAGCTGGCCACCGCGCTGTTCCTGAGCCTGAAGCTGCAGCGCCCGCTGTTCCTGGAAGGCGCACCCGGTGTCGGCAAGACCGAGCTGGCCAAGACGCTGGCGCGTGCGTTGAACACCTTGCTGCTGCGCGTGCAGTGCTACGAAGGCCTGGACGTGGCGCAGACCGCCTACGAATGGAACGTGGCGCGGCAGATGATCGAGATCCGCCTGGCCGAAGCCGCGCACGATGTCGACCGCGAGCAGCTGACGCGCAACCTGTACTCGCGCTCGATGCTGATCGAGCGGCCGCTGCTGCAGGCGCTGACGCAGACCCGTTCGCCGGTGCTGCTGATCGACGAACTGGACCGCGCCGACGAGCCCTTCGACGCCTTCTTGCTGGAGGTGCTGGCCGAGAACCAGCTGACCATCCCCGAATACGGCACCGTGGTGGCGGCCGCGCCGCCGATCACGCTGATCACCAGCAACCGCACGCGCGAGATCCACGACGCGCTGAAGCGCCGCTGCCTGTACCACTGGGTCGGATTCCCCAGCGTCGAGCGCGAGCTCGACATCGTGCGTCTGAAGGCGCCGGGCGCTTCGGAACGGCTGTATCGCCAGGTGGTGGAGTTCGTGCAGCGCATGCGAACGCTCGACCTGTTCAAGTCGCCGGGCGTGGCCGAGACCATCGACTGGACCAA
>JAGTRL010000442.1 GCA_018261815.1 Pseudomonadota bacterium
GCCGAGATGGGCATGGCGCTGGCCGACTACCAGGAGCTGCTGGGCAAGGTGCGCGGCACGCAGCTGGTGTGCCTGGAGGACATGAGCGGCGACGACGGCGACGACGACTACCTCGACCGCCATGTCGCCAGCGACGAGCACAACCCGCTGGCGCTGCTGCAGGACCAGCGCATGCGCATGGCGCTGGTCGAGGCCATCAAGAACCTGCCCGAGCGCGAGCAGTACGTGATGAGCATGTACTACGAGCACGACATGAACTTGAAGGAGATCGCCGCGGTCATCGGCGTCACCGAAAGCCGCGTCTGCCAGCTGCACAGCCAGTCGATCGCGCGGCTGCGGGCGAAGCTGCGCGAGTGGTAGGCGGGCAGGGCGCGGCTGCTGGGAATCCAGCGCCGCCAGCGGCACATAGCTGCCGCGCCGAGGGCTTCGCAGAGTTCTCGCGTCCATCGTGGCTTGCGCCACACAGCAGCCGCTAGACGGTCACGTACCGAGCTGCAGCAAGGGAGCGATATCTGCCAAGGGACCCCAGGCTTTGCCGCGGGATGGTTGTTGACGACCACCGAAAACAATCCTATTGCCAAGCCCCGGCGCCGCAAGTGTTACGACGGGCCGGGCGGGCCCCCGGCTCGCGGGGGGCGGTCTGCGTACGAGGCAGCTCGGCGTGACAAAGGCACGGCCGGCCGCTCAACAACACCCAGCGTGGCGACGATAGTGAGCCCATGCCGAACACATTACACAAGAGCTTACGCGGCTTACCCGCCGGTGGGTTCACGCTCATCGAATTGATGATCGTCGTGGCCATCGCCGCCATCCTGTCGACCGTGGCTTACCCGACCTTCATGAGCCAGGTTCGCTCAGCGCGGCGCGCGGAGGCAATCGACATCGTCTCCCGCGTGCAACAGGCGCAGGAACGATGGCGCGCCGGCAATCCACAGTACACCTCGCTGGCATCGCTGGGCATCGCGTCGACTTCGTCGCACGGCTATTACACAATCGCGTCGTCGGCCGCTGCCGGCGCGGCAGCAGTGCACAGCTACACGGTCACCGCGACCGCGGTCAGCGGCACGTCGCAGGCCGCCGACAGTGGATGCACCGTGCTCACCTTAGGCGTCAGCGCGGGCACGCCAAGTTACACGCCTGCGGCGTGCTGGAAACGCTGATCGGCCGCGATGAAGCGCCTCATGCCTACGGGATTCACGTTGATCGAGCTGATGGTGGTGCTGGCCATCCTCGGCATCGTCGCGCTGATCGCTGCACCTTCGTTCAATGCCTTCCTCGCTCGATCGAAGCTGCGTGGTGCGGCGCACGAAACCGTCGCTGATCTGCAGTATGCGCGCAGCGAGTCGGTGCAGAAGAACCAGGTGTTTCGCGTCGAATTCAGCTCGACCGGCTACCAGATCTGGCGTATGAGCCGGACTACGCCGACAAACAAGGATGCGTCGACCGCCGCTGCGCCCAATCCTGTCAAGGTGGGTCATTGGAGCGACAGCAGCACGGCCGCTTCCAGCGGCGCGTCGATGGCCGTGAACTTCAACCCAGTGCGAGCCACCGCCACCGTCAGCGACGGCCCACTGGAGCTGTCGCATGCGGCAATCGCCGGCACATTGCGGCTGCGGGTCAACACCACGGGAAGGGTCGAAATGTGTTCGCCCGGCGCGTCGATCAGCGGGATCGCGGCATGCTAACGCCCGCAATCGCATCGCGCTTAAAGCGCCGCGCCCGCGGCGTGGGCATCGTCGAGCTGCTGGTCGGGCTCGCGCTCGGACTGTTCGTGGTGTCCGGCGGCCTGCTGCTACTTGCCGGATTCACCGACGAAAACCGTCGCCTGCTGCTCGAGACGCGTCTCACGCAAGATTTGCGCGCTGCCTCGGACCTGGTGACGCGCGATCTGCGCCGCGCCGGCTACTGGGATGCGGCGCACTCCGGCGTGTGGTACGCCGGTGGCCCGACCGTGCCGCCACAGAACCCCTACAGCCGCCTGTCCGGCAGCGCCTGCGACGACACGTCGGCGCTGAACCAGACCACGACGACCGAGCCGAGTCTTGCGATCTGCTTCGCCATCCAGGCCAGCGGCGACAGCAATGCCACGGTCGATGCCAACGAGCAATTCGGCTTCGACCTCGATGGCGGCGTCATCTACCTGGTCGTCGATGGTGCAGCGCGCCAGCCGCTGACCGACCCGAAGACGATCTTCGTCTCCGAACTCGTCATCACGCCGAGCAGCCAGGTACTTGATGCGAGCAGCTTCTGCAAAAGCGGCTGCACCGGCAGCAGTTGCCCGCAGGTCGTGGTGCGCGAGTACGAAGTGCTGATCAAGGGCCATGTACCCGGGGATAGCAGCGTGTCGCGCTTCCTGCGCAGCAACGTGCGCATTCGCAACGATCACTTCGGTGGCAGTTGTCCCGCCTGAGGCTCTCGACATGTTTCTAACAATCTCCATGCGCCGCACCAGCCCCGTATGCCGGCGCGTTCCGCCGCGCCGCGGCGTGGCTTCGCTGGTGGTGGTGGTCGTGCTGATGGCGGTGATGGTCGTCGCCGCGGTGTTCACCAACCGCAGCCTCATCGTCGAGCAGAAGACCTCGGCCAACCAGTACCGCTACACACTCGCGCTGGAAGCAGCCGAGGCCGGATTGGAATGGGCCACGGCGATGCTCAACAAGGCACAGAAGATCGAC
>JAGTRL010000084.1 GCA_018261815.1 Pseudomonadota bacterium
TATAGCGAACAATTGAATTGCGTGCAATCTAAATGCCCGGACCAGATTCCTGACCTGTGACGTTTGCCGTACGATGGCCGGGTCTTCAGGGCGGGGCGGAATTCCCCACCGGCGGTAGGAGCGAAAGCTCGAGCCCGCGAGCGCCCGAGGCCTCCCGCCTCGGGGTCAGCAGATCCGGTTCGATGCCGGAGCCGACGGTCACAGTCCGGATGAAAGAAGACCACGTCGCCGCCGCGTCCGCAAGGTCGCGGCGTCGGCGTTTGCCCTGAAACGCCCCTTCCACTCTCCACGGAGCGTTTCATGTCCCAACTCTCTTCACCTTCCACAGATGTCCGTCGATCCGCCCCGGCCGCGGACCGTGTCGCGCGGGCCCTGGCCGCGCTGCGACGCGGGCGCCCGGTGCTGGTCCAGGACGACGCCGACCGCGAGAACGAGGCCGACCTCATCGTCGCGGCCGAGCTGATCGACCTGCCGGTGATGGCGCAGCTGATCCGCGACTGCAGCGGGATCGTGTGCCTGTGCCTGGACGCCAAGCATGTCGCGCGGCTCGGCCTGCGCCGCATGGTCGAGCACAACCAGAGCCGCCATGGCACGCCCTTCACCGTGTCGATCGAGGCACGCGTAGGCATCAGCACCGGTGTGTCGGCGGCCGACCGCGTGACTACCGTGCGTGCGGCCATCGCGCCGGACGCCGGGGCGGCAAACATCGTCTCGCCCGGGCATGTGTTCCCGCTGTGTGCCGCGCCTGGCGGCGTGCTGGTCCGGCGTGGCCACACCGAAGCCTCGGTGGACCTGATGAAGCTCGCCGGGCTGCAAGCCGCCGCGGTGCTGTGCGAACTGATGAACGCCGACGGCAGCATGGCCCGAGGTGCACAGGTGAGTGCCTACGCCAGGCAGTTCGACCTGGAACTGCTCAGCGTCGACGATGTGGTGCAGGCCCGCATGGCGATGGCCGCCGAGGCGGCCCCCGCCTGAGCCTCGGTCAGTTGCCCAGGGCTTCCAGCTCGGCCTGCAGCGCCAGCCAGCGCTCCTCGAGCATGTGCGTCTCGGCGGCCACATGGGCCAGGCGGCGCCCCAGCTCGGCATAGTCCTCGGGCGGCACCGTGGCGGCGGCCAGCGCGGCTTCGACCTCGGCCTTTTCCGCGGCCAGCCGGGCCAGGCGGGCGTCGATCTGCTGCAGCTCGACGCGCAGCGGGCGGGTCGCGTCGGAGCGCTTGGCGCGGGCCTGCTTCTCGGCCTTGCGCTCGTCGCGCGATGCGGCCGGCGCTGGCTTCGGCGGGGCAGCACGCGGTGCCGGCGCTGCCACTGCAGGCTCGGCCTCGGCCGCGCGCTGCCAGGCCGGTGCCGGCAGCCCCTTCGCCGTGGCTCGCGACACGTCCAGCAGCCAGCGCTGGTAATCGTCCAGGTCGCCGTCGAAGGGCTGCACCTGGCCGCCGCTGACCAGCCAGAACTCGTCGCAGACTTCGCGCAGCAGCGCGCGGTCGTGACTGACGAGCATGACGGTGCCTTCGAATTCGTTGAGCGCGATCGACAGCGCCTCGCGTGTCGTCAGGTCCAGGTGGTTGGTGGGCTCGTCCAGCAGCAGCAGGTTGGGGCGCTGCCACACCAGCATGGCCAGCACCAGGCGCGCCTTCTCGCCGCCGGACAGCGAGCCCACCGCCTGGTTGACCATCTCGCCGGTGAAACGGAACTGGCCGAGAAAGTCGCGCAGCTCTTGCTCGCGCCCCGGCGGCCCGACGTCGCGGGCCAGCCGCACCATGTGCATCAGCGGGCCGTCGTCGAGCTGCAGCACGTCCAGCTCCTGCTGTGCGAAGTAGCCGATGACCAGGCCCTTGCCTTCGGTCATGGTGCCGGCCAGCGGCGGCAGCGCATGGGCGATGGTCTTGACCAGCGTCGACTTGCCCTGGCCGTTGGCGCCGAGGATGCCGATGCGCTGGCCCGCCAGCACCGAGCGGTGGATGTTCTGCACGATGGCGGTGCTGCCGTATCCGCAAGCCAGGGCGTCGAAGGCCAGCATCGGGTTGGGCAGGCTCTGCGGTTCGCGGAACTCGAACTCGAAGTCCGAGCTGGTGAGCACCGGCGCCAGCTTTTCCATGCGCGCCAGCGCCTTGACGCGGCTTTGCGCCTGCTTGGCCTTGCTGGCCTTGGCCTTGAAGCGGTCGATGAAGCGCTGCAGGTGGGCGATGCGCTCCTGCTGCTTGCCGAAGGCGGCGGCGGCCTGCGACAGCCGTTCGGCGCGCATCTCCTCGAAGGCGCTGTAGTTGCCGGTGTAGCGGGTGAGGGTCTGCTCGTCCAGGTGCACGGTGACGCGGGTGATCGCATCGAGGAACTCGCGGTCGTGGCTGATGACGATCATCGTGCCCTCGAAACGCTTCAGCCAGGCTTCGAGCCAGACCAGCGCGTCCAGGTCCAGGTGGTTGGTCGGCTCGTCCAGCAGCAGCAGGTCGGCCGGGCACATCAGCGCGCGCGCCAGCTGCAGCCGCATGCGCCAGCCGCCGGAGAAGCTGTTCACCGGCGCATCGAGCTGGTCGACGCGAAAACCCAGGCCGAGCAGCAGCGCCTGCGCGCGGGCGTTCGCGTCGAAGGCGCCGGCCTCGTCGAGCAGCATGTGGGCATCGGCCATCGCATGGCCGTCGCCGCTGGCCTCGGCCGCGTGGAGCGCCGAGCGCGCGCGCTGCAGCGGCAGGTCGCCCTGCAGCACGAAGTCGGTGGCGCCGTCCTCGGTTTCGGGCATGGCCTGCGCCACCTCGCCGATCTGCCAGCGCGGCGGGATCTCCACGTCGCCGGCATCGGCATGCAGCTTGTCGGTCAGCAGCAGGAACAGGCTCGACTTGCCGGCGCCGTTCCGGCCGATCAGCCCGACCTTCTCGCCCGGATGCAGCGTCAGGTTGGCACCCTGCAGCACGACCTTGGTGCCGCGCCGCAGCGTCAGATTGCGCAACGTGATCAAGGCAGCTGCTCCCGGCCCAGCAACAGCACCTGGTCGTCGCCGGCGCTGGTGCTCAGCCACAGCGGCTGCAGCGCGGGGAAGGCGGCCTCGAAATGCGGCCGCTCGTGGCCGATCTCCAGCACCAGCACACCCTGCGCTTGCAGGTGCACCGCCGCCTGGGCGACCAGCGAGCGCACGAAGTCCATGCCGTCGGCGCCGCCGGCGAAGTTGCCATCGAGGGCCAGCGCGGGCTCGGCGCGGTATTCAGGGGGCAGGGTGGCCATCGAGTCCTGGTTCACGTACGGCGGGTTGCAAAGTATCAGGTCGTAGCGGCCTTCGGCCGCGGCCAGGCCGTCGCCTTGGCGCAGGCGGATGCGATCGTCAAGGGCATGCCGCTCGACGTTGAGGCGGGCCACCGCCAGCGCATCGGCCGACAGGTCGGTGGCGTCCACGGCCGAGCCCGGCCAGGCCAGTGCCGCCAGCACCGCCAGGCTGCCGTTGCCGGTACACAGGTCCAGTACGCGCCGTGGCGCCTCGACCAGGCAAGCGTCGAGCGCGCCGTCGACCAGAGGCTCGGCGATAAGCGAGCGCGGCACGATGACGCGTTGATCCACATGGAAGGGCAGGCCCTGCAGCCAGGCCTCGCCGGTGAGGTAGGCGGCCGGCTTGCGCGTGGTGATGCGCTGTTCGATCAGCGCTTCGATGGCGGAGTGCTGCTCGGGCGTGAGCTCCCGGTCGGCGACACCGTCCAGGTCGTCCAGCGGCAGGCCCAGGCGCCACAGCGCCAGCCACGCCGCCTCGTCGAAGGCGTTGCTCGTGCCATGCCCAAAACAAACGCCCGCCTCCTGGAGGCGGGCGCTGCAGCGTTCGATCAGGTCCAGCAGCGTCACAACAGCAGATTCTCCAGCGTGCGCCGGTAGATGTTCTTCAGCCGCTCGATGTCCTGCACCTTCACGTGTTCGTCGATCTTGTGGATGCTGGCATTGACCGGGCCGAACTCCACCACCTGCGGGCAGATGCGGGCGATGAATCGGCCGTCCGAGGTGCCGCCGGTGGTGGACAGCACCGGCGTGATGCCGGTCTCGTCATGGATGGCGCGGCTTAAGCCCTGGCTCAGGCTGCCGGGCGGAGTCAGGAAGGTCTCGCCGCCCAGCGTCCAGGCCAGCTGGTAATCCAGGCCATGGCGGTCGAGCACGGCATGCACGCGCTGCTTCAGCGATTCGGCCGTCGACTCGTTGCTGAAGCGGAAGTTGAATTGCAAGTCCAGCTCACCCGGGATGACATTGCCCGCGCCGGTGCCGGCATGGATGTTCGACATCTGCCAGCTGGTGGGCGGGAAGAACTGATTGCCCTCGTCCCAGCGGGTCGCCACCAGTTCGGCCAGCGCCGGGGCGAGGTCGTGGATCGGGTTGCGCGCCAGGTGCGGGTAAGCGATGTGCCCCTGGATGCCTTTGACGACGAGCCGTCCCGACAGCGTGCCGCGGCGGCCGTTCTTGATCATGTCGCCGAGCTGGTCCACCGAGGTGGGCTCGCCGACGATGCAGGCGTCGAGCGACTGTCCGCGCGATTGCAGCAGCTCGACCAGGCGCACCGTGCCGTCGACCGAGGGGCCTTCTTCGTCGCTGGTCAACAGGAAGGCGATCGCACCGCCATGGTCCGGGTGCTTTTGAATGAACTCCTCAGTGGCCACCACCATCGCGGCGATCGAGGTTTTCATGTCCGCCGCGCCGCGGCCATACAGGTGCCCGTCACGGTGGCTGGGCACGAAGGGGTCGCTGCGCCAGCGTTCCAGCGGCCCGGTGGGCACCACATCGGTATGGCCGGCGAAGGCCAGCGTCGGCCCGACGCGACTGCCTTGGCGCAGCGCGAACAGGTTGGTGACGCGGAAGTCGGCCGGCCCGAAGACATGCGTCTCGCAGAAGAAACCGGCCGCCTGCAGCCGCTCACCGAGCAGCGCCTGGCAACCCCCGTCCTCGGGCGTGACGCTGCGCCGGGCGATCAGCGCCTCGGTCAGGCGCAGCGCGTTCATCGGGCCCCCTGAGCCCTGCAGGCAGTCCCCCGCGGCCACGAAGGGGCCGCTTCGCAGCCCTTGGGGAACGAGCGCCTTCGGAACGGCCGTGCGGCGCTCATCGCGTGCCGAGCGGTATCGCGCGCGATTCGGCTGGCATCACGTCGAGCGTGATGTCGGTGAAGATGGCGCCGTCGTGCTCCTCCTTCGGCGCGGAGGCCTTGGACACCGGCGTCATGTCGTTGTGCAGGCGCCAGATCAGGTTGGTCGGCGAATCGGCGTGGGCCATGCCCTCGTCGCGCGAGACCACGGCTTCGGTGATGAGCCGGGCGATGTCGGCCTCGAAGCTCTGTGAGCCTTCGGCCAGCGACTTCTCCATCGCCTCCTTGACACCGGCGATGTCGCCTTTCTCGATCAGTTCGGCCACCAGCACCGTGTTCAGCAGGATCTCCACCGCAGCCACGCGGCCGCCGGAGTTGGCGCGCAGCAGCCGCTGCGAGATCACCGCACGCAGGCCGGCCGCCAGATCGGCCAGCAGCGCCGGCCGTGCCTCGGGTGCATAGAAGGACAGGATGCGGCCCAGTGCGTGATAGCTGTTGTTGGCATGCAGCGTGGCCAGCACCAGGTGCCCCGACAGGGCGTAGGAGATGGCCGAGGTCATGGTCTCGCGGTCGCGGATCTCGCCGATCAGGATGCAGTCCGGTGCCTGACGCAGCGCGTTCTTCAGCGCGATCTGCAGCGACTCGCAGTCACGGCCCACCTCGCGCTGGTTGACCACCGACTTCTTGTTGCTGAACAGGAACTCGATCGGGTCCTCGATGGTCAGGATGTGGCCCGTGGCCTGCTGGTTGCGCCATTCCAGCATCGACGCCAGCGTCGTGCTCTTGCCAGTACCGGTGGCGCCGACCATCAGGATCAGCCCGCGTTTTTCCAGCACCAGCGTGGACAGCATGGGCGGCAGGCCGAGCGTGTCCAGCGCTGGAATGTCGAAGGGGATGCAACGGAACACCGCCGCCATCGTGCCGCGCTGGCGGAAGGCCGACATGCGGAAACTGCCGATGCCCGGCAACCCGATGGCCAGGTTCAGCTCGCCGGTGTCGTCGAATTCCTCGAACTGCTGCGGCGTGAGCAGTTCGCCGAGCAACTGTCGGATCTGCGACGGTGTCAGCACCTGGTCGGAAAGCTGCAGGATCTGCCCGTTGATGCGGATCAGGATCGGCGTGTTGGCCGACAGGTAGACGTCGGATGCGCTCTTGTCGGCCATCAGCCGCAAGACCTTTTCCATGTTGCCGGCACTCATCAGGTTTCCTTGTTCAGGCGCGCAAAAGCTCGTTGATGCTGGTCTTGGCGCGGGTCTGCGCGTCCACACGCTTGACGATCACCGCGCAGTACAGGCTGTACTTGCCGTCGGCGCTGGGCAGGTTGCCGCTGACCACCACCGAGCCGGCAGGGATGCGGCCGTAGCTGACCTCGCCGGTAGCGCGGTCGTAGATCTTGGTACTCTGGCCGATGTACACGCCCATGCTGATGACCGAGTTCTCCTCGACGATCACGCCTTCCACCACCTCGGAGCGGGCGCCGATGAAGCAGTTGTCCTCGATGATCGTCGGCCCGGCCTGCAGCGGCTCGAGCACGCCGCCGATGCCGACGCCGCCCGACAGGTGCACGTTCTTGCCGATCTGCGCGCACGAGCCCACGGTGGCCCAGGTGTCGACCATCGTGCCTTCGTCGACATAGGCGCCGATGTTCACGTAGCTGGGCATCAGCACCACGTTCTTCGCGATGTAGCTGCCGCGACGTGCCACCGCCGGCGGCACCACGCGCACGCCGGTGGCGCGCATCGCCGCTTCGTCCAGGTGCGAGAACTTGGTGGGCACCTTGTCGAAGAAGCCCAGGTCCCCTGCACGCATCACATGGTTGTCGTTCAGGCGGAAGCTCAACAGCACGGCCTTCTTGACCCACTGGTTCACCGTCCACTGGCCCACGCCCTGGCGCTCGGCGACGCGGATGCGTCCGGCGTTCAGGTCGGCGATGACCTCGTCGACGGCCTGGCGCACGTCGGGTGCCGACGCGGCGGTGATCTGGGCGCGGCCTTCCCAGGCGAGTTCGATCAGGTCCTTCAGTTTGTGTGTCATGGGTGTTCGCGCAGTGAGAGGGTGAAGTTGCGGATGCGGTGGGCGGCCTCGACACAATCGTCGGTGGGGGCGACCAGCGCCATGCGGATGCGGCCCGCGCCCGGGTTGCAGCCCTGCGCTGTGCGCGCCAGAAGGCTGCCGGGGAGCACCGCGACATTGTATTGAGCCAGCAACTGCAGCGCGAAAGCCACATCGTCTCCTGCAAGAGCGGCGGCACCCTGCGCCGAACCCGGCACCGCAGCCCAAAGGTAGAAACCGGCGTCCGGAAGACGCACATCCAGGACATCGGCCAAAAGCGGCGTGACCTGAGCGAACTTGCTGCGGTACAAGTCGCGGTTGGCCTGCACATGCGCTTCGTCGCGCCAGGCGGCGATGCTGGCGCGCTGCACCAGCGGGCTCATCGCGCTGCCGTGGTAGGTGCGGTACAGCAGGAAGGCCTTGAGCAGCCGTGCGTCGCCGGCGACGAAGCCGGAGCGAAGCCCCGGCACGTTGGAGCGCTTGGACAGGCTGGTGAAGGCCACCAGGTTGCGGAAATCGTCGCGCCCCAGCAAGCGCGCTGCCTGCAGCGAGCCCAGCGGCGGCTCGTCGCGGAAATAGATCTCGGAGTAACACTCGTCACTGGCGATGACGAAGCCATGCCGGTCGCTCAGCTCGAACAGCCTCTGCCACTCGTCCAGCGGCATCACCGCGCCGGTGGGGTTGCCGGGCGAGCAGACGTACAGCAACTGGGTACGTGACCAGGTGGCGGCGTCGATCTGCGACCAGTCAGCGGCGAAGTTGCGCGCCGGATCGCTGTTGGCGAAGGCGGTCTGCGCCCCGGCCAGCAGCGCGGCACCCTCGTAGATCTGATAGAAGGGATTCGGGCAGACCACGGTGGCGCCGGGGCGGCTCGAGTCGATCAGCGTCTGCGCCAGCGCGAACAGCGCCTCGCGCGAACCGTTCACCGGCAGCGTCTGCGTGAAGGGGTCCACGCTCACGCCGTAGCGCCGCCGCAGCCAGCCGGCGAAGGCCTCGCGCAAGGCCGGCTCGCCGGCCGTGGCGGGGTAGGACGACAGCCCCGGCAGCGCCTCGACCAGTGCCTCCTCGATCAGCGCCGGCGTGGCATGGCGCGGCTCGCCGATACCCAGGCCGATGGGCTTGAGGCCGGGGGCCGGCACGATGCCGGCGGAAAGCTCCTTCAGCCGCTCGAAGGGGTAGGGGTGCAGTCGGGACAGCAACGGATTCATCGCGCGATTATCCCGAAGCCGCTGGGGCCCGCGGCCACACTCACTGGCGTGGATGGAGGTCCGGGACAAGCACCGTGCAGACGATGCCGGCGCGGCCGTTCTCGCGCCACTGCACGTCGCCGCCGAGCAGCTTGACGCGCTTGCGCACGCCGCCCAGGCCCAGCCCGTGGGACCAGTCCTGCGGGTTGCGGCCGATGCCGTCGTCGGCCAGCGACAGGCGCAGCCGTCCGCCTTCGAGCGAGGCCGAGATCTCCAGGTGCGTGGCGCAGGAATGCTGGATCGCGTTGCTGACTAGTTCGCGCAGCACCCGCGTCAAAGCCGACCACTGCACCACGCCGAGCACGATGTCGCGATCGAAGGTGAAGGTCCAGCTCAATTCGATCTGCGCCGCGCTGAGGCGCTGCGCGATGTCGGTCTTCCATTCGGCGGTGGCATGCGACAGACGCTGGTCGCTGCTGGCCAGGCCGCGCGTCAGCGTCTTCAGGTCCTTCAGGGTGTGCCGGATGTAGTCCTCCATCTCCGGTGTCTGGGCCTTGTACATCAGTGTCAGCAGGCGCGCGCCGATGTCGTCGTGCAGGTCCTGCGCGATGCGTGCGCGCTCTTCGCTGCGGCCGCGTTCGACCGCTTTGTCGTAGGCCACGGCGCGGCGCAGTTGCTCGACCACGCGGTCCGTCAGGCGGGCGTCGTCGCGCGAGAACATGCGCTTGCCGCGTTCGGCGAAGCGCAGCACGATCGAGCCGTCGGTGCCGCGCTCATGATCGGCGTCGATGGTCGGCAGCGGCACCAGCAGCGCCGAGCCGTCGCCGAGCACGCGCGAGCGCGTGGAAGGCCGGTCCAGCATCTGCACCTCCAGCGGCTCGAACAGGTCGCGCAGCAGACGCGTCAGCAGCTCGGCGCTGTCGCGCGGCCTGGCCTCGACCTCGCGCAGCACCCGGTAGAGGCGCTCGAACATGCGCTCGGCGCCGGGCACATGTTGCCCGCTCATGGGCTGCAGCAGCCAGCGTCGCGTGCCGGCGTACACCGCCAGCGCGAAGAACACCGACAGCGACAGCGAGGCGAAGGTGCCGAGCGCGAAGGTGGCCGCGAACAGCAGGTTCAGCGAGGTGGCCACGCTGCTGGTACCGGCCAGCATGGCCAGCTCGCGCATCAGCGGCTGCACGCGCGAGAACATCGGCAGCAGCAGGATCAGCGTAGTCAGGAACAGGTGCCAGATGACCGAGCTGAACGAGGCCTCGGCCTGGGCAATGTCCTCGTGCCAGCTGGCCACCGCGACCGCGGCGCTGAGCAGCAGCAGCGTGACGGTGGCTGCCCCTGCGAGCCGACGCATCAGCAGCGCGAAGGGGTTCGGCTCCAGCCGGTAGGACCAGCTCATCAGCAGCAGCGTCAGTGCGCCGCAGCCGATCATGCCGGCCTGCGCCCACCACCAGACCTGCGGCAGCGCCTGGCGCGCCGCCAGGCCGAGCAGCAGGGCGCAGCCGCCCCAGGTGGCTGAGGCGATCCAGCGGCCGGAGGGTAGGCGCAGTGGCTGCAGCGTGGCCAGGTGCACCATGGCCGCGGCGCTGCACAGGTCGAAGGCCATGCGCGCGAACAAGCCGTGTTGTGCATAGGCCAGCGGCAGGCCCAGGCCGGGCAGCGTCTCGATGCCGATGGCCAGCAGGTTGGCGCCCTGGCACAGGCTCATCGCCGCATAGGGTACGTTGCGCCAGTGCGGGTGGGCCATCAACACGGCTGCCGTGACCAGGCCCAGCGCCAGCGCGCAGCCGGCCAGCAGCCAGAAAAGGAGTCCCAGCCCGGCCAGTCCGCGCTTCTTCGGCTCCAGCGCCACGGCACGGCCGTCGGCGAACTGCAGCGACAGCCGGCCCTGCTCCAGCATTGACGACAGCCGCCGCTGCGCATCGAGCTGCTGCTGGCGCGTGGCATCGTCGACGCTCCAGCGCGGCGAGCGGTGCAGCAGGCCGGAGTCCACGTCGAGCGTCTGTCCGTCCCGGCCGCTGATGCGCTCGAGATGTGCGCCGGTCAGCCCCTGCAGTGCCGGCAGCGGGCTGGAGAGCAGCTCGACCGCGGCAGCGCGTTCGACACGCCAGGTCGCATCCAGGTAGGGCTGCATGGCCAGCACGCGCATCAGCGCAAACAGGCCCAGACAGCACAGCAACGCAATCACCAGCAGCTCGCGCCGCGGTAAGCGCAGACGGCGTGGCACGGACTGGACGGTGCGGCCCGGATGGAAGCGGCTGTCAACCGCGCCAGTCTGCGGGGCCTGGGTCATCGGCGCCAGATCCACGCTGTCAGGCGAATTGCCTGGACTCATGGCCGCACCGCCGCGCGGCTCTAGCCGCGGCAGCGACTCACACCAGCCCCTGCTTGCTGGCCAGCACGGCCGCTTCGGCGCGGCTCGAGACGTTGAGCTTCTTGTAGATGGACTTGATGTGGTCGTTGACGGTGAACCACTTGATGCCCATCAGCGAGGCGATCTCCTTGATCGTGAAACCCTTGCTCAGGTAGGTCAGCACCTCGCTCTCGCGCGGCGTCAGGCGCTCGTGGTCGAGCGGCTTTTCGATCGGCACCGGCCGGCTGCTTTGAAAGGCGCCGGCGGAATTGAAGCCCGAATCGGACGGTGCTGCTTCGCCGCTGCGCCCGGGGCGGAAGTGCGTCAGCAGCCGACGCGCGATGGCCGGCGACAGCGGCGGCTGGCCGCGCACGATCTTCTGCAACTCCTCGACCAATACCTCGAAGCGGTCTTCCTTGAGCAGGTAGCCGTCGGCGCCGCACTGCAGCGCCGGGAACAGGTGGTCGTCGTCGGAGTACAGCGTGGTGACGATCTTCGTCGCCGGGTAGGCGCTGAGCTCGGCCAGAAGTTCCATGCCGTTGCCATCGGGCAGTTCCAGGTCGACCAGCAGCAACTTGAAGGGGTCGACGCCGTGGATACCCTGGGCGCCGCCGGTCAGGTTGATCTGCTTGCGCGCCGATTCCAGGTCGCCGGCCTCGGTGATGGCGATGACGTCGCTGAAACTCTCGCGCACCACGCGGCACAGGAAGCTGCGTGCCACCGGGTTGTCTTCGACGATCAGCACCTTCACGGCCATCGGGCCACTCCTTGGTCGTGCAGCTTCATGCTAGCGCAGATGGGATGTGACGCGTAGTGTCATTCGTTGACCATCAGCACCTTGCCCTGCACCTTGCGCGTGGCCATGCGTGCATAGGCGGCGGGCAGCTCGCGCATCGGCAGACGCAGGTCGATCGCAGGCTTGATCTTGCCTTCTGCGTACCACCGGGCCAGCTCGGCCATGCCGCGCGCGCTGGCCTCGGGCTCACGTCGTACGAATTCGCCCCAGAACACGCCGACGATCGACGCGCCTTTGAGCAGGGGTAGGTTCCAGGGCAGGGCGGGGATGCCGCCCTGGGCGAAGCCGATCACCAGATAGCGGCCGCGCCACGCAATGGAGCGCAGCACCGGCTCGGCCATATCGCCGCCTACCGGGTCGTAGACCACGTCGGGGCCCTTGCCGCCGGTCAACTCCTTCAAGGAGTCGCGGATGTTGTGCGAGGCATAGTTGAGCGTGGCATCGGCGCCGAGCTCGCGGCAGAAGGCGCACTTCGCGTCGGTGGAGGCCGCGGCGATGACCTTTGCGCCCATCGCCTTGGCCACCTGGATGGCCGACGTGCCCACGCCGCCGGCCGCACCCAGCACCAGCACGGTCTCGCCGGCCTTGAGCGCCGCGCGGTCGACCAGCGCATGGTGGGAGGTGCCGTAGGTCAGCGCAAACGCCGCGCCATCCTCCAGCGCGAAGCCCGGCGGCAGCTTCAGCACCGATTTGGCGGCAACGATGGCATGCGTGGCGAAACCGCCGGTCGAGCCCATGGCCGCGACCGCGTCGCCAACCTTCAGTTGGGTGACGCCTTCACCCAGCGCCTCGACCACACCGGAGTATTCGGAGCCGGGCACGAAGGGCAGTGCCGGCTTGAACTGGTACTTTCCCTGCACGATCAGGATGTCCGGGAAGTTCAGGCTGGCGGCGCGGATGGCGATGCGCACCTCGCCCGGGCCCGGCTGAGGCGTCGGTACGTCCTTCCACAGCAGGCCGTCGGGGCCGCTCAATGTCTCGCAGAACCAGGCTTGCATGGGTTTGTCTCCATCGGCAGGGAAGCGGGATGATAGGCAAGTCCGCTTTGGCGCAGGGGCGCGACGCATGGCTGCCTACAATGGCGCGATGCGAATCCTGATTGCCAACGACGATGGTTATCTTGCCCCCGGGCTGGCTGCGCTGGTGCGGGCCTGTGCGGATCTCGGCGAGATCGACGTGGTGGCGCCGGAGCAGAATGCCAGCGGCACCTCGAATGCGCTGACGCTGAACCGGCCGCTTTCGGTGTTCGAGTCCGTGGGCGAAGCCGTCAAGGGCTTCAAGGTCGTCAACGGCACGCCCTCGGACTGTGTGCACGTGGCCCTCACCGGGCTTCTGCCGCAGCGCCCCGACCTGGTGCTTTCGGGGATCAACAATGGCGCCAACATGGGCGACGACACGCTCTATTCCGGCACCGTGGCTGCGGCAATGGAGGGCTACCTGTTCGGCATCCCGGCGATTGCCTTCTCGCAGGTGCACAAGGGCTGGGGCGAGCTCGAGGCCGCGGCTGCCGCGGCCCGCCAAGTGGTCGACCGCGTGCTGGCCGGCGGCATGCCGCAGGGGCCCTGGCTGCTGAACGTCAACATTCCCAACCGGGCCGATGCGCACCGCCTGCCGAGGCGTATCACTCGCCTCGGTCGACGCCATGCCAGCCAGGCAGTGATCCGCCAGACCAACCCGCGCGGCGAGCCGATCTTCTGGATCGGCCCTGCCGGCGACGCGCGCGATGCCGGCGAGGGCACCGATTTCCATGCCACCGCGGCCGGCTGCATCTCGATCACTCCGCTGCAGGTGGACCTGACCGACCATGCGGGCTTGAGCCGCTGGGCTGCGCTGGCATGACTGCGGCTTGCGGCATGGGACCGAGTTCGTGACGGCCAAACCCGCGGTGCGCGGCGCGCGCTTTCCCGCCGTGCTGGAGCAGTCGGCGCCGGGCGCGACCGCGAAGAGCAAGACCACGCTGCGACCGCAGGCGCCGCTGCACCAGGCGGCGCGCGACGCCGGCCAGCAGCACCGGCCGACCGGGCTGGGGCTGGACTCGGCGGCAGTGCGGCTGGCGCTGGTGCAGCGATTGCGTGCGGAGTTCCTTTGCCACGAGGCGGTATGCCAGGCGATGCGTGTCGTGCCCCGACACCAGTTCGTCGACAGCGGGCTGGCCACGCAGGCCTACGAGGACACCAGCCTGCCGATCGGGCTGGGGCAGACGATCTCCAAGCCGTCGGTGGTGGCGCGCATGCTGAGCATCCTGCACGAGGGCAGTCGTGCGCGCGCCAGCGGCACGCTCGGCCGCGTGCTCGAGATCGGCACCGGCTGCGGCTACCAGACCGCGCTGCTGGGCCAGATGGCGCAGCGCGTGCTGTCGATCGAGCGGCTCAAGCCGCTGCACGACAAGGCGCGGGCCAACCTGGGCGAGCACCGTGCCGGCCACATCCGTCTGGTCTACGGCGACGGCCGCCTCGGCCACCCGCCGAATGCGCCCTACGACAGCATCATCGCCGCGGCTGGCGGCAGCGACCTGCCCGCGGCCTGGCTGGAACAGCTGGCCGATGGCGGACGGCTGGTGGCACCTATGGAGGGGCGCGCCGGCAGCGGCCAGGTGCTGCTGGTCGTGGACCGGCAGGGTGACGATTTCCGCCGCTCGTTGCACGAGGCGGTGCACTTCGTTCCCCTAAAATCCGGCATCGAGTAGAGGGAATGATCAGGCATGCATCCGCAACCTGAAGGTAGGGCCTGCCGGCTCTGGGCGGCCGTGGCCCTCATGGCCTTGGCCGGATGTGCGTCCTCGGGGCGCAAGGCGCCGGTCGAGGACCGCAGCACGGCAGCCAAGCCGCCGGTCGTGGCCACGGTGACGCCGCCGCCGGTCGTGGGCACGGTGACGCCGCCGCCTGTCGAGCCCGCGCCGAAGCCCTTGCCTGGCGCCGAAAACGCCGGCAAGCCGGGCTACTACACCGTCAAGCCCGGCGACACGCTGCTGCGCATCGCGCTGGACAGCGGCCAGAACTGGCGCGAC
>JAGTRL010000443.1 GCA_018261815.1 Pseudomonadota bacterium
TACGCATCCAGTCGATGGCCGCACGCTTGAAGTACTCGGCATCGAAGCTGAGCACCAGCCATGCCGCCACCCCTGCCAACAGCAGCAGCGAGGCGGCCAGTCCGTACAAGCTTCGACGCCACAGGGGTCGCATGAAAGGAGCGCTCGGTGCGCTTGAGTGGCCGGCGCTGGCCACATCGGGATTTTCTATGACGACTTCGCGATCGGCCGCCTGCGCAGGCATCAGCGCGGCGCTCGCTTGCGCGCCGCTCGTTTGCGCGCCGGCGAAACGAGACCTGTCGGGTTGGTCTTTGCGCCTCGCGATGCCCAGCGTGCAAGCACCTTCTCCTCGAAGGGCGAAACCTCGGCCTCCGCCTGGGCCACGAACTCGCGAAAGCGCAGCGCCGCCGAACTCATCGGGTGGCCCTTGAGGCCGACAATGCCGTAGCGTGTCGACAACCAGGGCTTCGTCCCCAGCAACGAAAGCCGCTGCTGCTGCAGCTCCGTGGCGCAGCAGCTCAGCGTCAAGGCCGTCACGGCATCGGAGCCTTCGACGATGCGCTTGACGGCCGCCAGCACGTTGAACTCCAGCGAAGGAAAGGCCTGAGGCACCGCCTTCCGGTCCTCGAACTTGCGCCGGGCCTGGAGCATCGGCTCGAGCAGGCGCGGCGGGATACGGGCCAGCGCAATGAACGGGAAGGCGAAGGTCTGCGCGGCGGTGACGTCGTCGCGCCCGGCCAGCGGGTGCGCGGGGCGACCGACGAAGTACAGCGGATGCTCGGACAGCGGCTCCACCTCCAGGTCGGGCTCGCTCTTGAGCGTGCTGATCTCGGCGACGAAGAAGTCGAGCTCGCGCGAGCGCAGCCGTGGCAGAAACTCGTCCCAGTCGCGCACCTGGACGCGCACCCCGATGGCCGGGTGCGCCGCGACGAAGCGCGCCAGCGCGGTGGTGATCACCGATTCCACCGGATACGGCCCCGCCCCGATGCTCAGCTGGCCGGCTTGCAGCGTACGGTTGGACAACACTTCCTGGTCGAGATCCTCGGCCATCTGCACGACCTGGCGGGCCCGCTGCACCAGCAAGCGCCCGATGTCGGTCGGCACCACGCCCACGACGGAGCGCAGGAACAACGCGGAACCGATCTGCTGTTCGAGCAACTGGATGCTGCGCGACAGCGCAGGCTGGCTCAGGTGCAGGGCGACGGCGGCACGGGCAAAGCTGCCGTGCTCGGCCAGCGCGAGCACCTGGCGCATCTGTCGGAGTTCTAAAGCCATGCATCGAGTATATGGATGACTTGCGTAGCATGCATTGGACGGATACCCAGCATCACCGGAAAATGACCTGAATCAACGCCGCCAGCGAGAGGTCTCGGTAGGCTGCGCCCGACATCATCAGGAGGAATCAATGGCACTCTCAATTCAACATGCGCGGGTCTTGGCCACGGCCGTGACCGTCTGCGTGGCGCCCCTGGCCCAGGCCCAAGGCGCCGCCGTGGGTGCCCCGACCGCACAGGTCAAGCACTTCGATGCGAAGGGCAACCTGCCGTCGACCTTCACGATCGAACTGCGCAAGGGCGTCTCGGCCACGCTGCCCTTCGAGGACCAACGCGACTTCGACGAAGCCAAGAAGGGCTTCATCGCCGAGCCGCCGTTCATGAAGATCATGGCCGACGCCGGCAACGTGGCCTGGGACATGGCCAGCTACCAGTGGCTGCTGCAGGCCAAGGACTTCCAGAGCATCCACCCTTCCCTGCAGCGCCAGGCGGTGCTGAACATGGCCTATGGCTTGTACGAAGTGCTGCCCGGCAGGATCTACCAGGTGCGCGGCTTCGACCTGGCCAACATCAGCTTCATCAAGGGCGACACCGGCTGGATCGTCTTCGACCCGCTGACGGCCAAGGAGACCGCCCGCGCGGCACTCGAGTTCATCAACTCGAAGCTCGGCAAGCGTCCGGTCGTCGGTGTGGTGTATTCACACTCGCACGTCGACCACTTCGGCGGCGTGCGCGGCGTGGTCGACGAGGCCGACGTGATCAGCGGCAAGGTCAAGGTGATCGCGCCCGAGGGCTTCATGCAGGCGGCGATCGAAGAGAACGTGTTCTCCGGCAACGCCATGTCGCGCCGCACCCAATATTCGTACGCGGTGCTGCTGCCGCGCGACCCGCATGGGCACGCGGATCAATCGATCGGCAAGAACGTGGCCAGCGGCAACGTCGGGCTGATCGCGCCGAACCTGATCATCGCTAAGGATTTCGAGGAGGTGACGATCGACGGCGTGAGGATGGTCTTCCAGAATACGCCGGACACCGAAGCGCCGGTGGAGATGAACACCTGGTTCCCGCAGTTCAAGGCCTTCTGGGCGGCGGAGAACATCACCGGCACCATCCACAACATCTACACGCCGCGCGGTGCGCCGGTGCGCAATGCACTCAACTGGTCGAAGCAGATCAACGCGGCGCTGTACAAGTTCGGCCAGGAGGCCGAGGTGATGTTCGCCTCGCACAGCTGGCCGCGCTGGGGCAACGCGCGCATCCAGGAAGTGATGCGGGTGCAGCGTGACACCTATGCCAACCTCAACAACCAGTCGCTGCACTACGCCAACCTCGGCGTGACGATCAACGAGATCCAGAACGTCTACCAGCTGCCGCCCAGCCTGTGGAAGCAGTGGCCCGCGCACAGTTATCA
>JAGTRL010000085.1 GCA_018261815.1 Pseudomonadota bacterium
TGGAACGCCACGCGTTTCGTGCTGATGCAGGTGCAGGGCCTGGACGAGCACCAGCGCGGCATCCGCCCGTGCAGCAACGACTGCGGGCCCGAGGGCACCCTGCATTTCTCGCCGGCCGACCGCTGGATCGTCAGCGAGTTGCAGCGCGTGGAAGAGGAAGTCGAACGCGGTTTCGCCGAATACCGGCTGGACAACGTGGCCAACGCCATCTATGCCTTCGTCTGGGACGAGTATTGCGACTGGTACCTGGAGATCGCCAAGGTGCAGTTGGCAGGCGGCAGCCCGGCGCAGCAGCGCGCCGCGCGGCGCACGCTGCTGCGCGTGCTGGAAACCGTACTGCGACTGCTGCACCCAATCGCGCCCTTCATCACCGCCGAGCTGTGGGAGCAGATCGCACCGCTGGCCGGCCGCAAGGCGATGGGTTCGACTGACGGCATCGTCACCGCGCCTTATCCGAAGGCCGAGCTGTCGCGGGTGGATGCCGAATCCGATGCCTGGATGGCCAAACTGAAGGCGGTAGCAGGTGCCTGTAGGCAGCTGCGCTCGGAGATGAACCTGTCGCCGGCCGAGCGCGTGCCGCTGCTGGTGGCCGGCGATGCCGAGTTCATGGCCTCGGCCGCGCCGGTGCTGAAGGCGCTGGCCCGGCTGTCCGAGGTCCAGCCACTGGCCGACGCGGCTTTCGACGCGGCCACGCGCAGCACCCCGGTGGCCGTGCAGGGCGAGGCCCGCCTGGCGCTGCAGGTGCAGATCGACATCGAAGCGGAAAGCGCGCGCCTGGCCAAGGAGATGGCGCGCATTGAAGGCGAGATGGGCAAGTCTGGCGCCAAGCTGGACAACCCCAGCTTCGTGGCACGCGCGCCGGCGGCCGTGGTGGCCCAGGAGCAGCAGCGTCTGGAGGACTTCAGGCGGACGCTCGACCGGCTTCGAGATCAAGCGAGTCGTCTTCGGTCGTCGACCTGAATTCGGGGCGCGGCGCCTCGCCGAGGATCTCGTCGATGCGTCGCACCACCGCCCACGCGCTGCGGATACGCGATTCGCGGGTCGTGCCGGCGACCCGCGGCGTGACCTGCAGGTTGCGCACACGCCGCAGTGGGCAGCCGAAGTCGAGCATGCTGGGCTCCATGCTGTCGAACCAGGCCGCGGCCATGCGACCGGATTCGAGCGCTGTAGCCAGCGCCTCGTCGTCGAACAGGCTCGAATGGCCCAGGCTGACCAGCACTTGGTCGGGCTTGCAATCGGGCAGAAAGCGCTCGCCCAACAGGCCCTTGTAGCGGGTGAAATAGTTCAGCAATACGCACAGCACGTCGCTTTGCTGGACCAGTTCGTGCAGGCCCAGCGGCTCGATCTTCCAGCGCTGCCACAGGCCGTCGGACTGGTGCACCGCCGGGTCATAGCCCTTGACCTGTGCACCGAAGGCGCCGAGCAGTTCGGCCAGCGGCCGCGCTGCCGCCGGCAGGCCGACCAGCCCGACCGTGGCGCCAGCCAGCTCGCGGCCCACCTGCATGCCGTCATTGCTGCGCACCGGCACGCGGCGCAGCAACTGCAACATCGCGCCAATGGCGAACTCAGCTTCAGCGCCAGCGCTGGCCGTGCCCGGCCGCACGATCTCGACGCCAGCACGGGCGAAGGCCTCGGCATCCAGGTTCTCTGCGCCGGTACTGAGCCGACCGACAGCGCGCAGCACGGGGGCGAAATGCAGCGCCTGCGCATCCAGCGCCACCGAGGGCGGAGCGATCAGTGCGCGCACGTTGAACAGCGCCTGGCGCAAGGCACGCGGATCGCGTTCAAGCTCCGGCGCGAAGCGCACCGGATGGCGCGCGTCGATCCAATTCAGGACCTCGGGTTCGAGCGGCTCGACGATCAGTACATCCATGTGACTTGTACCAGGGAGATCGGGTGAACCGTCAGGTGCTGCGTGCCACAATGATTTGACTTGTTCAAGGGGATTGTAGAGATGCCGATGTCGGTAACGAAAGCCATCTTTCCCGTGGCGGGTCTGGGTACCCGCTTCCTGCCTGCCACCAAGGCGCAGCCCAAGGAAATGCTGCCGGTGGTGGACAAGCCACTGATCCAGTACGCCGTCGAAGAAGCCTATGCCGCCGGCGTGCGCGAGATGATCTTCGTCACCGGCCGCCACAAGCGGCCGATCGAGGACCACTTTGACATGACTTTCGAGTTGGAGGTAGCCCTCGAACAGGCGGGCAAGCACGAACTCCTGGAGGTGGTGCGCGGCGTCAAGCCCGACGACATGGAATGCATTTACGTGCGCCAGGCGCAGGCGCTGGGACTGGGCCATGCAGTGCTGTGCGGCCAGCGGCTGGTGGGCAACCACCCCTTCGCGGTGCTGCTGGCCGACGACCTGATGGTCGGCACGCCACCGGTACTCAAACAGATGGTCGATCAGTTCGAGGAATGGCAGGCCTCGATCCTGGCGGTGCAGGAAGTGCCGGCCGAGCAGACGCGCCGCTACGGCATCGTCGCCGGCAACGTCGTCAACGAGCGCGTGGTCGACGTCACCCAGATGGTCGAGAAGCCTGCGCCCGAGGTGGCGCCGTCACGCCTGGGCGTGGCCGGCCGTTACATCCTGACGCCGGGTGTGTTCCGCGAGATCGCCGCGCAGCCGCGCGGCGTGGGCGGCGAGATCCAGCTGACCGATGGCATCGCCTCGCTGTTGCGTCGGGAGAAGGTGTTCGCCTACCGCTACGAAGGCAGGCGCTACGACTGCGGCAGCAAGGAAGGCTGGCTCGAGGCCAACGTCGAGCTGGCGCTGACCCATCCCCAGCTGGGGCCGGGCTTCCGCGAGTTCCTGCGCGGCGTCAAGTTGTAACGCGGTGCCGGGCGGCGCGCCGCTACCTGCGCCGCAGGTAGTGGGTGAACTCGTTGCTGCCGCTGCTCTGCTCGACCAGTTCATTGCCGGTCTGACGCGCGAAGGCCTGGAAGTCGCGCACCGAACCCGGATCGGTGGCGACCACCTTCAGCACCTGGCCGCTGGCCATGTCGGCGAGCGCCTTCTTGGCCTTCAGGATCGGCAGCGGACAGTTCAGTCCGCGGGTGTCGATTTCCTTCTGCACTTCCATGGTCGTCCTCGTTCTCAGTGGCGCCCGGGCAGCTCGATGAACTGCGGCTCGTGACCGCGCGTGCGCAGCCAGTCGGCCAGCGCATAGCCGGTACCGGCACGCCAGCAGCGCACGTCCTGCGGCGCGAACAGCCGGTACTCGGCCAGCTCGGGTGACAGCCGCACCTCGCCATGGGCCAGGGCATGGTAGGCAATGATGACCTGGTTCATGCGCTGGAAGTCGTACACGCCGATCAGGTTCAGCGCATCGACCTGCAGGGCAGTCTCTTCGGCCACCTCACGTGCAATGCCCTCCTGCGGGGTTTCGCCGGCCTCCATGAAGCCAGTGATCAGCGCGAACATGTTGCCCTTCCAGGCCGCGTTCTTGGCCAGCAGCAGGCGGCCTTCACGGTCGGCGCATTCGATCACCGCGGCCAGCACCGGCGTCGGGTTGTTCCAGTGGGTCCAGCCGCAGCCGACGCAGCGCAACCGCTCCTTGGGGCCACTGTCCTCCATCGCCGGCAGCCATTCCAGCGGCGTCGCGCAGCTCGGGCAGAAGCGGTAGGCATTGCTCATGGGCATTCAGGCCGGGAAGACACCGGTGGACAGGTAACGGTCGCCGCGGTCGCAGACGATGAAGACGATGGTGGCGTTGCGCAGTGTGCGCGCCAACTGCAGCGCCACCCAGCAGGCGCCCGCCGCGGAAATGCCGGCGAACAGGCCTTCGTCGCGGGCCAGGCGGCGTGCCATGTCCTCGGCGTCGGCCTGGGACACCAGCACGATCTGATCCACATGCTTCGGGTCGTAGATCTTCGGCAGGTAGGCCTCGGGCCACTTGCGGATGCCCGGGATGCGCGAGCCTTCGCTGGGCTGCGCCCCCACGATGCGCACGCCTGGGTTGCGCTCCTTCAGGTAGCGCGACACGCCGGTGATGGTGCCGGTGGTGCCCATGGCGCTGACGAAGTGCGTGATGCGCCCGGCGGTGTCTTCCCAGATCTCGGGGCCGGTGGTCTCGTAATGGATGCGCGGGTTGTCCACGTTGGCGAATTGGTCGAGCACCCGGCCCTTGCCGTCGGCCACCATCTGCTCGGCCAGGTCGCGCGCGTACTCCATGCCGCCGGAGCGCGGTGTCAGCACCAGCTCAGCGCCGTAGGCCTTCATGGTCTGCGCGCGCTCGATCGACAGATCCTCGGGCATGACCAGGATCATGCGGTAGCCGAGCATCGCCGCAGCCATGGCCAGCGCAATACCGGTGTTGCCCGAGGTGGCCTCGATCAGCGTGTCGCCGGGTCGGATGTCACCGCGTTCGGCAGCGCGGCGGATCATGCTCAGCGCCGGTCGGTCCTTGACCGAACCGGCCGGGTTGTTGCCCTCGAGCTTGCCCAGGATGACATTGCCGCTGGCGTCGTTGTCGGCGCCGGGCAGGCGCTGCAGCCGCACCAGTGGCGTCGCACCGATCGTGTCCTGCAGGGTCTTGTAGTGCGGCGGTTTCTTGGTGGCCATGGTCGGGCGTGCAACGAAGCGCACTATTGTGGCAGCGCGCCGCCCGAGCCGCGAAAGCTGCATGCCATAATCCGCGCCCTCACGTGCCTATGGACGCACCCCACTGAAGCCCGGGTGGCGAAATCGGTAGACGCAGGGGACTCAAAATCCCCCGCCGCAAGGCGTGCCGGTTCGAGTCCGGCCCCGGGCACCAGACAGTACGGCCAGCCGGTCGGGGCGTGTTCCCGGTGAGCTCGGCCTCGCGCGCCACCTCCATTCCAACGCCGCCGAATCCATGCCGCCGCTTCCGCCGCTGACCAAGGCCCTGATGCTGATCTGCACAGCAGTGTTCTGCGTCGACCAGTTCGTGCGGCTCGAAGTGCTGTTCGCACTGTGGCCGCTGCAGTCGGGGCTGTTCTGGCCGTGGCAGATGCTCAGCTACGGCTTCCTGCACGGTGACCTGCTGCACCTGAGCTTCAACATGCTCGGCCTGTGGATGTTCGGCTCGGAGCTCGAGCGCCTGTGGGGCCGCCACCGCTACTGGCAGTTCCTGCTGGCCAGCCTGCTGGCGGCTGCCGTGACCCAGCTGCTCGTGACCTGGCTGACACGCTCGATGGTGCCCACGGTCGGCGCATCGGGCGCACTGTTCGGGCTGCTGCTGGCCTTCGGCATGCTGTTCCCCAACCGCATCATCGTGCCGCTGATCCCGCCGATCCCGATGAAGGCGCGCACCTTCGTCATCGTCTTCGGCGTGCTCGAACTGGTGCTCGGCCTGTACGGCCGCAGCGGCATCGCCCACTTCGCCCACTTGGGCGGCATGCTCGGCGGATTCCTGATGATCCGCTTCTGGCGCGGCCAGTCGCCCTTCGGCGGCATGCGCCGGCGCTAGCGCACCGCCTCCGCCAAAGCCCTCGCGCACATCGCGGGCGCGGCCGTCCTATGATGGCCGCGACCGATCGTTGTCGCCGGAGGTGTGCCATGTCCGCCCGTCCGTTGTACCTGCCCCTTGTCGCGCTGGTGCTGGGCCTGGCCCTTGCCGTGCAGGCGCGCGCCGCCGAAACGCCCTCGGCCATCGAAGCACAGTCGCGGGCGCTGCAACGCGCCAGCGCCTCGGTGGTGGGTCTGCGCGCGACGGCGGTCGACGACGCGCGCTCCGCTGCCACCCTGGGCCGTGCCCGGCAGGGTTCGGGAGTGGTCATCGGCAACGGCGACCTGGTGCTGACCATCGGCTACCTGATCCTCGAGGCCGAGCAGGTGCAGCTGATCACCGACGACGAGCGCGAGGTTCCGGCGCGGCTGATCGGCTACGACGTGGCCACCGGCTTTGGCCTGGTGCAGCCGCTGGCGCCGCTGCGCATCGAGCCAGCGCCCTTCGGCGCGGCCACGACGCTGCAGCGTGGTGAGGCGCTGATGGTCGTCAGCGGCGGCGAGGACGGTGCGATCAGCGCCGCGCAGCTGGTGTCGCGTCGCAACTTCTCCGGCTACTGGGAATACCACGTCGACGGTGCGCTGTTCACGTCGCCAGCCCGGCCCGACCACAGCGGTGCCGGCCTGTTCAACGGCCGCGGCGAGTTGGTGGGCATCGGTTCGCTGCTGGTCAAGGACGCAGCCGGTCCGGACGGCCCGCCGCAAAACGGCAACATGTTCGTGCCGATCGATCTGCTGCGGCCGATCCTGTCCGAGCTGCGCAGCCGCGGCAGCAGCCGCCTGAGCCAGCGCGCCTGGATGGGTGTGAACTGCGTCGAGGCCGAAGGCATGGTGCGAGTGGTGCGCGTCAACAGCGACAGCCCGGCCGAGGTGGCCGGACTGGAGCCGGGCGACCGCATCGTGCGCATCGACGGCACCGAGGTCAAGGCGCTGGAGGTGCTGTGGAAGACGTTGTGGACCGGCGGCGCGCCAGAACGCGAGGTCACGCTCGACATCGTGCGCGGCGGCCAGCCGCAGACGCTGAAGCTGCAGTCGGTGGACCGGATGAAGACGCTGAAGAGCGCCCAGGGAATCTGATCAGTAGCCGCGCGCCCGGTCCACAAGGTTGTGCGGCGCCTCGCCGCGCTGCAGGCAGCGCCAGCCCTGCACGAATTGCAGCGCAATGGTGTGCGGCGACGACTGCGCCGCGATGTGCGGCGTGATGGTGATGCCGGGCACGTCCCACAGCGGGTCGTCGGCCGGCAGCGGCTCGTGCTGCTGCACGTCCAGAGCCGCGCCGGCCAGGTGGCCCGAGCGCACGGCGTCGATCAGGTCGGGCTCGACCACGTGCGCGCCGCGCGCGATGTTGATCAGGTAGCTGCCGCGCGGCATCAGCGCCAGCGTCTTGGCATCGAGCAGTCCCTGGGTCTGCGGCGTCAGCGGCAGCGCGCAGACGACGATGTCGCTACCGCCCAGCACCGATGGCAGCGACTGGCCTGAATGGCGGCTGTAGCCGGTGACCTGGAAGCCCACTGCCTGCAGCATGCGGGCCACCGAGCTGCCCATCGCTCCGGTACCGAGCACGCCGACATGGCATCGCAGTGCGCCGATCGCCTGGCGGGTCCACTGCCGCTTGCGCTGCTGGGCCTCGTAGACCGGCAGCTTGCGCGCATGGCGCAAGGCCATCAGCACCACGAACTGCGCGATGCCGTCGGCCTGTTCGGCATCGACGATGCGCGATACACGCACCGGCGGCGGCAGCTCGGGCACCAGCAGCTTGTCGACGCCCGCACCCACCGCGCACACCCAGCGCAGCCGCGGCAAGCGCGCGGCCACGCCTTCGGGAAAGCGCCAGCCCAGCACCGCCTCGACGTCGGCCAGCTCGGTGTCGGCCAGGCCAGGACGGTACTCCAGCAGCGGCAACTTCGGCTCGATGCCATGCACCGCGTCGGCAAACATCTTGGCCGGCAGTGGGTGGGTCAGCAGCAGGGTCTTCATGGGTTGGGTTGCACTCAGGCCAGTAGTCCTTCGGCCACGGTGGGGTAGCGCAGGCGCAGCTTCAATTCGCGCTTCAGGCGCCGGTTGTCGAGCCGGCGCGATTCGCTCATGAAGCTCAGCTGCATCGGCGACAACTGCACACCCGCCTCGGCGCGGCTGATGCGCGGCGGCCGCGGCAGGCCGCACAGGTCGGCTGCCAGGTCGAAGTACTCACCCATGCGCAGCTCGGTGTCGTCGCTGACATGCACCACGCGCTGCGGCAGCGCGTGGTGCAGCGCGGCCACGCAGGCGCGCGCCAGGTCGTCGGCATGGATGTGGTTGGTGTAGACGTCATCCTGCGCCTGCAGCACGGGTGTGCCGCGCTGCAGGCGCTCGCGCGGATGGCCGCCGTCGCGGTCGGACGCGTAGATGCCTGGAATGCGCAGCAGCGACACCTCCGCACCGCAGCGCCGGCCGTACCAGCGCAGCTGCGCCTCGGCGTCGACGCGGCGACGCGCCCGCGCGGTCGCGGGCTGCGGCGCACGCGTCTCGTCGAAGCGCGCGCTGGCACAGTCGCCATAGACGCCGCTGGTGCTGGCATAGACGATGCGCCGCACGCGCCCCGCCCGGGCCAGCGCACGCAGCAGGTTGCGGGTGCGGCTGTCATGTTCGCCGCTGGCCGGCGGTGGCGCCAAGTGCAGCACCACGTCGGCCAGTCCGCCCAGGCGGCCCAGCGTGGTGGCATCGTCCAGGTTGCCCAGCAAGGGCAGCGCGCCGGCCTGGCGCAGCGCCTCGCGCCGCGACGGCGTCGACGTCAAGGCCAACACGCGCCAGCGGCCGCGCAGCAGCTTCAGCACGCGCAGGCCCACATCGCCGCAGCCGACGATCAGCAGCGCCGGCATTCGAAAGCGGCGGGTTGGCAGCAGGTTCATGGGGCGAAACCCTTGCGGGCACAATCGGCCTGCAGTTTAAGTGCGGCATGCAAGACCCATGAGCTTCACCATCCATCTGCAACCCGCGAAGCGCAGCTTCGAGGTGCAGCGCGACGAGCCGATTCTGTCGGCCGCCATCCGCCAGGGCATCGGGTTGCCCTATGGCTGCCGCGACGGGGCCTGCGGCTCCTGCAAGAGCCGGCTGCTCGAAGGACGGGTGATCCACGGCGCGCACCAGCTGCGCGCGCTGTCCACCGCAGAGGAGGACGCCGGCTGGATCCTGCCGTGCTGCGCGGTGGCGCAGACCGACTGCGTGATCGAGGCGCGCAGCGTGCCGGGGGCGGGCGAATTCCCGGTGCTGAAGATGCCTGCGCGTGTGCTGAGCCTGCAGCGCGCCGCCGCCGACGTGATGGTCCTGCGGCTGCAGTTGCCTGCCAACCAGAACCTGCAGTACCGCGCCGGGCAGTTCATCGAGATCATCCTGCGCGACGGCGCGCGGCGCAGCTATTCGATGGCCAACGCCTCGCACAACCTGGGCAGCCCGCCGGCGTTGGAACTGCACCTGCGCCACCTGGCCGGCGGCAAGTTCACCGACCATGTGTTCGGGGCGATGAAGGAGAAGGAGATCCTGCGCATCGAGGGGCCCTTCGGCAGCTTCTTCCTGCGCGAGGAATCGTCCAAGCCGATCGTGCTGCTGGCCGCGGGCACTGGCTTCGCGCCGATCAAGGCGCTGATCGAGCACATGCAGCTCAAAGCCATCGACCGACCGGCCTTGCTGTACTGGGGCTGCCGGCGGCGCGACGACCTGTATCTGCACGACTGGGCCGAAGCCGCCGCCGCACAGATGCCCAACCTGCGCTACGTGCCTGTGCTGTCCGAAAGCTCGGGCGAAGGCTGGGCCGGCCGGACCGGCCTGGTGCACCGCGCGGTGATGGACGAGCTGCCCGACCTGTCGGGCCACCAGGTCTATGCCTGCGGCGCCCCCGTGATGGTGGAATCGGCGCGCAACGACTTCGTCTCTCTCTGCGGCCTGCCGGCCGACGAGTTCTACGCCGACGCCTTCACCTCCGAGGCCGACAAGCATCCCGTCGCGTAGCGGCGCGATGCTTGCGGCGCAGGGTCACATCGACGCAGTCGATGTGAGCCGGAGCCACAAGCCGTCGAGCTACTTCTTCCCCCCGCCCGACGAGCTGCCGCCCGCAGGGGGTTTGCTGGGCTGATCGCCGATCACGGTCTTCAGCGGGCACACCTTGAAGACCGGGCATTTCTGGCAGCCGGCAACGACGGCAATGGGGCACAGCGTCATGGCATCGCTCCTCAACTTGAGCGGCTTCGAACCGCGGGCAAGCACAGTGTAGGCTTGCGGCTGCGCAAGACATTCTGGAGACCGAGTTGCCGAACACACGCCGCCGCCTGCTGACGCTGGCCGCCCTGGCCAGCCCCCTCGCCCGTCCCGCCTGGGCGCAGGCCAAGCCGATCCGCCTGATCGTGCCCTACCCGCCCGGCGGGCCGCTGGACATCGTGGCGCGCGCGCTGGTCGACAAGGTCAAGGACAGCCTGGGCCCGGTGATGGTGGAGAACCGCCCCGGCGCCGGCGGCAACCTGGGCATGGACCTGGTGGCCAAGGCCGCGCCGGACGGCCTGACCCTCGGCATGGGCGCAGTCGCCACGCATGCCATCAACCCCTGGCTGTACGCGAAGATCCCTTACGACCCGATCCGCGACTTCACGCCGATCACGCTGGTGGCCCAGGTGCCCAACGTGCTGGTGATGAACGTCGATGTGGCCAACAAGCTGGGCATCGCCAACATCGCCGACCTGGTCGCCTATGCCAAGAAGAACCCGGGCACGCTGAACTACGGCTCGGGCGGCAACGGCAGCGCCGGGCACCTGGCCGGCGAGATGTTCAAGTCGCAGGCCGGCGTGTACATGGTGCACATTCCCTATGCTGGAGGGCCCCCCGCGCAACTGGCGCTGCTGTCCGGCCAGGTGGACCTGAACTTCGACAACCTGGCCGCGGCCTCGGCCAACATCAAGAGCGGCAAGCTGAAGGCCGTGGCCATGACCACCGCCAAGCGCTCCAGCGCGATGCCCGAGGTGCCGACCATCGCCGACAGCGGCGCTGCCTACGGCCTGGCGGGCTTCGACATCAACACCTGGTTCGGCCTGTTCGGCCCCGCCGGCCTGCCGCCGGCGACGACGCAGCGGCTGAACAAGGCCTTCACCGAGGCGCTGGCTTCGCCCGAGATCAAGGCGCGGCTGGCGACGCTGCTGGCCGAGCCCTCGCCGACCTCGCCGCAGCAGTTCGCCGCCTTCGTGCGCAGCGAGCTGGTGAAGTACGAGAAGGTCGTGAAGGCTTCAGGCGCCAAGGCCGACTGAGGACGCGAGAACGTGCCTGCGCACGTTCGAACCCCTCAGGAGGAGGTCGAGCTCTGCGAGGCCACGACGCGCAGGGCGATTGACGGCTACTCGCCCAAGTAGGCAGCGCGCACCTTCGGGTCGTTGAGCAGCTGCTTGGCATCGCCGCTCATCGTCACCTCGCCGGACTCCATCACGTAGCCGCGGTCGGCCAGTTGCAGGGCGCGGCTGGCGTTCTGCTCCACCAGCAGCACGGTCGTGCCCTGGCCGTGGATGGTGGACACCACTTCGAAGATCTTGTCCACCATGATCGGCGACAGGCCCATCGACGGCTCGTCCAGCAGCAGCACCTTGGGCCGGGCCATCAGCGCGCGGCCCATGGCCAGCATCTGCTGCTCGCCGCCGCTCATCGTGCCCGACAACTGCGCGCGGCGTTCCTTGAGCCGCGGGAAGATGGCGAAGACCTTGTCGATGTCGGACTCGATCTCCTTGTCGTTGCGCACGAAGGCGCCCATCAGCAGGTTCTCGGTGATGGTCATGCGGGTGAAGCAGCCGCGGCCCTCGGGCACCATCACCAGCCCCTGCTTGACCAGGTCCCAGGCGCCCTGGCCCTTGATCGACTTGCCCATGAACTCGATCTCGCCGGCGGCCACCGGCTGCAAGCCGGTGATGGCCTTCAGCGTGGTGGTCTTGCCCGCGCCGTTGGCACCGATCAGGCTGACCAGTTCGCCCTGGCGCACCTCGAAGCTGACGCCCTTGACGGCCTGGATGCCGCCATAGGCGACCTTCAGAGCATTGACCTTCAACAGGACTGGATTGGCCATCTTGCTGCTCCGCGCTCAGTGGGCCTTGTGGTCGGCACCCAGATAGGCCTCGATCACCTTCTCGTTGCGCTGCACGTCGTAGGGCGTGCCCTCGGCGATCTGCTTGCCGTAGTCGAGCACGGTGACGCGGTCGCACAGGCCCATCACCAGCTTGACGTCGTGCTCGATCAGCAGGATGGTGCGCCCGTCCTTGCGGATACGGTCGATCAGCTCGCGCAGCACCACCTTCTCGGTGGCGTTCATGCCGGCGGCGGGTTCGTCCAGCGCGATCAGCTTCGGGTCGGTGGCCAGCGCACGGGCGATCTCCAGGCGGCGCTGGTCGCCGTAGCTCAGCGTACGCGCCTTGTAGTCCGCAAAGCGGCCGATGCCGACGTAGTCGAGCAGTTCCTGTGCGCGCGCGGCGATGGCGGCTTCCTCGGCCTTGAAGCTGCCGGTGCGCAGGATCGCGCCGAGCAGCCCCGACTGGGTGCGCACATGGCGCCCGACCATCACGTTCTCCAGCGCCGTCATCTCGGCGAACAGGCGGATGTTCTGGAAGGTGCGGGCGATGCCGGCACGCGCCACCTCGTGCACCGCCGTCGGCTTGTAGGGCTTGCCGCCGAGCTCGAAGCTGCCGGAATCGGGTGTGTACAGGCCCGTCAGCACGTTGAAGAAGGTGGTCTTGCCGGCGCCGTTGGGGCCGATCAGCCCGTACACCTGCCCGGGCAGGATGGAGATGCCCACGTCCGACAGCGCCTGCAAGCCGCCGAAACGCTTGGACACTCCCGCGACCTTGAGGACCTCGCTCATTTCTTGGCCCCTTGCTTGCCGTTGACGGCGGCCGGCGCGGGCGCGGCCTTGCCGTGCTCGGGCGAAGGCCACAGCCCGCGCGGCCGGATGAGCATGATGCTGATCATCGCCAGCGCCACCAGCAGCTGGCGCAGGATCGACGCATCCAGGCGCCCACCGGTCATGTTCTGCAGCGGGTCGGCCACGTAGCGCAGCACCTCGGGCAGCGCCGCCAGCAGCAGCGCACCGACGATTACACCGGGAATGTGGCCGATGCCGCCGAGCACCACCATGGCGACGATCATGATCGACTCCTGCAGCGAGAAGGACTCGGGCGAGATGAAGCGCTGGAAGCTCGCGAACATCGCGCCGGACACGCCGCCGAAGGTGGCACCCATGCCGAAGGCCAGCAGCTTGAGGTTGCGGGTGTTGATGCCCATGGCCTTGGCGGCGATCTCGTCCTCGCGGATGGCCATCCAGGCGCGGCCAATGCGAGAGCGCTCGAGCCGGTAGCAAATGATGATGGTGAAGATCACCAGCACCAGGAACAGGTAGTAGTACAGCGTCACCGACGACAGCCTGTAGCCGAAGACTTCGGTCGCCTTGCCCAGGTCCAGGCCGAAGATCTTGATCGAGTCGATGCCGGCCAGGCCTTTGGGCCCGTTGGTGATGTTCACCGGCGCGTCCAGGTTGTTCAGGAAGACGCGGATGATCTCGCCGAAACCGAGCGTGACGATGGCCAGGTAGTCGCCACGCAGCTTGAGCGTCGGCGCGCCCAGCAGCATGCCGAACATGCCGGCCAGCAAGGCTCCAAGCGGGATGACGAGCCACCAGGCCACGTGGATGCCGTTCGGGAAGGTGGCCTTGATCCACGGGAAGGTTTCCCACAAGTGTGGCCCGGCCAGCAGGCCGAACATGTAGGCGCCCACCGCGTAGAAGGCGACATAGCCCAGGTCGAGCAGACCGGCATAGCCGACCACGATGTTCAGGCCCAGGGCCAGCATCACGTACAGCAGCGCGATGTCGATGATGCGCACCCAGGCATCGCCGAAGGGCTGGGCCAGCAGCGGCAGCACCAGCAACCCCAGGCCGCTGAGCAGGAAGATCGCGTACTTGTTCTTCATGGTCCGCTCCTCCCGCGTTCAGGCCCGGTCGGCCACTCGCTCGCCCATCAGGCCCTGTGGCCGCAGCGTCAGCACCAGGATCAGCACGATGAAGGCGAAGATGTCCTGGTAGTGGCTGCCGAGTACGCCGCCGGTGAGGTCGCCGATGTAGCCGGCGCCCAAAGCCTCGATCAGACCCAGCAGCACGCCGCCGACCATGGCGCCGGCCAGGTTGCCGATGCCGCCGAACACCGCCGCGGTGAAGGCCTTCAGGCCAGGCATGAAGCCCATGGTGTGCTGTACCGAGCCGTAGTTGGCCGCATACATCACGCCGGCCAGCGCGGCCAGCGCCGCGCCGATGATGAAGGTGGCCGAGATCACCGTGTCCGGGCGCACGCCCATCAGCCCGGCCACGCGCGGGTTCTCGGCCGTGGCGCGCATGGCCCGGCCGAGCTTGGTGCGGTTGACCAGCCACATCAGCGCAGCCAACGTCACCGCCGTGCTCACCAGGATCATGATCTGCACGGTGTTGATGACCGCCCCGCCGATGTGGAAGGGCTCGCTGGGCAGCAGGATCGGGTAGCTCTTGACCGTGGGCTTCCAGATGATCATCGCCAACGTCTGCAGCAGCAGGCTCA
Source organism: Pseudomonadota bacterium (assembly GCA_018261815.1). GTDB lineage: Bacteria > Pseudomonadota > Gammaproteobacteria > Burkholderiales > Burkholderiaceae_C > Rubrivivax. The sequence goes on from JAGTRL010000085.1 coordinate 14,044, forward strand.
CGCCCATCGCGGTGATCAGTGGTGCCAGCCGCGGCGCATTGCGCAACGGCCGGTAGGCGATCTTCTCGATGGTGTAGTTCAGCGTGGTACAGACCACGATGGCGGCGATCAGCGAAATCAGCAGCAGCAGCCAGCCCGGCAGCCCGGAGTCGGCCATCAGCGTGACCACGGTCCAGCTGACCAGGGCACCGACCATCAACACCTCGCCGTGCGCGAAATTGATCAGGTTGATGATGCCGTAGACCATCGTGTAGCCCAGCGCGACCAGCGCGTACATGCTGCCGAGAACCAGACCGTTGATGATCTGCTGGATGAAG